>URIE01000118.1 GCA_900547805.1 uncultured Collinsella sp.
CCTCTCTATTCGTCGGCAGCGTCAGATGTGTATAAGAGACAGCCCCTAAGGAGCCCGTCAAGCAGATGTTCCTGGACATCCTCAAGGAGCAGTACGACGTCGAGGAGGAGGACTTCCTCTCCGCCGAGATCGAGGTCGTGCCCTCCGGCCCCGCCCGTGACATGGGCCTCGACCGCTCCATGATTCTGGGCTATGGCCACGACGACCGTGTCTGCGCCTATCCGTCCATGCTCGCCCAGATCAACGTCGCCAACGTGGAGCGCACGAGCATCACACTCATCGTCGACAAGGAGGAGATCGGCTCCGTGGGTGCCACCGGCATGACGAGCCGCTTCTTCGAGAACACCGTCGCCGAGATCATGACGCTCGCCGGCGAGGATAGCCCGCTGGCCCTGCGCCGCGCGCTCGCCCGCAGCCGCATGCTCTCCTCCGACGTGTCCGCCGGCTTCGACCCGGGCTACGCCGGCAAGTTCGAAACCAAGAACGCAGCCTTTATGGGTCGCGGCCTGTGCTTTAACAAGTACACGGGCAGGCGCGGCAAGGGCGGCTCTAACGACGCCGACGCCGAGTATGTGGCCCTCATCCGCGACATCATGGACGAGGCGGGCGTGGACTTCCAGACCTGTGAGCTCGGTCGCGTCAACGCGGGCGGCGGCGGCACCATCGCCTACATCATGGCCAAGTACGGCATGAACGTCATCGACTCCGGCGTTGCCGTCCTGTCCATGCACGCCCTGTGGGAGGTCGCCAACAAGGCCGACATCTACGAGGCCTACCGCGGCTACAAGGCCTTCCTCGAGCGCGCCTAACCAGCCCTCGTAAAACGAGCCCAATCAGCCCTTCATAACTTGCGGTGAAATACGGATTCATTAGGCCTTCCAACAGGGAAAGCAGTCTGCATTTCACCGCAACTTTTTTAGCGGGAGGAGGATTCCGTGCTACAGGTCGTCATTTCGCCCGCCAAACAGATGCGGACAGCTCAAGATGCCTTTGACGTTTGGGGCATACCGCCTTTTGCACATCAGACGGCCCGGCTCCATCAGGCACTGCTGGGCATCGAACACGAGGACGGCGCGGCAGGCCTTCAGGCCCTTTGGAACGTGAGCGACAGGCTGCTTACAACGTGCCTGGATACGCTTCACGAATTTATGCCCGTCCTGAGCGATGCCGACCTCGCCGATTCCGGTATCGCACGTCACCTCTCCCCCGCCGTCATGTCCTACCACGGCATCCAATACCAGAGCATGGCACCCGAGGTCATGGATACCGCACAGCTCGACTGGCTGCAAAACCATCTGTGGATTCTCTCGGGCCTTTACGGATGCGTACGCCCCTTTCATGCCGTTGAACCATATCGGCTGGAGATGGGCGCGAAGCTTGCCGTCGACGGTGCCCGAGACCTCTATGCGTTTTGGGGCGACAAGCTCGCACGGGCCATCGCTCCGGCGGACTCCAACGCTACGATCGTCAACCTCGCCAGTGCGGAATACGCCAAAGCCGTTCTGCCCCGCCTCACCACCGATGCCACGGTCGTCACCTGCCTCTTTGGCGAAGGCGTCCGCAACGGCAAGCCCATCCAACGGTCGACCGCCAGCAAAAAAAGCGCGCGGCTCCATGGTGCGCTGGATGGCAGAAAACAAACTCGTGGATGCAAGCGAACTTACCGCATTCAACATCGGCTATCGTCACATCCCCGAGCTTTCAGACAAAAACACCCTGGTTTTCATGAACGCGCAGGCACAATAGGCCCGCCGTTTCCAAACACCCCGTTACTCCGCCAAGCCATCGGCCTTTGCAATCCCGTTTGTCGAACCGTCCTGATAGACAATCTTGACGTGCTCAACCTCGGACACCGCAACACCCGTCGGAGGCTCCAGACGCCATTCCGTCAGTGCGATATCCATCGTCGTGGGCACATCTCCTTGGTCCTTGAGCTCGACCGTCAGCGTCTTGAGCGACGCATCGAAGGTCACACGCTCGATCTCTTCGCCCGGAATGGACCCACCGCTCAACTGAAGCTGCACAAACTCGTCGCGCGGATACCAATAGTCGCCAGGAGCTGCCACCGTGTTGCCGCCAGAGACCTTCATCGTCATAATCGGCAGGTTATCGTCGGCCTCAAACTCCCAGGCAGCGCCGCCGCGACCGCCAAACGTCCAAATGCAAAAGGCAATCACCAGCACGGCAAGCACCGCAAAACCAATCGCGACCAGGCCATGGTGCGCACGGCTTTCCTCGGCCGATACATCCCATTGCGTCTCTCGATATAGATGCTTGTCTTCCATGTTCGCCTCCCCACGGGCACACTCATTGGCTCAATCGTACCCATTCAGGCTATACTTGAGCCCATGACATAACGGGGAGCTTGCAGGACAAGACGGCAGGCTGAGATTGGGCGCGCCCGCCCTGACCCGCAAACCTGATATGGGTAATGCCAACGAAGGGAGCCGTGCCAATGAGCACACAGACCGAGCCCAAGCTCGTCACGCAAATCGACTTCGCCCGCGCCGGGCAGATCACGCCGCAGATGAAGGAAGTCGCCGAGCGCGAGCATCGCGACCCCGAGTACATCCGCGAGCGCGTGGCCGACGGCCGCATCGCCATTCCCGCCAACATCGTGCATATCAAAAAGGGCATGCGCGCCTTTGGTGTCGGCGAGGGCCTGTCCACCAAGGTCAACGTCAACCTGGGCATCTCGGGCGACAAGGCCGATGCCGCCGAGGAATGGAAGAAGGTCAAGATCGCCGAGGACTTTGGCGCCGACGCCATCATGGACCTCTCCAACTCGGGCAAGACACGCCAGTTCCGCCAGCAGCTCATCGACGAGACGCCGCTCATGGTGGGCACCGTCCCCATGTACGACGCCATCGGCTACATGGAAAAGCCGCTGGTCAAGCTTACCAAGGATGACCTGCTCGAGGTCGTGCGCGCGCACGCCGAGGACGGCGTGGACTTTATGACCATCCACTGCGGCATCAATAAATCGGTCATCAAAACCTTCAAGGAGACCGGCCGCCTAATGAACATCGTCAGCCGCGGCGGCTCGCTGCTGTTTGGATGGATGGAGGTCACCGGCAACGAGAATCCGTTCTACGAGTTCTACGACGAGGTGCTCGAGATCTGCCACGAGTACGACGTGACCATCTCGCTCGGCGACTCCTGCCGCCCGGGCTGTCTCTACGACTCCAACGACGCCACCGAGACCGCCGAGATGATCGAACTGGGTAAGCTGTGCAAGCGCGCTTGGGCCGCCGGCGTCCAGGTCATGGTCGAGGGCCCCGGCCACATGGCGCTCGACGAGATCGCCGCCAATATGAAGCTGCAGAAGCGCCTGTGCCACAACGCCCCGTTCTATGTGCTGGGGCCGCTGGTGACCGATATCGGCGTGGGTTACGACCACATCACCGCAGCCATCGGTGGCGCCATCTCCGCTAGCTCGGGCGCCGACTTCCTGTGCTACGTGACGCCCGCCGAACACCTGTGCCTGCCCAACGCCCAGGATGTGCTCGACGGCCTCATGGCCACTAAGATTGCCGCACACGCCGCCGACATCGCCAAGAAGGTGCCACACGCCCGCGACATGGACGATAAGATGGGCCAGGCACGCCGCAAACTCGACTGGGATGCCATGTGGAAGTGCGCTCTCGACCCGGTCACTGGTAAGAAGCGCTACGAGGAATCCCCCGCCGCCACCGAGGGCACCTGCACCATGTGCGGCAAGATGTGCGCCGTCCGCACCGTCAACAAAGTGTTTGAGGGCACGACGATCGACCTCGGTATGGAGGACTAGTCTCTTCGCCGCAATCGCCTTTTAACATCGAGTCGGCGCCCGCCAATTGTTGACGTGTGAACATTTGCTTACATTTGCGTAAAAATTACATCTCGCGCCCGGGTTCGACATAGAGTCGGCCCGGGCATCTTTATAATGCAGGCTTAAAGACCCATTTGAATCCAACCGGACAAGGGAGCGAACATGGATCGTAGCAAGGTACCTGCCGTCCTGTCCATCGCAGGATCCGATTCCAGCGGTGGCGCCGGCATTCAGGCCGACATCAAGACCATCACGGCGCACCGCCTGTATGCCGAGACGGCCATCACCGCCATCACCGCACAAAACACGCTCGGTGTCACCGCCGTGCAGAATATCTCCCCTGATATCGTCGCTGCGCAGATCGACGCCGTATTTGACGATATCCGCCCCAGCGCCGTCAAGATCGGCATGGTTTCCTCTGCCGAGATTATCGAGGTTATCGCCGACCGCCTGAGCGCCTGGAACGCGACAAACGTGGTCGTCGACCCCGTCATGGTAGCCACCTCGGGCGCACGGCTGATTGCCGAAGATGCCGCCGAGGCGCTCACCCGCCGCCTGTTCCCACTAGCAACCGTCATCACGCCCAATATTCCCGAGGCCATGGCCCTGCTTGACTACGAGGTCGACTCCGAGCGCACACAGCAAAATGCTGCCATGCTCCTCACCCGCCGCTTTGGTTGCGCATCCCTCGTTAAGGGTGGGCATCTTGTCAACGAGGCCAACGATGTATTGGCCGAACCCGCGCCACTCGATGACGAGGGCAACCATCTTGGAGATCCACTCACCACGTGGTTCCGCCACAAGCGCATCGAGACCGGCAACACGCATGGCACCGGCTGCACGCTTTCATCCGCCATCGCCTGCGCATTGGCGCAGGGCATGGATCTTGCCGACGCCGTCAACGCCGGCAAGGCCTACCTAACGGGCGCTCTCGCCGCCGGCTTTGACATGGGCAAAGGCTCCGGCCCTGTCAACCACATGTGGCAGCACTGAGACAGTTTGCCGCAGCTCGCTATTGATGCTGACCAACAGGCAAAACACGCTGAACGTACCGCAACACACTGACCGTACTTAGGGTTTTGCGCCCACTTGGGATATTCGAGGGATACGAGAAAGGGGCCGTGGCGACGAACCGCCACGGCCCCTTTTGCTGTTATCGCCCGCGGTCGCTCCCGCCCCAGATCAGGGCGAGCGCGACAACCGTGACGAAGCTGCCCAAAATCGCGCCGAGCGCCGCGCCCATGACGAAAGCCATTACCACGGCACCCCGTCGGTGACGCAGACCTGCAGACGGTCGAGCGGCTCGCCGTAGATACCGGCGTAGTCGTCGCCGCTATAGGTAGAGCCGTCGTCGCACACGGTGTTCAGCCATCCGGCGCGCGCAGTGGTCTGGGAGCGGTACCACGCCTGCTTGTACTCCTCGCCGCTCGGCGTCACGTAGTACA
>URIE01000119.1 GCA_900547805.1 uncultured Collinsella sp.
GTCCAGACGATATGCCATGCTGCCTCCCTCAAAAAAGCGCACCCAAACGGATGAGCTTTGAACTTCTCGCTCTATTCGATTCTACCGATTCGGCAGGCAAATACCACCCCCGTGCAGGGTTTGTTCTGGGTACAAAACCACCCTGCTCGGAGGGTTTTGTACCCACCCCCACATAATCCAAGAGGTTTAGGCGTCCGAGCCTTCCGCATCGGCGTTGCCGGTTGCCCAACGATGGTAGCCGATCACAAACGGATCCAGGTCGCCGTCGTCAAGAACTGCCTCGACATTGCTGGTCTCAACGCCCGAGCGCAGATCCTTGACCATCTGGTACGGGTAGAGCACGTAGCTGCGAATCTGGTTGCCAAAACCGATCGTGGTTTTGGGTCCGCGAATCTCATCGAGCGCCTCGGCGCGCTTCTCGAGCTCAATCTCGTACAGGCGAGCCTTGAGGATCTGCATGCACGCGGCCTTGTTCTGGATCTGGCTGCGCTCGTTTTGGCAGGTGACCACAATGCCGCTGGGGAAATGCGTCACGCGCACGGCGGAGTCGGTGGTGTTAACGCCCTGGCCGCCCGGGCCGCTCGCGTGGTACACGTCCACGCGGATGTCATCGGGACTGATCTCGATGTCGATATCATCGGGTAGCACGGGAATGACCTCGACGCCGGCAAACGTGGTCTGGCGGCGCTTCTTGTCGTCGGTGGGGCTAATGCGCACCAAGCGGTGGACGCCGGCCTCGGCGCGCAGCATGCCAAATGCGTCCTTGCCCTCGACGGTAAAGGTCGCGCGGTCAATGCCGATGATCTCGGCCGCGGGACAGTCGTTGATGGTGACCTTCCAGCCGCGACGCTGGCAATACTTCATGTACATCTTAAAGAGCATGAAGGTCCAGTCCTGGGCCTCCAGACCACCCTGTCCGGGCTTGATGGTCACAATGGCATCGCCGTGATCGAACTCACCGGTAAACCAGCTCGAAAGCTCAAGCTCATCGATGGCACGGGCCAGGCGCTCAGCCGTGGCTGTAGCCTCCTCGCGAAGGGCGGCGGCATCGGGGTCGTCCCCCATCTCCTCGGCAAGCTCCAGCGCGGCGCGGGCATCGGAAAGCTCGCCGCGCGCGGTGTCCACGGCAGCGATATCTTCCTTGGTACGCGCGATCTCCTCCATCGTGGCACGGGCGGCGTCGGCGTCATCCCAAAAGCCAGGGGCAACACTTTTGGCCTCGAGCTCGGTCACGCGCGTGCGCTTTTCGTCCAAATGGAGATACGACTCGACCTCGCCGAGCCGGTCCGCAAACGCGTCCAGCTCGGCGGGCGTTATCTCTAAAGCCTCAGCCATTAACGATTCCTGCCGTGGCAGTACTTAAACTTCTTGCCGCTACCGCAGGGGCACGGGTCGTTGCGGCCCACGTTGACGTACGGATCGTCGCTCTCGGACTTGCGATAAGTGGTCACCTTGCCACCGTTGTTGACGGCAGCCGGTCCGCCTTGGACAGCCGTGCGGGCCTGCACCTGCGCCTGCTTGCGCAGCACCGAGTCGCCGTTATCACCATCGACCTCGGCAGGACCGGAGAAGTGCGCGCCCTCGAGCGCGGGCTCCTCCTTGTGCTCCACGGCACGCGGGGCAGCCTTGATCTCGATGCGCAGAACCGTGCGCAGGTAATCCTCGTACATGGTGTCGACGAGCATCTGGAATGCGCCGTAGGCCTCGGTCTTGTACTCGACCAACGGGTCGCGCTGGCCAAAGCCGCGCAGGCCGATGCCGGTCTTGAGGTAGTCCATCTCCTGCAGGTAGTTCATCCAGCGGGTATCGATGACGCGCAGCATGACCTGGGTGTTGAGCTCGCGCATCAGGTCCTCGCCCAAGCGCTCGGCCTTCATGTTGTAGCACTTCTCTACGTAAGCCAGGACATCGGCAGCCAGGGCCTCATAATCCTCGTCGGGGAACTTCGGCGTATCGATGTGGCCGGTGAGCTCCACAACCCACTTGCGCAGGCCCTCCAGGTCGCGCTCGCCATCGTGACTGTCCTTGGTGCAGAACTCCTGCACGCAGCGGTACACGGTGTCGTGCATGACCTCGGTGATGTGATCGGTCAGGTCCTTGCCGTCCAGAATCTTGTTGCGCTCGGCGTAGATGACCTGGCGCTGCTTGTTCATGACGTCGTCGTACTCAAGGACGCTCTTGCGCATGGAGAAGTTGATGCTCTCGACCTTGTGCTGGGCGCTCTCGACGGCCTTGGAAATGATCTTGTGCTGGATGGGCATGTCGTCGCCCATATCGGCCGTGACCATCATCTTGGAGACGCGGTCCATCTTGTCGCCGCCAAACAGGCGCATCAGATCGTCCTCAAGCGACAGGTAGAACTGGGTCTCGCCCGGATCGCCCTGACGGCCGGAACGGCCACGCAGCTGGTTGTCGATACGGCGGGACTCATGGCGCTCGGTGCCGATGACGGTCAGGCCGCCGGCGGCAAGCACGCGCTCGCGCTCGGCTTTGCAGGTCTCCTTGGCCTCGGCGTTGAACTGCTCGAGCTGCTCGGGCGTGACGTCCTCCATGGTCAAGCCCTCGTACTCCAGGCGCTCGCGCACCAGCTCGTCGGGATTGCCGCCCAGCAGGATGTCGGTACCACGACCGGCCATGTTGGTGGCGATGGTCACGGCGCCGTAGCGTCCGGCCTGGGCCACGATGTGGGCCTCGCGCTCATGGTGCTTGGCGTTGAGGACCTCGTGCGCGATGCCGCGCTTGGTAAGGGCGGCCGACAGCTTCTCGGAGCTCTCGATGGAGACGGTGCCCACCAGGACCGGCTGGCCCTTGGCGTGACGCTGCTCGACATCGTCGGCGACGGCGTTGTACTTGGCCTGAATGGTACGGTACACCAGGTCCTCGTGGTCCACGCGCTGCACGGGCTTGTTGGAGGGGATGACCTCGACGGGCAGCTTGTAGATCTCGCGGAACTCGGCGTCCTCGGTGAGTGCCGTACCGGTCATGCCGGAGAGCTTGTCATACAGACGGAAGTAGTTCTGCAAGGTGATAGTGGCCAGCGTCTGGTTCTCCTCGCGTACAAGCACGCCCTCTTTGGCCTCGATGGCCTGGTGCAGGCCCTCGGAGTAACGGCGGCCTTCCATAATGCGGCCGGTGAACTCGTCGACGATCTTGACCTCGCCGTTGGTGACCACGTACTGCTTGTCGCGGTGGAACATGTACTGGGCCTTCAGCGCCTGCTGCAGGTGGTTGACAAGCTGGCCGGAGAGATCGGCATAGATGTCATCGATACCCAGGCGGCGCTCGATCTTCTTAAGGCCGCGCTCGGTAGCTGCAATGGTGTGCTTGGCCTCGTCCATGACATAGTCGCCCGTGGGCTCGACGTCCTCGGTGGCGGTGAGCATGTCGTGCGACACGTCCTCGCCGCGCTCAAGGCCACGCACGGCACGCGCGAAGTCCTTGTAGGTACTGGCGGACTTGGTGCCAGCGCCCGAGATGATCAGCGGGGTGCGGGCCTCATCGATCAGGATGGAGTCAACCTCGTCGACGATGGCGTAGTTGTGACCGCGCTGCACGCGCTGCTCGGGACGGGTAACCATGTTGTCGCGCAGGTAATCAAAGCCGAACTCGGAGTTGGTGCCGTAGGTGACGTCGGCCTGGTAGGCCGGGCGCTTGAGCTCGAGCGGCATGTTGTTCTGGAGCAGACCGACGGTCATGCCCAGGTACTTGTAGATGCGGCCCATCCACTCGGAGTCGCGCTTGGCAAGGTAATCGTTGACAGTAACGACGTGCACGCCCTTGCCGGCAATAGCGTTGAGATAGCCGGCCAACGTGGAGACGAGGGTCTTACCTTCGCCGGTCTTCATCTCGGCGATGTGGCCCTCGTGCAGCGCCATGGCGCCAATGAGCTGCACGTCAAAGTGGCGCATACCCATGGTGCGCTTGGAAGCCTCACGCACGGTGGCAAAGGCCTCGGGGAGCATGTCGTCGAGCGACTCGCCGTTGGCGTAACGCTCGCGGAACTTATCGGTCTGGCCGCGGAGTTCCTCCTCGGTCATCTTCTCAAACTGGGGCTCAAGACCGTTGATCTGGTCGACGATCTTGTAGTAGCGCTTAAGGTCCTTATCGGATCCAAAGGACAGCAGCTTTGACATGAATCCCATGTGGTTTTCCTTTTTGGCCATCGCCCACGCCGTGCAGCTGCGGGCGAGTTAAACACAGATAATTGTACTTTAGCCAAACAAGGCGCGCCCCATACGGTCGACCTCGACCGCCACGTAATAACTACGACCAACCTGCCAAAAAGGGACAGGTTTATTTTGGCAGGTTTTATCTGGGCAAACGCCGCCTCTCTGTCATTTGGTGCAAACTAACCTGTCCCCTTCGCACCAATCTGGTGCAATGGGGACAGGTTGGCTTGCACCAATAAAAAGAAAAGGGCCGCGCACCCAAATGGATGCACGGCCCTCATGCCATGAATGCGAGTGATTCCGCGGCGAGCTATTTACTCAGCAGCCTCGGTGGTCTCGGCCTCGGCAGCGGCCTCCTCGACGGGAGCCTCTGCGGGAGCCTCAGCAGCCTGCTTGGCAGCCTCCTCGGCGAACTTAGCGGCACGCTTAGCCTTCTCGGCAGCCTTAGCCTCAGCGGCGGCCTTGCGAGCGGCCTCGGCCTCAGCAGCCTTGGCAGCCTTGGCAGCCTTGGCCTCCTCGGCCTTCTTGAGCTGGGCGGCAGCGGCGCCACCGAACTTGTCGGCGAAGCGCTGGACGCGTCCACCGGTGTCGACGAACTTCTGCTGGCCGGTGTAGAACGGGTGGCACTCGTTGCAAAGCTCGACCTTCATCTCGGACACGGTAGCGTGCGTCTTGAAGGTGTTGCCGCAGGAGCACGTCACCGTGCACTCGACATACTGGGGATGGATACCCTGCTTCATGGTAGGACTCCTTATTGGTCAGGCGCTGGTTACCGATCAGCGCATAAGGCGTCTTGGTTTCCGACCAAGACAACAAACTCGGCTATGGTACCACGGCGCCGCGCGTCCCACAAAAGGTTCACGGTCTTTTCGGCACAACACGAGCTGGACCTTAAATATCAACTTCATCCGAACACTCCCCCACATTCATCTCTCGTATGTATCGAGGTATTCCTGCTTGAGCGTCTGCGAGGACGACTCGATCTTTTCCACGAGCGTGCCGGCCTCGATGAAGTAGAACGAGTCGGTGAGGTCTGC
>URIE01000120.1 GCA_900547805.1 uncultured Collinsella sp.
CCTGTACGACGCGGGCGTCGGCAGCGTGAGCGTAATGGGTGCCGACGTGCGCGCCTGGCCGCTCGATCAGCTGCGCCATGTGGTCGCGACCGTTCCGCAGCGCGCGTCGCTCGTGAGCGGCACGATCCGCAGCAACCTAACCTGGCGCGATGAAGCTGCGACCGACGAGGAGCTCTGGGCGGCACTCGACATGGCGCAGGCCAGCGAGTTCGTGCGCAACAAGCCGCAGGGCTTAGACGCCCCGGTCGAGGCGGGCGGCAAGAACTTTAGCGGTGGCCAGCGTCAGCGCCTGACTATCGCGCGTGCCTTGGTTGGTTCGCCTCAGATATTGATCATGGATGACTCCGCGTCGGCGCTCGACTTTAAGACCGACGCAGCGCTTCGCCATGCCATTCGCGAGCGCAGCATGCGCGGTGCCGCCAAGGGCGGGCTGCCGCTGACCACGGTGATTGTGAGCCAGCGCGTCTCGACCGTGCGCGATGCCGACGTGATCTGCGTGCTCGACCACGGCTCGGTTGCCGGCCTGGGCACACATGACGAGCTCTATGCGACCTGTCAGCTCTATCGCGAGATTTGCCAGTCGCAGCTGCGCCGCGAGGAGCTCGAGGGCCAGCAGGGGAGTGCGGCGCCCGCGTCTGCCCCGACCGCCCCCGCATCCGTCTGCGCAAAGGAGGGCTGCTAAATGAATCCGTATACTTCTTCCGGTTCGGTCGCCACGATGACGGCCAACGTGTCCGGTAACGATAGCCTCAACGACCTGGGCGACGGTCCGCGCCAGCCTGGCGACCCCGAGCGTTATCCTGTGGGTGCGGTGACTCGCCGCCTGATGGGCTACGTTCGTCCGCATCGCATTTCGTTTGTAGCGTCGTTTGTGAGTGCCGCCATCTCCGTGATTCTGCAGCTCTACACGCCCATTCTCATCGGCGAGGGCATCGACCTTATCGTCGCCGCCGGGCAGGTGGACTTCGGCGCGCTGCTGCCGCTTGTCACCAAACTCGCGCTCGTCGTGGTGGGAGCAGCGTCCTTCCAGTGGCTGCAGGGCTATTGCGTCAACCGCCTGTCCTACGAAACGGTGCGCGACATGCGCGTGGAGGCGAGCGATAAGCTCAGCCGCATGCCGCTCAGCTTTATCGACAGCCATGCTCACGGCGACCTCATGAGCCGCGTGGTCAACGACGTCGACCAGGTGGGCGACGGTCTGCTGCAGGGCTTCACGCAGCTCTTCACCGGTGTTATTACCATCGTGGGCACGCTCGCGTTTATGCTTTCCATCAACCTGACCATGACGCTCGTGGTGGTGCTCATCACGCCGCTTTCCATTTTTGCAGCCGGTGCTATTGCCAAGCTCTCCAACAAAAGCTTTACGGCACAGCAGCGTATTCAGGGTCAACTGGGCGGTCATATCGAGGAGTATGTGGGCGAGCAAAAGCTTGTCGACGCCTTTGCCTATGGTTCCAACGCGCAGCTGCGCTTCGATGCCCTCAATGCCGAGCTCTACACCGCGGGCGAGCGCGCGCAGTTTATGGGTTCGCTCTCTAACCCCGGCACGCGCTTTATCAACAACATCATCTATGCCGTGGTGGCCGTGATCGGCTGCGTTGGCGTGATTACGGGCGTGCCCGCGGCGCTCACGGTGGGCGGTGTGCAGATCTTCCTGTCTTACGCCAACCAGTACACCAAGCCGTTCAACGAGGTCACCAACGTCATCACGCAGATCCAGACGGCCTATGCCTCGGCGCGCCGCATGTTTGCGCTGCTCGATGCACGCGAGCAGGAGCCCGATGCCGCGGATGCCGTTGAACTCACAGCCCCGCAGGGTGAGGTCGCCTTTGAGCATGTGGACTTTAGCTACGTGCCCGACCGCAAGCTGCTGCAGGACATCTGCATCGACGCCAAGCCCGGTATGCGGTTTGCCCTCGTTGGCCCCACGGGCTGCGGTAAGACGACGCTCATCAACCTGCTGCTGCGCTTTTACGACATCGATGCCGGGCACATCGTGGTCGACGGGCATTCCTCGCGCGACTACACGCGTGAGAGCCTGCGCCGCGCCTTTGGCATGGTGCTGCAGGACACCTGGCTGTTCGAGGGCACGGTGGCCCAGAACATTGCCTACGGTTGCCCCGATGCCACGCGCGAGCAGATTGTCGAGGCCGCCAAGCGCGCGCACGCGCACAAGTTTATCGTGCAGCTGCCAGGCGGCTACGATACGGTGATCGGCGAGGACGGCGGCACGTTTAGCCAGGGTCAAAAACAGCTGCTGTGCATCGCGCGCGTCATGCTCACCGATCCGGCGATTCTGCTGCTGGACGAGGCAACGTCGAGCATCGATACACGTACCGAGCTGCAGGTGCAGGCGGCATTCGACGAGCTCATGGCCGGTCGCACGAGCTTTGTCGTGGCGCACCGCCTATCGACGATCCGTAACGCCGATTGCATCCTAGTCATGCGCGACGGGCAGATTATCGAGCGTGGCACGCACGACGAGCTGCTAGCGGCAGGCGGCTTCTACGCCGAGCTCTACCGCAGCCAATTCGCCCAGTGAGCAAGACGCGGGACAAATTAATCAGAAGTGTTTGTCCCAAGATTATGCATTCTATCTGCGGCGTGGTGACGATTGACGAAATAATGTGGTGACGATTGATCTCGATTGGGGGCGCTGGGAAACTTAACTGTTTCAAAGCGTATACCTTTTGAGACGTCGTGGCCTTGAATATGAACAATAAGATGCGTATCAGCTCTCGATTTGTCGCGAATCTCCGCGAAAGCTTGCGAACCATCGCGAAATCCTGTGGCCCATTCGCGATGGTTCGATGATGGGACCGGCTATACCGGTTTTTCGATATGGCTATGGCAGTTTTTATATATCGAGTGAGCACGAAGGGCCAGAAACTCGACTCGCGGAGGGGGCGGCGGCAACCCGCTGGTGAAGGGAGTTAAGTTGGCGGGTTCGATCTCCCGGTTCTAAAAATACTCAGTATACTGAGTGATTTTACTCAGTATACTGAGTATTTAAGAAACAAGGAGGTAGATTGACATGTTTGAGCGCCATCAAGTTGCCGTGATAGCCCAGAGGATGCGGGAAACGAATAATCCGTTGATGCAATTTATAATCGGGCCCCGCCAAACGGGAAAGTCGACCATGTTCGTGCAGGCGTTGCACCATGCAGACATGCCCTGTCACGTGGCCAATGCGGACGATGTTGTGAATCCCGATGCCAGCTGGCTGCAAATCGAGTGGCAACAGGCAAGAAACCTCACGTCTGGAGGTAAGGTCCCGGCCGTTTTCGTTGTTGATGAGATTCAAAAGGTGCAGAGTTGGTCCACGGTCGTCAAGGGATTGTACGACCGGGATCGCCGGGAGGGGACGCCGCTCAAGGTCATTTTGACCGGATCGTCGTCGCTGCTGCTGCATAAGGGCTTGGAAGAATCCCTTATGGGCCGTTACGAGCTCATTCGGTCGCCGCATTGGTCCTATCGCGAGTGCAGCGAGGCCTTTGGCTTTTCTTTTGAAGACTATCTCTATCACGGTGGATATCCGGGTGCGGCGCCGCTGGTTTCCGATGACGCCCGTTGGCGAAACTATATCCGAGATGCGATCGTTGAGCCGGCGATCTCGCGCGATGTTCTCTCGTTGGAGAATATACGCAAACCGGCGCTGATGCGCGCGCTCTTTTGGCTCGCGGCAAGCTATTCGGGGCAGGAGCTTTCGTATTCAAAAATGGTAGGCCAGCTGCAGGATGCCGGTAACACGGTCACGGTCGCCGGGTATTTGGACCTGCTGGGCAAGGCCGGTTTGGTTACGGCGATTCCCAAGTTCAGTGACAAGGAGCTCGCAAAGCGCCGAAGCACCCCGCGGCTCATGGTTTATGACACGGCGTTTATGACGGCGCTCGGCGATAAGGGCCGAGCAGAATGGCTGGAGGATTCGGCGCGGCGGGGTCATTTGGTGGAATCGGCAGTGGGTGCACGACTGCTTGCGCGCGCGCCGGAAGAGGGTTTTGAGGTCATGTGGTGGCGTGAAGGCGTCAAAGAGGTCGACTTTGTGCTGCGAAGGGATGATGCGCTGAGCGCCATCGAGGTCAAAAGCGGTGGAGAGTCCGGCCAGAGTGGCATGTCGACGCTCCTAAAAAAGTATCCGCGAGCCAAGCGGATCGTCGTGGGAGGGGCGGCGGCCGGGGCGTGCACCGTGGAGGATTTTCTGCTCGATAAGGTGACGCTGTTTAACTAGCCTGAGCAAATTGAGAAAATACTCAGTACACTGAGTGAAATTACTCAGTGTACTGAGTATTTTGACTTGGGCGTTGGATGGGTGCTCGGCCGCCGCGTGCGATGGCGAAAACCGGGCCAGGCCTTACCAGCGGATATGCATGCAGGAGGGGCTCCAATTTTCATGTCCCACTCGTATCGTCTGTCAGAAACCTGACGAATGACCTGTCTCCCTGTCATGCCCTTGTCACAAATCTATTAACGGGACCGTCAAATTTCCTCCTGAATTTTCTGACGGTACCGCGGTTCCCGCATGATTTTAGGGACTTGCGCTTCAGGCGGCTTTATCCATTGATGTCAGCTGTGCCGTCAATCAGCAGAAGTTGGTTTACATCTGTGGTTTTAGTACTAAGATATGCTTCTAATAAATTGCATTAGTGGCTTTAGTTTTGGGGGAAACGAGGCAACGTGACTATGACGTGCTCTTTGGTGGTTAACAGCAAGAGCGGTAATACCAGGATGGTTTCGGGCGCGATCAAGCGCGCTCTGCAGGCTGCGGGCGTCGAGTTTGTCCATGCCGCGGCGTTGAGCGACGATGCGGATGCAGATCAGGTTGCGCTCGAGGCGCAGGGCGCCCGCGTGGCCGACACGGTGCTCGTCGGTTTTTGGTGCGACAAGGGCGCGTGCACGCCTTCGGTCGCGGCGTTGCTCTCTGCCTTGCACGGCAAGCGCGTGTTCCTGTTTGGCACCTGCGGCTTTGGGGCCGACCAGAGCTATTACCAGCAGATTATCGACCGCGTAACTTCCAATCTGGCCGTGGATGCCGAGCTTGCGGGCTGGGCGATGTGTCAGGGTAAGATGGGCCCTGCGGTCAAACAGCGCTACGAGGCCATGCTCGAGCAAGATCCCGACAACGCCCGATTTAAGATGCTGCTCGACAACTGGGTTGCCGCGAAGGACCA
>URIE01000121.1 GCA_900547805.1 uncultured Collinsella sp.
TTTTCAAGCAGAAGACGGCATACGAGATTGCCTCTTGTCTCGTGGGCTCGGAGATCTGTATAAGAGACAGGAGCAGGACAAGGCGCCACACATGGTCGAGGACGTTCTGAAAACTAAGCTCGGCCCCCGCCGGACAGGTCCACCGCTACTCGCAGAGCAGCTTAGCGATCTGGACGGCGTTGGTTGCCGCGCCCTTACGGATTTGGTCGCCGCAGCACCAGAAGGTGATGCCGCGCGCGGCCTCGGGGTTCGAGATGTCGCGACGCACACGGCCGACCCAGATCAGGTCCTGGTCGGAGGTGTCCATCGGCATGGGGAAGCGATCGTGCGCATCCTCGGCACCCATATCGTCAACCAGCTTGACGCCCGGAGCGGCGGCCAGCGCAGCGCGGGCCTCCTCGACCGTAATGTCGCGCTCAAACTCGAGCGTAATGCTCTCGGAGTGCGAACGCAGTACGGGCACGCGCACACAGGTGCAGTTCACGCGCAGCTCGGGCAGGTGCATGATCTTACGGCCCTCGTTCTGCAGCTTCATCTCCTCGGAGGTAAAGCCTTCCTCCTTGACGCCGCCGATCTGCGGAATCAGGTTGCTCGCCAGCTGGGCGGCAAACGCGCGCGGCTCGGGAATCTCCTCGCCGCGGCCCAGGGCGGCCAGCTGAGCCTCGAGCTCGGCCATACCGGGAGCGCCGGCACCCGAAGCCGCCTGATACGTCGAGACGATCATGCGCTTCACACCGGCGAGCTGATGCAGCGGCCACGTGGGAACCAGGCCGATGATGGTCGCGCAGTTGGGGTTGGCGATAAGGCCGTGATGCCACTTGATATCGTCGGCATTGATCTCGGGCACGACCAGCGGCACCTCGGGGTCCATGCGGAAGGCATGGCTGTTATCGACCACGACGGCACCGCGCTTGACGGCCTCGGGCAGCAGCTCCTTGGCGATGTCGTCGCCGGCGGCGCCGAGTACGATATCGCAGCCCTCGAAGGCCTCGGGGCAAGCCTCTTCAATCACGATCCGCTCGCCGCGGAACTCGACGGTCTTGCCCGCGGAGCGTGCACTCGCCAGCAGCTTGAGCTTGCCGACCGGGAACTCCTGCTCATTGAGGCACTCGAGCATCTGGGTGCCCACGGCTCCCGTCGCGCCCAAAATAGCAACCGTGTACTGTTTCATGCTTCCCCCTTTAAAGGTTTTGGCTTTTGCCCGCACGCCGAGCAGGCTGATTATTGTTGCCAGTGTATACAAGAACGGGGCGGGCACGAAACCCGCCCCGTCGAAACGAAACCGAAACGAAACGCCCCGCCGTAGATTTTTGCGACATGACCCAAAAATCTAGCGAGATAGCAGCTACTTGTGGAGCGCGGCCAGGGCAGGATCGACCGGCGCGGGAGCCTCCAGGTCGGAGACCTTCACAATGCCGTTCTCATCGGAGAAGGCACGGTAAATGGTCCGAATCGCCAGATCGAAGTCCTTCTCCTCCACGCCAATGATGATGTTGATCTCGTCACAGCTCTGTGAAATCATGCGCACGCTCACGCCGGCCTGGCCGAGCATGCCAAACAGGTGGCCCGAGATACCTGCGCGGCCGCGCAGGTTACGACCGACGGTCGCGATGAGCGCCAAGCCCTCGACAACCTCGATCTCGAGCGGTTCGACCTCCTGCTGGATGTCACCCACGAGTGAGTACAGCGAATCGTGCACATCCTGCTCCTGCACCACGGCGCCAAAGCGGTCGACGCCGGTGGGCATATGCTCGACGGAAACGTCATAGCGTTCGAACACCGAAAGTGCACGGCGCATAAAGCCGACACGGGGCTTGGTGCGGTCGCGGGCAACGTTGATGGCGACAAAGCCGCGCTTGCCGGTCACGCCGGTAATGATAGGCTCCGCCTCACCCTCGTCGGCCGTCTCGCTAATGATGGTGCCGGGGTCCTGCGGCGCATTGGTGTTCTTGATGACCAGCGGAATACCCGCCTCGCGCACGGGGAACACGGCCTCCTCGTGCAGAACGCTCGCGCCCATGTACGAAAGCTCGCGCAGCTCCTCGTAGGTAACGCGCGCAATGGGCTGAGCCTCGGGAACAATACGCGGATCGGCAGAATAGAAGCCCGAAACGTCGGTCCAGTTCTCGTACAGGTCGGCGCCCAAGCACTTGGCCAGAATGGCGCCGGAAATGTCTCCGCCGCCACGGTCGAGCAGCTTGATCTGGCCCTCACGGGTTGCACCATAGAAGCCGGGCATGACAAAGCCGCCCTGCTGGCCGTACTCCTGCACCAGCTCGGAGGTGCGATTCATGCTGAGCGAACCGTCATGATGGAACGCCACGACCGTCGCGGCATCCAGGAACGGCAGGCCCAGGTACTCGGCCATCAGACGGGCGGTAAAGTACTCGCCGCGGCTCACGAGTTCCTCGGTGGAGTAGCCACCGGAACGGGCGCGCTCGGCAAAGGCCGCGAACTCCTCGCGGATGGGATAGGTGAGCTCCAGCTCGTCAGCGATATCAAAATAGCGCTGGCCAATGTCCTCGAGCAGCTCCTCGCACGACACGTGGTACTTAACGTGTGCGTTAACCAAGTAGAGCAGGTCGGTCACCTTGGTATCGCCCTTAAAGCGGCGACCGCAGGCAGAAACCACCACAAAACGGCGGGCAGGGTCGGCATCGACGATGGCCTTGATCTTCTTAAAGTGTTCGGCGTCGGCGACCGACGAGCCGCCAAACTTGGCAATCTTAATCATGGGCTTGAGGTTACCTTTCTAAAAGCCTCTGCAAACCTGTTTTGCGCGCTCTGATACCATGGTTTCACCGATTGGGACCAAGGCATCCGAGGAGCAGTGTTATATGGGAACTTATCATAGTACACGAGGACGCACTTTATCGTGCTCAAGTAAGGTGGCAATCCGTACCGGCATCGCTCCCGACGGGGGTTTGTTTGTCTCGGACGAGCTGGGCACCCAGCAACTCGATATCAGCTCGCTTGCAGATAAATCGTACTTTGAAATCGCTCAAGATGTGTTGGGAATGTTACTGAATGATTACACAGCCGAAGAAATTTCGGCGTGTGTCGACGAGGCATACCGCGGCACGTTCGCGAGTGAAGAGGTCACGCCGCTCGTCAAGCTCGACGCAGCACCGGGCACCGACGCCCCTCAGACCTATGTGATGGAGCTCTTTGGCGGCCCCACGAGCGCCTTCAAGGACGTCGCCCTGCAGATGCTTCCCCGTCTGATGGCCCGCACCTCTGCCAAGGACGGCGGCGCCGAGCGCATCATGATCGTCACCGCCACGTCGGGCGACACGGGCAAGGCAGCACTCGCCGGCTTTGCCGACGCCCCGGGCACGGGCATCACCGTCTTTTATCCCGAGGGCAAGGTCAGCCGCGTCCAGAACCTGCAGATGTCCACGCAGGAGGGCGACAACGTCGCCGTCTGCGGCATCCGCGGCAACTTTGACGACGCCCAGAGCGCCGTCAAGCGCATCTTTGCCGATAAGGAGCTTGCCGAGCGTCTGGAGGCCGCAGGCACGGTGCTTTCGAGTGCCAACTCCATCAACGTCGGCCGTCTGGTACCGCAGGTCGTCTACTACTTTGCCGCCTATGCGCAGCTGCTGCGCGCCGGCGCTATCGAGGCTGGCGACGCCGTAGAGTTCTGCGTGCCCACCGGCAACTTTGGCGATATCTTGGCCGGCTACTACGCCAAGCGCATGGGTCTGCCCGTCGCCAAGCTCGTCGTGGCGAGCGACAAGAACAACGTGCTCGCTGACTTCCTGACCACCGGCGTTTACGACCGTAACCGCCCGTTCTTCACGACCATCTCGCCGTCGATGGACATCCTTATCAGCTCCAACCTGGAGCGCATGCTGTACTTCCTGTCCGATGGCGACTGCGAGCTTGTTGCCGGCCTTATGGAGCAGCTTGCCCAGACCGGCCGCTACGAGGTGCCCGCCGAGCTGCTGGCCAAGATCCAGAGCGTGTTTGGCTGCGGCTGGGCCAGCGAGGACGAGATCCGCACTGCCATCAAGAGCTGCTGGGATGCGAACGGCTACGTGATTGACCCGCACACCGCTTGCGGCTATCACGTCTTTGAGCAGGTCGCTCCCGCCGAGGGCGCCAAGGCCCGCGTGCTGCTTTCGACCGCCAGCCCCTACAAGTTCCCGCGCGCCTGCTGCGACGCCCTGGGACTCGACGTTCCCGAGGACGACTTTGAGGCTATGCGCGTGCTCGAGCAGGCAACCAACACGGTTGCCCCGGTCCAGCTCGCCGAGCTCGAGTCCAAGCCCGTCCGCTTCGAAGACGTCTGCGACGTAGCCGACATGGCCAACTACGTAGAGCAGGCTGCAAAAAAGATGGCTACCAACTAAACCCTTACTAGGCGCCGGCGAAAGCCGGCGCACCTTCTTTTATCAGATACTCACCGGGATAATGACGAGCTGACATGCGGGTCTGCCTGTTTAGTTCGTCGCGAGTTCCGCACGAGCCGGAAAGCACTTAATGCGCTTTCCGAGCGAGCCAGGACTGCCCGAGCAGCGAACTAAACAGGCAGACCGCCCAGGAGATTCCCATGATCAAGATCACCGTCCCAGCAACAAGCGCCAACTTGGGCATTGGCTACGACACCCTCGGCATGGCCGTCAGCCTCTACTCGCACTTCACCTTCGAGCGCGCCGACAAGCTCACCATCACGGGCTGCCCCGAGGAGTTCCAAAACGAGAACAACCTAGTCTACGTAAGCTTTGTGGATGCGCTGGCCGCATGGGGCGAGCCGGCCTTCCCCGTCGCCATCGACATTCAGACTGACGTTCCCGTCGCTCGTGGCCTGGGTTCCAGCTCCACCTGCGTTGTCGCTGGCATTATGGCCGCCGCCGCGCTGACGGGCCACACCGTCGACCGCGCCGAACTCGTCCGCATTGCCACCGAGGTCGAAGGGCATCCCGATAACGTCGCCCCCGCTATCCTGGGCGGCGCCGTCTGCTCCTTTACGCCGACCGATTCGCTCCCCCAGTGCCTGCGCTACGAGGTGAGCGATCGCCTGCGTTTTATTACCGTGATTCCGCCCTACGAGGTGCATACGAGCGAGGCGCGCAAGGTCGTGCCGCAGGAGGTTCCGCTCTCCACCGCCGTATGGCAGATGGGCCGCATCGCCGGCATGACGCGCGGTCTCGAGA
>URIE01000122.1 GCA_900547805.1 uncultured Collinsella sp.
GGTCAGTTGCGTGCGATCGACATGCGTGTAGACCTGCGTGGTCGAAATATCGGCATGGCCCAAAATCTCCTGCAGCACACGCAGGTCGGCACCGCCCGCGAGCATGTGGGTGGCAAAGGAGTGGCGCAGGGTGTGGGGATGGAGCCCAACCAGCCCCACCTGGCGCCCATACCGCTCGCATATCGCATGCACGGCCTGGCGCGACAGGCGACGTCCGTTCTTATTTAAAAAGACCGCCGAGGTCTCCGTCCCGTGAGCATGCGCGGCCAGGAGAGAGCGCCCGTCAGTTACATAAAGCGCCAGAGCTCGCGCCGCGCTTCCCACCAGTGGGGACAGGCGTTCCTTTGAGCCCTTACCGCGAACGAGTACAAAGCCATCGTCAATATGGATATCGCCCACATCGAGCCCAACCAGCTCACTCACACGCAAACCGCATCCGTAGAGCACTTCCAAGATGGCATGGTCGCGCAGTCCCATCTCGCCCTCGGGAAAGTCTTGATCGAGCAGCGCCGAGACATCCTCCACCGATAGATACTCCGGCAAACGCTCAGCCTTTTTAGGCAGGCGCAACGCCGCCGTCGGGTTTTGGGCCACGGCCCCATCGCGCACCAAAAAGGCATGCAGGCCCTTCACGGCCGCAAGCGCACGCTCCACCGAGGCATCGGAATAGCCCCCATCGCGACGGTCGGCGACAAAGCCCTCCACGACCTGACGGCTCACATCTTCAAAAGACACAATACCCGCCCGCTCCAGATAGGCGCAGTACGTCGTCAGGTCACGACGATAGGCCGCAATCGTGTTGCGCGCCAAACCCCGCTCGACCGCGAGGTAATCGAGATACTCCCCCGCCGCCACGGCGAGCGACGAGGGAGTAGCTTCGGTATGTTCTTTGTTCGCCGGCACCCTTAGTCCGTAGCGAGGTTCATGGGCGTCACCTGCAGACGGTCGACACCCTCGTGCTGGCCGATCGAAGCGCGCACGAACTCGCGGAACAGCGGCTGCGGGTTGGTCGGGCGGCTCTTGAACTCGGGATGAGCCTGGGTTGCCACATACCACGGATGCACGTCGCGCGGCAGCTCGACCATCTCGACCAGGCGCTCGTCGGGCGACAGACCCGAGATAACCAAGCCGGCGTCCTCGAGCTGGTCACGGAAGGCGTTGTTGAACTCAAAGCGATGACGGTGACGTTCGTAGACGAGTTCCTCGCCATATGCCTCGCGAGCAAGGGTATCGGCGGCGAGCTTGCACGGATAGGCGCCCAGGCGCATGGTGCCGCCCTTCTCGGTCACGTCCTCCTGCGAGCTCATCAGATCGATGACGCTAAACGGGCCGTCCGGATCGAACTCGGAGGAGCTGGCGCCGGCAAGGCCGACGACGTTGCGGGCGAACTCGCACACGGCCACCTGCATACCCAGGCAAATGCCCAGATACGGAATCTTGTGCTCACGGGCAAACTCGGCCGCGAGGATCTTGCCCTCCAGGGCGCGCTTGCCAAAGCCGCCGGGGACCAGGATGCCCGAGGCGTCGCCCAGAACCTCGGAGACATTCTGCTCGTCGAGGCTCTCGCCGTCGACTAGCTGAACGTCCACATGGCGATCGTAGAAGACGCCCGCATGGTGCAGGGCCTCGATAACCGACAGGTACGCATCGGGCAGCTGCGTGTACTTACCCACGACGGCGATCTTCACCTTGTCGGCGTGATGGTTGGCGTGATTCTGTTTGCGCAGGAACTCGTTCCACTCGCTCATGTCGCGCTCACGCGGATCCAGACCCAGGCGCTCGCAAATGCGCAGGTCAAAGTCCTGCTCGGCAAGCAGCTGCGGAACATCGTAAATGCTCGCGCAATCCTCGTTGGTAAAGACGCAATCGGTGTCGACGTCGCAGAAGCTTGCGATCTTTCCGCGGATAGCGTCATCGATATGGTGGTCGGAGCGCAGCACGATGATATCGGGCTGGATGCCAAAGCTGCGGAGCTCCTTGACGGAGTGCTGCGTCGGCTTAGTCTTGACCTCGTGGGCGGCGGCGATATAGGGAACGAGCGACACGTGGATGTAGCAGACGTTCTCGGGGCCGGCCTCCTTGCGGTACTGGCGGATGGCCTCGACAAACGGTTGGGACTCGATGTCGCCGATCGTGCCGCCCAGCTCGGTGATGACTACATCGGAGCCGGTCTGCTCCTCGATGCGGCGGAACTTGTCCTTAATGGCATTGGTGACGTGGGGAATCACCTGAACGGTACCGCCCAAAAAGTCGCCGCGACGCTCACGGGCGATTAGGCTTTTGTAGATGGCACCGGTCGTAAAGTTGGAATCGCGGGTCAGGTTCTCATCAATAAAGCGCTCGTAATGACCCAGGTCCAGGTCGGACTCGTAACCATCCTCGGTAACGAAGACCTCACCATGCTGGAAGGGGCTCATGGTACCGGGGTCGACGTTCAGATACGGGTCGGCCTTTTGCATCGTTACCTTGTAGCCGCGTGACTTGAGCAGACGGCCCAATGAGGCCGCGGTAATACCCTTGCCTAGGGACGAAACCACGCCACCGGTTACGAACACATGCTTGGTCATATTGAGTTACCTGCGCTTCCCGTAGAAGTTGTCCATACACATCTTACGGGTCTTCATTGTAATACTCGCGCCGCGGACCGTTCGCAATTTTTCTCGCGTGCGATTGCATTTCTCAATCTTGAAACAAAACGCCGCCCGGTTTCCCAGGCGGCGTCGTTATGGCAAGGGTTACATGCTGCTATCGATCAGCAGCCTCGTCCTCAAGCATTTCTTGAACGAGCATGCCGGTACGGACGCCCTCAAGATACCACTCGCCACGTTCGGTGAGGCAAATACCATTTGCAAGCTGACCGCCGTCGTCGCTATAACGCGAGACGACATCAATCATGCCTTCGGAATCCAAGCGATCGATTGCGGCGCGGGCACGATACGGCGAAACCCCCACGCGCTCGGCAAGCGTTTTGCGCGAGAAACCATACGGCCCGCCATTGTCTTCGGTTTGCTGGTCGATCTCCATCAACACCAGCACCTCGACACGCTTCATATCGTTGACACTCGCACGACCCTTGCCCGCCATAGCAGCCTCCTCAAACCGAGCACGAGCATCTAACGCGCCGTGCGCGACCGACACACCTCACGATGGCAGGTAATATCCATCATGCGGCATCCCGCTAAGGATGAAACAGTTACGGTTATTGTATACCGCTCAAATTGTTTCTAGGCAGGTAAACGGCTATTTTTCGCCGAAATAGGCGCTTTATTGATCAAAAAGCCGTACCGGGCGCTAACCCGATACGGCCAAAATGCAATGCAATTACCGCGGTGCTTCAAACTTAGCGATGGAAGAAACCGCGGCGCTCAAACTTGGGCTCGCAGCACACGTTGATACCCAGTTTGCGCAGTACCGTCTCGTCCGTCGGCGAGATGATCACGCTAAAGAAGGCATCGCAACCGCGCAGCTGCTCCAGGCCCGAAAGGACGCGAGCGGCCGTCTCACTCGTGGCCGAGGTGATCGACAGCGCCATAAGCGTCTCGTCGGTGTGGAGGCGCGGGTTTTTGCTGCCCAGGAAATGCGTCTTGAGCTTGCTGATGGGCTCGATCGCCTCATCGCTAATGACCTCGAGCTCAAGGTCGACGCCCGAGACATGCTTGAGGGCGTTCATAATGAGCGAACTTGCGGCGCCCAGGCGCGTGGAGGTCTTACCGGTCACCACGGAGCCATCGGGCATGACCATGGCACCCACGGGACCACCCGTCAGCTGCTCCCTGGTGAGGGCCGCCGAGCGCGCCGGTGAGTAGTTCTTATCGATGCCGGCTTTCTTCATAATAATCTTGAGACGGTCGACTTGCTCATCGCCCACGCCGGTACGGCGCACATTTTCGACCGCGGTAAAGTAGCGGCGGACGATCTCCATCTTGGAAGCGTCGCGGCAGGCATCGTCATCGGTGATGGCAAAGCCGACCATATTGACGCCCATGTCCGTAGGGCTCTGGTAGGGGCTCTTGCCCAGGATCTTTTCCATCAGGGCACGGACTACCGGGAAGGCCTCGACGTCGCGGTTGTAGTTGACCGTGGTCTTGTTGTAGGCCTCAAGGTGGAAGGAGTCGATGATGTTGGCGTCATCGAGGTCTGCCGTGGCGGCCTCGTAGGCAATGTTGACCGGATGCGTAAGGGGCAGATTCCAAACCGGGAAGGTCTCGAATTTGGCATAGCCGGCGGCCGTGCCATGCTTGTGCTCGTGATAGAGCTGAGACAGGCAGGTGGCAAGCTTGCCCGAGCCAGGACCGGGGGCAGTGACCACGACGAGCGGTCGGGTGGTCTCAACAAACTCGTTCTTG
Source organism: uncultured Collinsella sp. (assembly GCA_900547805.1). Taxonomy (GTDB): domain Bacteria; phylum Actinomycetota; class Coriobacteriia; order Coriobacteriales; family Coriobacteriaceae; genus Collinsella. The sequence goes on from URIE01000122.1 coordinate 4,347, forward strand.
CCGTAGCCATCATCGGACACGATCAGATCGACATCGTGCGGGTAGCCCTCGATGGGATAGTGCAGCTTGGCAGGAATGCCGAGCGCGTTCAGGCGGTTGCGGAACACATCGGCAGCAGGCTGGCCGGCGTACTGGGTGATGACCACAGCCGCGACGGCAAAGCCGTTGCCGCGGAACAAGTCAACCAGGCGCAGCACATCCTCGTCATAGGTAATGCCAAGGTCACCGCGAGCCTTGTTTTTCTCGATGTGGTTCGCGTTGATCGCGATGATAACCTCGACATCGTCGGCGATGCTCTTGAGCATGCGGAACTTGCTATCCGGCTCAAAACCCGGCAGCACGCGGCTCGCGTGATAGTCGTCAAACAGCTTGCCGCCAAACTCCAAATACAGCTTGCCGCCAAACTGCGAGATGCGCTCCTTAATATGAGCGGCCTGCAGCTCGATATACTTCGCGTTGTCGAAACCCTGGCGCATATATGGCTCCCGTCCCGTTTCCATTTAATGTTCTAGGCGATTATAACGGAGCCCGCCCTCCCCGATACCCAGACCATCAACAGGCACCAACCAAACATCCGTCAAACCTCTTATCGGACATATTTGGTGCAAACTAACCTGACCCCATTGCATCGCCCCATTACACCAACAACGGCAACATCGCAGGTGGAGCAAAAGTCAGCGAAAGCCCACCAGAGCGAGCAAGGTGACGTGAAAGAGGAGGGCATAGGCCTTTTGGCCATGCCC
>URIE01000123.1 GCA_900547805.1 uncultured Collinsella sp.
GTTTTGCGTGTGGGCTTGGCTTCGCGACGCGCAGCCCCAGCGGCGTCAAAGGGATCGGAATCGTCGGTGATTTTGCCGTCCGCCAGGTTGACGATGCGCGTGGCGTATTGGTACGCCAGCTCGGGATTGTGCGTGACCATGATGACCAGGCGGTCGCGCGCAACCTCCTTGAGCAAGTCCATGACCTGCACAGACGTCGTTGAGTCCAGGGCGCCGGTCGGCTCGTCTGCCAACACGATCTCGGGATCGTTGATTAGGGCGCGGGCAATAGCTACGCGCTGCATCTGTCCGCCCGAAAGCTGGCTCGGGCGTTTGTTCACATGCTCGCCCAGACCGACCGACTCGAGCGCCTCGCGCGCACGCTGCCGGCGCTCGGCATGACCCACACCCGTAAGAGTAAGCGCCAGCTCCACGTTTTCCAAGATGGTCTGATGCGGAATGAGGTTATAGCTCTGGAACACAAAACCGATGCGGTTATTGCGGTAGGCGTCCCAGTCGCGGTCGCGGAAGTCCTTGGTCGAAATGCCATCGATCAGAAGGTCGCCCGAGTCAAAATGATCAAGCCCGCCAATGACGTTGAGCATCGTAGTTTTGCCCGAACCCGAAGGGCCCAGAATGGCCACGAACTCGTTATCGCGAAAGGCCAAGCTCACGCTATCGAGCGCCACCTGCGTAAACGACTGCGTGACGTACCTTTTGCAAATATCTTTGAGCTCCAGCATGGACGGCAACCTCTCCCGCGCAGGCGCACTCGCCCGCTCTTCCCCGCCGTTCGTATTCGACGCGTTTGTCCTACTCTATTCCCATTTTTTGCCGACACCAGTGAGGAATGTAACGAACCGGGCAAAAACGAACGGGACGGCACGCCACACAGCGCACCGTCCCGCACACAACATCGACAATGCGACAAAGGGACTGTTCCTTTGTCGCATTAATTGACGTGTACTCAGCCTTTATTGCTCGCTATTCGCAATCGCCTGATCGATAAGCTTGTCGAGTGCTGCGCGCTGCTCGGCGGAGCTGATGGCTCCCACGATTGGATCCCCCACGATGTTGCCATTCTGGTCGATGACATACGTTGTCGGGAACGAGAACAAATTTGACGTGAACTTACCGGCCTCGCTATCCGACTTGAACCAGATGTTCTTATACGTCACGCCCTTCTTGCTCAGCACGTCCTTGGCATCTGCAATCTCGCCCTTGTTGCCATCGAGCGTAAAGGAATTGACGCCCACGACCTGGCCGCCCTTCTTGGCAAGCTCCTGATTCAGTTTCTCTAGATCGCCCAGCTCGCCCACGCACGGCTTGCAAGTAGTGAACCAGAAGTTCATGACGGTGACCTTGTTCTTAGAGAACAGCTCGTCGCTGTTCACGTCGTTGCCATCCAGGTCCTTGCCCGTAAAGCCGGGGAACTTCGTCGCCTCGTTCGAAGCATTGGCACCAGCCGTCATGCCAGCGGTCGAAGCGTCGACGCTCTCGCCTGCGCTCGGCGTGCTTCCACAGCCGGGGAACTCCTTCTCCAAGCTCTCGAGCTTGTCCTCGATCTCCTTGATCTGCTGTGCACCGGCCTTGAGCGTCTTAAGCTCATCCGCCGTAAACTCATCCTTGGCGCCGTCGATGGTCTTGAGCAGGAAATCGCCGTAATTGCTGCCGTCCTCAATCATTGCCGAGTCTTTATTTGCCGCATTGAATACCTTTTCCCACAGTGCGTTATCACTCGAAAAGATATCGTTCTCCTTCTGCATGAGTTTTGCATACAACTCGGCGGCCTCGTCGGCATTGGCCGGCTTCTGCGCAGTGAGTTCTGCGATCTTAGGATCGGAGCTCGCAGATTCGCTCGCATTGCCACCGGGCGCCGAACATGCCACAAGACACAAGGCCAATACCGGCACCATAAACAGGGCCGCAATCTTAGAAAGCTTCATGGTCATTCCTCCGTTTTGTCGAAGCTTGTTTTACTTTTTATCGGCGGCAGAGGGAGCTTTTCCGCCGACACACCCAGGCCATTGCGATAGCTGATGGCATCGACGGGACAGGCCCCGATGCACTTTCCGCACCGGATACATTCGGCATGATTGGGCGCGCGGACCACATCAACGTCCATCTGACAAACCCTTGAACACTTGCCGCACGAGACACATTTGCACGCGTCAACCTGAATCCCCAACAAGGACACCCTATTCATGAGCGCATAGAATGCGCCGAGTGGGCAAATCCATTTGCAGAAGGGGCGGTAGAACAAAACACTCAGCACTACCACGGCAATGAGAACGGCAAGTTTCCAAGTAAAGAGATGTCCCAACGCAGATCGAATGCCCGCGTTGGCAATGGCCAGTGGAATGGCGCCCTCGAGTACGCCCTGCGGACAGATGTACTTACAAAAGAACGGGTCGCCCATGCCCACGTCGTTAACCACCAAGACGGGCAGCAGCACCACGGCAAACAGCAGCACGACGTACTTGATGTACGTGAGCGGCTTGAGCTTTTTCGTGGAGAACTTTTTGCCGGGAATCTTATGAAGCAGCTCCTGCAGCCAGCCAAACGGGCATAGAAAGCCGCATACAAAGCGTCCCAGCAGCACGCCGAGCAAAATGAGCGTACCGGTAACATAGTAAGAAAAGTTGAACTTGGATGAACCTACCACCGACTGGAACGACCCGATGGGGCACGCACCCGATGCCGCGGGGCACGAATAGCAGTTAAGTCCAGGTACGCAGACTGTTTTTCCCGCGCCCTGATAGATGCCGCCTTTGGCAAAGTTTGGCAGGTGAATATTGGTGACCAGCGTCGCCGCCGCCTGAATGAATCCGCGAAATCGGGCCAAAACATGCGACGCAGTGTTTTCTCTTTTATCCAATTCCGATACACTCCAAGCACAGCCTAATCGCTTTGGCCAGCACGGCATCCGCCTCGCCACGCATAACGCCAAAGCACACCATGGCAATTCCGACGATCAACAAAGCGACCTGTACCACGGGTTTTACCGCTTTGAACAACCTGACCACTCCTTTCGTTACGCGACCATTGGACCATATCGGCTATAAAATCCGTGTTAAGCGCGATTTGAAATGTGCAAGGAGACTGTTATGCGTATTTTGATCGTCGAGGACGAGCGGGCGCTGTGTGACGCAATCGCGCGCAGCTTGCGAAACTTGGCGTACAGCGTCGACTGCTGTCACGACGGACAGGAGGCGCTCGACCTACTGGACGTTGAGACCTTCGACCTCGTGGTACTCGACCTCAACCTTCCCCGTATCGACGGCATGACCGTACTCAGGGAACTTAGGAAAACTGACTGCGAGACTAAGGTACTGATTCTGTCCGCACGCGGCGAAGTATCCGATAAAGTCGCCGGACTCGATGCCGGCGCCAACGATTACCTCACCAAGCCGTTTCATCTGGACGAACTTGCGGCAAGGATCCGCAGCCTTACCCTCAGACGCTTTACACAAAGCGACATAGTTTTAACCTGCGGAAAGCTCCGCTTTGACACCAAGGCGCGCATCGCTTCCGCGGACAGCGAGGCCTTATCTCTTACGCGCAAGGAAACGGGAATCTTGGAATACCTGATGCTTAATCAGGGGCGACCGGTAAGCCAAGAGGAGCTTATAGAGCACGTTTGGGATAGCACCGTGAACAGCTTTAGCAACGCAACCCGCGTTCACATCTCATCGCTCCGCAAAAAGCTACGCAGCGCTTTGGGATACGACCCGATTCGCAATCGGATTGGAGAGGGCTACGTTATGGAGGATGGAGAATGAAAGGGCTTTCGCTGCAATGGCGCATAACGATTATGACGGCACTGCTCACGTGTGCGGCATGCGTGCTGACGAACTGCCTGGTCGGCTATACGGGCATGCGCTACATGGATGCTATCGGCAACGACATCTCGGCCCTTAGCGCAGCCGGCGTAGATGCACCTCAGGCGTTTGACCCAACGAAGGGGAGCCTCGATGACGAGGTCACAATCGTCGTAAACGACGCACAGGAGTCTTTTGGCACGACAGCCTGGTACATCACGGCTGGAGTCACACTCCTTGGCGGCGCGCTGGCATACTTTGTGAGCGGCCGTGCACTCAAACCGCTACGGGCTTTTGCAGCCCAGGTTGAGCGTGTGCAACCTGACAACCTAAGCGAAATCAGACTCAGTGAAGATGTGCCCACCGAGCTACAACGATGCAGCGCCTCTTTCAACGACATGATCGCCCGTCTTGGCGAAGGATTCTCTGCACAGCGTCAGTTTACCGGCAACGCCGCACACGAGCTGCGCACCCCGCTCGCCCTTATGCAAGCACAGATTGAACTATTCATCTCCGAACACTCCGGTTTGCAACCCGAAACAGCCGAGCTGCTCGGCCTGCTACAAGAACAAACCGAGCGCATGTCTCGAATGGCCAAGGTATTGCTCGAGATGAGTGAGCTCCGCAGCGTCCCTTGCGAGGACGATGTGGAACTTGGTCCCTTGTCCGAAGAGGTCCTCGCCGACCTTGCGCCACTTGCCGAAAATAAGGGCATAGCCCTCAATTGTGCTGGAGACGCTTTAGTAATCGGAAGCGACACGCTCCTCTATCGGCTGGTGTTTAACCTGGTCGAAAATGCCATCCGTTACAGCCGCACCGGCTCGACTGTCAACGTCTCCATCTGCGACAACGACAGCCACGTGTTCCTGCGAGTCGAGGACCAGGGCCCGGGAATACCCAAGCAGTACCGCGAGAGCATCTTCCAACCGTTCTTTCGCCTGGATAAATCCCGCAGCAGGGCATACGGCGGCGCAGGACTCGGACTAGCGCTCGTTTGGGAGATTGCAGCGCTTCACGGTGGCGCTGTGGAGGTCGAAACAAGTTCCGAGAACGGGACTACCATGCTCGCAAGCCTTCCAAAACGATCCGCAGCGTTAACCGAACAGTAAAACGAAAGGGGTCCCGAGCAACAGGAGTACAATTGCTGCTATTG
>URIE01000124.1 GCA_900547805.1 uncultured Collinsella sp.
TGACCAGAAGGTCTATGCCTTGCCTTTTTCATGCCAACTTGTTCGCTCTGGACGGCGCTCGCTGTCCGTCCTCTACCTGCGGCGTTGACTTGGTTGACACTTAGAACATCGATGTAGTCATTGGGGACGTTCTTAAACGACTACCCAACGGCTATTGAGCACATGGCTCGCATGGCAGCCGTCTCTTTTATGTTTCCTTTAGACGTTGCTGTCTAGGATGGGGGTTAGTCGGTAGGAAGGGAGCCCCTGTATGGACGATGCGAGCGAGCGCGCAATCGAAGAGGACATGCTCGATCAGTTCAATTACTTTGATGATGAGGACGAGGAGCTGATCGACCGTCGCGAGCCAGCGCCGCTTGATTCCTTTGATCTGGTCGATGAAGAGACTGATGAGGTTGAGGACGAATCAACGGAGCCCCCACAGTCTTCGCGCCTTGACCCGCTGCTTTCGAGAGCCCCCATGCACCACGGCGTTCGTGCCGGCGCGCTCCATATGAAAACTGATTGGCACCAGATCGTGACGGCAGGCGATGAGCTTGCCGTCGATGCGCCGCTCACCGATAAGTCATCCATCATCTGCCGCACCGGCATGCTTATGCTTGCAAGCGGAACAGGTGCCTGGCGCGTGCGCGATACCATGAATCGTGTTGCTGCCGTACTCGGCGTCACGATTCACGTCGACCTGAGTCTCCTGTCGTTTGAGTGCACCTGCATCGAAGGCGGCCACTGCTTTAACGAGGTTGTCAGCCTGCCCACAACGGGAGTCAATACCCATCGCATTTGGATGATGGAGAGTTTCTTAAAGGAAATCGAGACGTATGGGCGCCGGTTTACCGTGCACGAGTATCACGAGATGCTCAGGACCGTTGAGAGCTCAAAGCCCGATTACTCTCCCTGGCAACAGGGCCTTGCGGCAGCCTGTGCTTGCGGCGCCTTCGTCTTTTTGCTCGGCGGCGGCCCTATCGAGATGGCCTGCGCATTCGTAGGCGCTGGTGTCGGCAACTTTGCTCGCTCCCATATTCTCAAGCAGGGTCTTGGCCAGTTTAGCGCGCTGACGACTGGTGTTGCGCTCGCTTGCGTTTCGTATCTGCTGGCATTGCTCGGCCTTGGCCAGATCGTACCGGGGGCAATGTCGCACCAAGAAGGCTATATCGGCGCCATGCTCTTTGTGATTCCCGGCTTTCCCCTCATTACGGCAGGCCTCGACATCGCTAAGCTCGATATGCGGAGCGGCATTGAGCGTCTTTCGTATGCTGTGTCGATTATTGTGATGGCGACCCTCGTAGGCTGGATGGTTGCCGAGTGTGTTGGCTTGGCGCCGGATGACTTCGCCCCGCTCGGCCTCTCACCTTTGGCTCTTACGCTCTTGCGCATATTGATGAGCTTTATCGGCGTATTTGGATTTTCGGTTATGTTCAACAGTCCGGTAAAGATGGCAGCGGCGGCTGGGCTCATCGGCGCCGTGTCTAACACCTTGCGCCTTACGCTCGTCGATGCGCCGACGTTGTTTCCCTTCCTGGGCCTGAGTGCGGGTATGCCTCCCGAGGCGGCTGCGTTTATCGGCGCGTTGGTTTCGGGGCTGCTTGCGAGCTTAGCCGAAATCAAGCTCACCTACCCACGCATCGCCCTCACGGTGCCATCGATTGTCATTATGGTGCCGGGTTTGTATCTGTATCGCTCGATGTATTACATGTGCACCTTCGATACGGTCAATATGCTCGGTTGGTTTGTGCGTGCAGTGCTCATCGTGGCGTTTTTGCCCGTTGGTCTGGGTGTGGCACGTACGCTCACCGACCCTCGCTGGCGCCACACCAGCTAATTGGTGCAAGGGGGGCAGATTACTTTGCACCAAATGAGTTGCGGTGAAATAGGGACTGAATTGCTGCTTAAAGGGTCAAAACAGTCCGTATTCCACCGCAACATATGGGGTCGGGGGATTATTAGTGCCCTGCATCTTCATAAACTCAACGCTTACGAAGCACGTGCTTTTCGTGCTAGGCTGGTTTCACCACATAAGTAGTCGCAGACGCACGTACCGCGGGCGGGCGAGATGAAGTCCCAACAGCTCCATCTCGCCCGCCCGTTTTTGTTGCGTGGTGCCGCGGCGTAACACAGAAAGGACCATGCCCTTTATGCCTATCAACAAACGAGAGAGCCTGCTGTTCACCTTTATCATGTGCTTTTGCATGGTGCTCTGGATGAGCATCTACAACGTTGCCCTGCAGCATGGGGCCATCAACGGCGAGGTTGTTGCCGCCGCGTGGCTCGGCTTCCCCGTTGCCTACGTTTTTGCCATGTGCTGCGACTGGTTTGTTGCCAGCCCCCTTGCTAAGGGCTTCGCCTTTAAATTCCTGGTCACGCCGGGCAAGAGCTCGCCGCTTGCCATGACGCTCGCCGTCAGCTCCTGCATGGTTGTTCCCATGGTTATCATCATGTCGCTCTACGGCGCGTGCGAAGGCCTGTTCCATATGCCCGGCGGCCCGCTTGCCAATTTGCAGCTGCTGCCGATGATGTGGTTCGTCAACATCCCGCGCAACTTTATCATGGCCCTGCCCTGGAGCCTGCTGGTGGCTGGTCCGGTTGCTCGCTTTGTCTTCCGCCGCGCCTTCCCCATGGGAACCGTCTTTGAAGAGCAGCATATGGAGCTCGTGCGAATGCCTGGCGCTCCCGTTGCCGATGCCGTCAATGATGTTGCCGAGAGCATGGACGCCGAGCCTGCCTGCTAGGCAACAGCCTCTAACCTAGAGCGTCCGCCGCACCCGGCGATTCCTTTTTTGTAGACGTTGTCGTATGGCTGCATGCGGAAAAGGCCCCAGCGGTTAACATATACTCCATATGGGTAAAGAGACCAAAGCGCCGCCACGAGTGGCGCTTTGCGTTTGAAAAACTAGCTCGTCTAAGAGGAACTAGCATGTTAGACCGTTTTACCGATCGCGCGCGCAAGGTCATGTCCATGGCCAAGCAAGAGGCGCTCGATCTGCACTCAAATAAGGTGGGCACCGAGCACCTGCTGCTCGCGCTCGCTAAGGAGGACGAGGGTATTGCCGCCGAGGCACTGCGCTCGCTCGATATCTCCTACGATGACATCATGGATACCCTCAAAGAGGTCCAGACCACGGTTCCCGAGCCCAGCGAGGAGACCGAGGCGGCCAAGCTCGCCTTTACGCCGCTCGTTATCAGCGTGATGGAGCGCTCCTTCCGCGTGGCACGCGAGAACAACCAGACCTACGTTTCGACCGAGCACTTGCTGATCGGCATCGTCGAAGAGGGCAACGGCATGGCCATGGACATCCTCATGCGCCTGGGCGTGTCGTCCGCCTCCATCAAAAAGGCTATCGAGAAACTCACCGCCAAGGACCGGGACAAGAAGCGTCCGCTCGCCGGTGCCGGTGCTGGTCGTCCCGGTGCGGGCCTGCCGTTCTTTAGCGGCTCGGATGCCTCTCAGCAAAAGGGAAGCGGCACCGACACGCTCAAGCAGTTCGCCACCAACCTCACGCAAAAGGCGCGCGACGGCGAGCTCGATCCCGTGATTGGCCGCGAAAAGGAAGTCCAGCGCATGATGGAGATCCTTTCGCGCCGCACCAAGAACAACCCGCTTATCCTGGGTGACCCCGGCGTGGGCAAGACGGCCATCGTCGAGGGCCTGGCCCAACAGATTGTCGCCGGCAACGTGCCCGAGAACCTTATAAACCAGAATATCTGGACACTCGACCTGCCGGGCCTCGTTGCGGGTGCCAAGTATCGCGGTGAGTTTGAGGAGCGCCTCAAGAACGTGATCCAGGAGGCGACCGAAGCCGACGACGTCATCCTGTTTATCGACGAGATGCACACCATCATCGGTGCCGGTTCTGCCGAGGGTTCTATCGATGCGAGCTCTATGCTCAAGCCCGTGCTTGCACGCGGTGCCTTCCAGATTATTGGCGCCACCACGGCCGAGGAGTTCCGCAAGTACCTCACCAAGGACCCGGCCTTCGAGCGTCGCTTCCAGACCATCGATGTCGAGGAGCCGAGCGTCGAGGACACGGTCAAGATCCTGACCGCGCTCAAGCCGCGCTACGAGGAGCACCACCATGTGCGCTATACGCAGGGTGCTATCGAGGCCGCCGCGAACCTTTCCAACCGCTACATCCAGGATCGCTTCCTGCCCGATAAGGCCATCGACCTCATCGACGAGGCCGGTGCCCGCGCCCGCATCGCCGCCAACCGTGCGCCCGAGCCGGTGCGCGAGGCCGAGCATCGCATAGAGGAGCTCAAGGCCGCCGCGCAGGAGGCCACCGAGAGCGACGACATGAACAAGGCCGCCGAGATCACCGAGCAGCAGAAGGCCGCTGAGATTGAGCTCGCCGAGGCCAAGGCCGCCTGGACCGCCGAGCTCGACGCCAGCCCGCTCACCATCGACGTGAGTCAGATTGCCGACATCGTGTCCGTGACCTCTGGCGTGCCGGTTTCCTCGCTCACCGAGAGCGAGAGCCGTCGCCTGCTGCAGACCGAAAGCGTACTCAAGACCCGCATCATCGGTCAGGACGAGGCTGTCGAGGCCGTTGCCAAAGCCGTGCGCCGCAGCCGCTCGCCGCTCAAGGACCCGCGTCGCCCCGGCGGCAGCTTCATCTTCCTGGGCCCCACCGGCACGGGTAAGACCGAGCTCGCCAAGACGCTCGCCGAGTATCTCTTTGGCAGCAAGGACGCGCTCATCAGCTTCGACATGTCGGAGTTCGGTAGCGAGTTCGAGGTCTCCAAGCTGATCGGCAGCCCTCCGGGTTACGTCGGCCACGACGAGGGCGGTCAGCTCACCAAGGCCGTGCGCCGTCATCCGTACTCGGTCGTGCTGTTCGACGAGATCGAGAAGGCGCACCCCGACGTCTTCAACATCCTGCTGCAGGTGCTGGAGGAGGGCCGCCTGAC
>URIE01000125.1 GCA_900547805.1 uncultured Collinsella sp.
CGAGCATACTATTCGAATCGCCGACGCGCTGCGCACTGCTCACGTAGCCCGAGAACGGCACGGCGATCTGGTCCTCAAGCTCGTAGGTGCGCGCGATCTCGTCCACCGTAAAGATTCGCCCAAACGAATGCGTTCCCTTGCTGTAGTCGGTCACCACTGCGGCGCCCAGCTGGCCCCAGTCGAACTTGGGATAGCTTTCTGCCGCACCAAAGTTGTTGTCGTACAGCAGCACCTGGTAGCGACCGGTCGTTGCCGTGTCAGGACTCGGCAGATACGTCACACTGTGCTGGCCCGCGCTGAGCGCAAAATCGCCCTGGGCTTGCAGCAACTTGTCCTCAAAGCCCGAGCCGGCCCAAAAATCGGGCAAGTCCACGGAAGGCTGTAGCAAGGTCATTTACGCAACATATGTCCAGCAAAAAACGGGTGGTAGCCGGTATGGCTACCACCCGTTTGTCTCATATCTAGCCCAAAGCAGGCCAACTACTTCTTAATGCCGCGTCCCAGACGCTTGGCGACCGATGCAACGGCCTCCTCGCTGGCCGGCCCGCAGCTCACGCAGCCATCGTGGGCACGCATCTGGCCGGTGACCTCGTCCATCGCGAGCGGCGCCACCTTCTCGAGCTTAAAGCCCTTGCCAGCGCGCATGTTCTCCTTGGCCACGCTGATCATGAGCTTGATGCGGTTGAGCTGGTTGACCTCGGACGCACCGGGATCGTAGTCCACCGCGACGATGTTGCTCTCGGGGTGCTGACGGCGCAGCTCCTTGATGACGGCCTTGCCCACCACGTGGTTGGGCAGGCACGCGAAGGGCTGCGTGCAGATGATGTTGGGCGCGCCATGGTCGATCAGGTCGAGCATCTCGGCCGTGAGCAGCCAACCCTCGCCCATGTTGTTACACACCGAAAGCACCGTACGGGCCTTGTCGGCCATGGTGCCGATGCGCTCGGGCGCCTCAAAGCGGCGGGACTTTTCGAGCATCTCCTCCACCGGCGTGCGCATCCAGTCCACGAGCTTGATGAGCGCCTGCATGCCCGCACGCGTCGTGGCAGAGCTGCCCAACTCGTCCTTCTGCAGCTCGGCGTTGCTCATGGAGTACAGGAAGAAGTCGAGCAGGCCCGGCACCACTGCCTCGCAGCCCTCGCGCTCGATAACGTCGACCACGTGGTTGTTGGCTGTGGGGTGGAACTTGACCAAGATCTCGCCAACCACGCCCACGCGCGGCTTGGTGCCCTCGCCCACGAGCGGCATGGTGTCGAACGCGCGGATGGCCTCGCGGCACAGCTTGGTGTAGTTGTGGCGATTGAACTTAGGCGCCAGCTTGCGGGCGCGCGCCATGTACTCCTCGTAGAGTGCGTTGGCAGCACCGGGCGTTGCCTCGTACGGGCGGCAGCGATAGAGCATCTGCATCATCACGTCGCCAAAGAGCACCGCATACACGGCCTGCTTAAGCAGCGCCGGCGTAACCTTAAAGCCGGGGTTGTCCTCGCCGAGCGCCACGGCAGAAAGCGAGATCACCGGGATCTCGGGGTGGCCGCTCTCGCGCAGGGCCTTACGGATGAGCGCGATGTAGTTGGTGGCACGGCAGCCACCGCCGGTCTGGCTGATAACCACGGCCGTCTTGGAGAGGTCGTACCGACCGCTCTCGATGGCCTCCATAATCTGGCCCGTCACCAGAATTGACGGGTAGCAGATGTCATTGTTCACATAGCGCAGGCCGGCCTCGACGGCGTCATGATCGGTCGAGGGCAGCAGCTCCAAGTTGTAGCCGGCACCGCGGAACACCTCTTTGACCAGGTCAAAGTGGATCGGCGCCATCTGCGGGCACAGGATGGTGTAGCCCTCGTCGCGCATCTGCTCGGTAAAGGGCACCTTGGGCCACGCGGTCGAAGCACTCTCGCGCTGCGCCTCAAACGTGTACTTGCGGCTCGCGAACGCGGGGGCATCCGTGGAGGGTGCCACCGGCGCGGCATCGCCCTGCTCGTAGGCCTCGCCCGCGGCCGTGGCCTCGGCCAGGCGCTCGGCCTCCTGGTCCTTAAGCGCGGCCATGAGCGAGCGGATGCGGATGCGCGCGGCGCCCAGGTTGGACACCTCGTCGATCTTGAGCACGGTGTAGATCTTGCCGCTGGCTTCCAGAATCTCCTGCACTTGGTCGGTGGTCAGGGCATCGAGGCCGCAGCCGAAAGAGTTGAGCTGGATCAGGTCCAGGTCGTTGCGCATCGTCACAAAACGGGCGACGGCGTACAGGCGGCTGTGGTACATCCACTGGTCGACCACGCGAATCGGACGCTCGGGCTTTACCAGATGCGCGAGCGAATCCTCGGTAAAGACCGCAAAGCCAAAGCTCGAGATAAGCTCGGGCAGGGCATGGTTGATCTCGGGGTCGTTATGGTAGGGACGACCGGCGAGCACGATGCCGTGACCGCCGTGGTCCTCGACCCACTTAAGAGCCTCCTCGCCCATGGTCTGGATATCCTCGTGGAAACGCGCGTCGGCCTCGTAAGCGGCGTTAACGGCAGCATCGACCTCGGAGCGCGTGATCTTGGGACCACGCACGCGGCCGCGACCAGCCTCGGCATCGGCCACACGGTCGACGGCGAGCACCTGATACAGGCGGCGCTTGAGCTCGGTCTTGTCGTGATAGGGCACAAACGGGTACAGGAACTCGATGTTCTGCTCGCGAATCTCGTCGATATTGAGCGCCAGCGCCGTGGGGTAGCTCATAACGATGGGGCAGTTGTAGCAGTTGCCAGCCGTCGGATCCTCCTTGCGCTCCCAGCGCACGCACGGCATCCAAATGAAGTCGACGTCACGGTCGATAAGGTTCATCACATGGCCGTGGCTCATCTTTGCCGGGTAGCACACGCTCTCGGACGGCATGGACTCGATGCCCGCCTGGTAGGTCTTCTTGCTCGACTGGTCGGACAGCTGCACGCTAAAGCCCAGGCGCGTAAAGAACGCGTGCCAGAAGGGATAGTTCTCGTACATGTTGAGTGCGCGCGGGATGCCGACGGTGCCGCGCGGGGCCTCGTCGGGACTCAGCACCTCGCGGTTAAAGAGCAGCTCATTTTTCTTTTTGAAGAGGTTGGGGGCCTCGGTCTTCTGCTTTTTGTGGCCGGCGCCCTTCTCGCAGCGGTTGCCGGTAATGAAGCGTCTGCCGCCGCCAAAGTCGTTAACGGTGAGCTGGCAGTTGTTGGAGCAACGGCCGCAGCGGACATGCTTTTGCGTCACGGTGAGGTGCGCGATGTCTTCGGCCGACAGGATGGTCGAGGTGCCGTCGGCACCGGCGCGATCGCGGGCGAGCAGTGCCGCACCGTAGGCGCCCATGCAGCCGGCAATGTCGGGGCGCACAGCATGAACGCCGGTAAGCTGCTCAAACGCACGCAGCGTGGCGTCGGACATAAAGGTGCCGCCTTGGACAATCACCTGGCTGCCGATCTCCTTGGGGTCGCGCAGCTTAATGACCTTGAACAGGGCATTCTTGATGACGGAGTAGGACAGGCCGGCAGCGATATCGCCCACCGTGGCGCCTTCCTTTTGCGCCTGCTTGACGCGCGAGTTCATAAAGACCGTGCAGCGGCTGCCCAGGTCGACCGGGGCCTTGGCATGGATGGCGGCGTCGGCGAACGCGCGCACGTCCATGTTCATTGACACGGCGAAGCTCTCGATAAAGCTGCCGCAGCCCGACGAGCAGGCCTCGTTGAGCATGATGTGCTCGATCACGCCGTCCTTGACGCGCAGGCACTTCATGTCCTGGCCGCCAATGTCCAGAATGAACTCGACGCCGGGCAGGAACGCCTTGGCGCCGCGCAGGTGAGCGACGGTCTCGATTTCACCCGAGTCTGCCTTGAGGGCCTCGATGAGCAGCGCCTCGCCATAACCGGTGGTGGTCACGTGGCCGATGGTGCAGCCGGCGGGGATGTGGTTGTAGAAATCGGCCATGATGACCTTAGCCGTGCCTAGGATGTCGCCGTTGTTGTTGCCGTACCAGGTGTGCAGCAGCTGGCCGTCCTCACCCACGAGCGCGGCTTTCATGGTGGTGGAGCCGGCGTCGATACCGATGAACACGCGGCCGGTGTAGCCGTCGAGCTTGCCCTTGGGGACGACTTCCTGGTCGTGGCGGGTTTTGAACTCGGCGAAGTCCTCGTCGGTGGCAAAGAGCGGATCCAGGCGCTCGACCTCGGCACCCTGCGTGTCACCCAGGCTGTCGATGGCATCGATGAGCTGCGGGAACGTGCTGAGCTTGTTGGACTCGTGCGCCATGGCGGCGCCGCTCGCCACAAACAGGTGGGCGTTTTGGGGCACGATGCGGTGCTCCTCGTCCAGGTTGAGCGTGAGGTAGAAGCGGTGACGCAGCTCGGAGAGGTACTGCAGCGGGCCGCCTAGGAAGGCGACGTTGCCGCGGATGGGACGGCCGCACGCCAGACCCGAGATGGTCTGGGTCACGACGGCTTGGAAGATGGAAGCGGCCACGTCCTCGGGGCGGGCGCCCTCGTTGAGCAGCGGTTGTACGTCGGTCTTGGCAAAGACGCCGCAGCGGCTGGCGATGGGATAGATGGTGGTGGCGTTAGCCGCGAGTTCGTTGAGGCCGCTGGCGTCGGTGTGCAGCAGAGTTGCCATCTGATCGATGAACGCGCCCGTGCCGCCGGCGCAGGTGCCGTTCATGCGCTGCTCGATGCCGTTGTCGAAGTAGATGATCTTGGCGTCCTCGCCGCCCAGCTCGATGGCGACATCAGTGGCCGGGATGAGGGTCTCGACGGCGCGCTTGCTGGCGATGACCTCCTGGACAAACTCCAGGTCGAGCCACTGGGACAGCAGCAGACCGCCCGAGCCGGTAATGGC
>URIE01000126.1 GCA_900547805.1 uncultured Collinsella sp.
GACAACGACGGCAATCCATCGACCAAGCTCGTCGAGGCGGTCGTCGCGCTCGCTCGCGCCGGTATTCAGGTGGTTCCCACCTCGGGCCGCAATCGTACCATGATCCACGAGGACGCGCGCGTGCTCGGCCTCAACTCCTACATTGGTGAGATGGGCGGTCTGGTTATGTACGACCTCAAAGCCAACGATTGGGAGTATCTGACCGGCGACATGCCCTACGACCCCTCTTGCGGCCTTACTCCGCACCAGGTGATCGAGCAGACCGGCGTGTGCGAGAAGATTCTCGCCCGCTGGCCGCACAAGATCGAGTATCACAACGACATGTCGACCGGCTACAAATACCGTGAGGTCACCGTCGGCATGCGCGGCGATGTGCCCGACAATGAGGTTCAGGCCATCCTGGACGAGGCCGGCTGCGGTCTGATCTGGGCTTGCAACGGCCATCTGACTCACCTGTCCAAGCCGACGACGCTCGAGCTCGATCGCGTCGAGGACGGTCGCGCATTCAACATCAACCCCGCGGGCCTCAACAAAGGCGTCGCCATTGCGCGCTTCTGCGAGCACCTGGGGATCGAGCGCGAGGAGACGCTCGCGCTCGGCGACTCCGAGTCCGACTTCTACATGGCCGATCACGTGGGCACGTTCTGCCTGGTCGAGAATGGCCTGACGAGCGCCGGCGCGCCCGAGTTCCTGGCTGCTTGCGAGAACGCTTTCGTTACGCGCGGCAAAATTGTCGATGGTTGGGCGGCGACGGCAGAGCTGCTGGTCGCGGCGCGTTCGTAGCGCGGCGTCGCTGCACTTGGACATGTCTTTTCGAGAGAGACTGGTGAGGTAATGTCCGATATCGAGAATTCGGCAGGCGATACGCGCCCGATTGGCGTGTTCGATTCTGGTTTGGGCGGTCTGACGGTTGCGCGCGCGATTGCGACGGCGTTGCCGCACGAGTCCGTCTACTACTTTGGCGACACCAAGCGCTGCCCCTACGGCACCCGTACCGAGGATGAGGTGCGCTCGTTTGCGTTGCAGGCGGGTCGTTGGCTTTCGAAGCACGACGTCAAGATTATGGTCATCGCCTGCAACACGGCGACCGCTGCGGCCTTGCGTCTGGCCCAGCAGGTGCTCGACGTTCCCGTGATCGGTGTGATCGCGCCGGGTGCCCGTGCGGCAATCAACAGCACGCGTACGCGTCGCGTGGGCGTGCTCGCCACCAACCTCACCATTCGCTCGGGCGCCTACACGCGCGCCATTCAGGACCTGGATGCCGGCGTCGATGTATACGGCTGTCCTGCCTCGAGCTTTGTCGAGGTTGTCGAACACGAGCTCGCCTCGGGTGCACATCTGCAGGAACAGTGGCTTGAGAACGAGGACATCTTCGATACGCCTGCCGTGCGTGCGCTGGTGGGTGCCACGGTTGAGCCGCTGCGCGACCACGGTATCGATACCGTGGTGCTCGGCTGTACGCATTTCCCGCTGTTGGTGGGACCTATCCGCCATGCGCTGGGGCCTGGGGTGCGCGTCGTGAGTTCCGCCGAGGAGACCACACGCGAGCTGACCGATATCCTCACGCGCCGCGAGCAGCTGGCGGGCGACGCCGCCGAGCCGCAGCATCGTTTTGCCACGACGGCCGATAACATTGCCGAGTTTGCGGTGGCGGGCAGCTTTATCTTTGGTCAGCCGCTCAAGAGCATCGAACATATCGATATCGATGAGCTGAAATAGATGTGAGGCAGCCGCCAAAGCCTTCGCCACATCTTTTGCCGAAAGGAAATTTCTATGGAGTACATGCAGGTCAACCGCGCCAACGATCGCGCCGCCAACGAGTTGCGCCCCGTTAAGCTCACCCGTGGCGTCATGAAGCACGCCCACGGCTCGTGTTTGGCCGAGTTCGGCGACACGCGCGTGCTGTGCGCCGCCACTATCGAGGAGGGCGTGCCGGGCTGGCGAAAGGGAGCTAAGGCCGGCTGGGTGACCGCGGAATACGCCATGCTGCCGGCGTCGACCGGCAAGCGCTGCAAGCGCGAGCACGCCAACCGCAAGGGTCGCTCCATGGAGATCGAGCGCCTCATTGGCCGCAGCCTGCGTACCGTCGTCAACATGAAGGCGCTCGGCGAGTACACCGTCACCGTCGACTGCGATGTGATTCAGGCCGATGGCGGCACACGTACAGCGAGCATCACCGGCGCCTGGGTGGCGCTGCACGACGCCCTCGCCATGTGGGTCGAGGCGGGCAAGATCGAGCGCATCCCGCTTATCGGCCAGGTGGCTGCCATCTCCATGGGCGTTGTCGACGGCAATACGCTGCTTGACCTCGATTATTCCGAGGACAGCCATGCCGAGGTCGACATGAACCTCGTCGCCACCGACACCGGTGAGATGATCGAGCTCCAGGGCACCGGCGAGCAGGCGCCCTTCGACCGCAAACGCCTCAACGCCCTGCTCGACCTGGGCGACAAGGGTATTGCC
Organism: uncultured Collinsella sp.; assembly: GCA_900547805.1. GTDB lineage: Bacteria > Actinomycetota > Coriobacteriia > Coriobacteriales > Coriobacteriaceae > Collinsella. Next base: position 2,464 of record URIE01000126.1, read on the forward strand.
GAGCTCATCGAGCTTCAGCGCCAAGCCATCGCCTAACCTGCAAAAAAGGGACAGGTTTATTTTGGTAGGTTTTATCTGCGGAGACGTCTAGACACAAGACTGCCGTTGATTGAGAGGGGAGAGGCAGAGGCCCTCGTCGCCCTCGGCGCGGCATTGCTATAGAGACAAGGAGACCACTCATGGCACTTGAGAAGATCGACATCGACACCCTCGACCCGGCGGCGACCATCGTCGTGGCAACGGGCAACGCCCATAAGCTCACCGAGATCGAGGCCATTTTGGGCAAGGTCATGCCCGAGGTGCGCTTTGTGGCGCTCGGCCAGCTGGGTGATTTTGACGATCCCGAGGAAAACGGCACGACGTTTTTGGAGAACGCCATCATCAAGGCGCAGGCCGCGGTAGAGGAGACGGGGCTTATGGCCATTGCCGACGATTCGGGCTTGGTCGTTGATGTCCTGGACGGCGAGCCGGGCGTGTATAGCGCGCGCTACGCGGGCGTGCACGGCGACGATGCCGCCAACAACGCCAAGCTGCTCGTTAACCTGGAAGGTGTGGCGGACGAGGATCGCGCCGCGCGCTTTATGAGCGTCGTTGCGCTCATCGACACGGACGGTTTGGTCACCTATGGTGAGGGCACCTGCGAGGGCACTATCGCGCACGAGGGCCGCGGCGATCACGGCTTTGGCTATGACCCGCTGTTCCTGCCGGTCGACACGCCGGGTAAGACCATGGCCGAGCTGACGGCGGACGAGAAGAACGCCATCAGCCATCGATTCCATGCGCTCGAGCACCTATCCGCCAAACTGACGGGCGAGGAGTAGGCCGTGCGCGCGGTGGTGCAGCGCGTGCTCAACGCCGGCGTGACGGTCGACGGCGAGTGCGTGGGCCGCATTGGACGCGGCTACCTGGTGCTGCTGGGCGTGGGTCACGGCGACACGCGTGCCGAGGCTGATAAGCTGTGGGGCAAGCTCCGGGGCTTGCGCATTAACGAGGACGAGAACGGCAAGACCAATCTGGCGCTTGCCGATGTCGACGGCGAGGTGCTCGTGGTGTCGCAGTTCACGCTGTTTGCCGACTGCCGCCACGGCCGCCGTCCGTCGTTTACGGATGCCGGCGCCCCCGATGTCGCCAACGAGCTCTACGAGTACTTCTTGACGCTTGTGCGCGAGGACGTTGAGCATGTGGCGCACGGTATCTTTGGCGCTGACATGAAGGTCGACCTGGTCAACGACGGCCCATTCACCATCGTCTTGGACACCGATACTCTGTAAGTAGTCAATTTGGGACCGGGTATTTAGCTACTTGCGTATGGCCACAACAGGGTGCTATAGTATTAGAGTTTTGTCTATCTTAGGGGTATTATCCCCTTTTTGAATTGCACCTTCTGGAGGCCCTGTTCATGGAAGAGATGGAAGTCAATCACGTCGACGACATCCACGAGAAGCTGACCGATATGGTGGGCGATCGCGTCAAGGTTAAGGCCAACATGGGCCGCACCCGCGTCGTCGAGCGCATGGGCACCATCAAGAGCGTCCACCCCGCCGTCTTTATCGTCGAGGTTGACGAGCGCCGCGGCCGCAAGTCGCGTCAGTCCTACCAGTATATCGATGTCCTCACCGGTCAGGTCGAGCTGTTCGACCCCGAGAGCGGCGAGCATATCTTTACTCCGCTCGGCAATCAGCTCGAGGAGCACTAACGGTGACCGATCGGTTCCTGACTCTTTCCGCGCCGGCAAAGATTAACCTCTACCTGGGGGTTCATACCGAGCGCGATGACCGCGGCTACCACAGGGTCGATTCCCTGATGGCGGCCGTCGGTCTTTCCGATACCGTGACGGTCACGCCGGCGCAGGCGCTGACTGTCCAGACGGTTCCAGCATCAGATTTTCCCATGCAAAAGAATACGGCGTATCGGGCTGCGGTTGCTATGGCCGAGCATTATGGTCGCGAGGCAAACATCTGCGTGACGATTGAGAAGCGCATTCCATTGTGCGCCGGCTTGGGCGGCCCCTCGACAGATGCGGCCGCGGTCATTGTCGCCTTGGCGGAGCTCTGGGGCATTGATCGCACCGACCCCGTGCTCGACGACATCGCGCGCGGCATTGGTGCTGACGTCCCGTTCTTTTTGCACGCGAGCCCTGCGTTCTACGTAGGTGGGGGAGACGTGCTGGCAACTGAGTACCCCGCGCTGCCCGCAACGCCCGTCGTGTTGGTCAAGCCGCGCGAGGCGAGCGTTTCGACAATTGAGGCCTATCGACGTTTTGACGAGGCCCCGG
>URIE01000127.1 GCA_900547805.1 uncultured Collinsella sp.
ATTTCTGCCGCCGTTACCGCGCTCAACAACGCCGGTTTCTATAACATCGGCTTCTGTGACCAGAACGGCAATCCCGTAAGCGGTAACGAGGATGCCACCGTTACGGGCGTCTCCCCCACCGGCAAGCAGTCCACCGACAGCACGATCACGCTGACGGTCGCACTTTCTGGCTCGGGTTCGGGCTCTGGCTCGGGCACGGGTGACGATTCCGGTACGACCAACTAGTCGCCACCCCACCGCCCATCACGGCTCTCGCCGCAAACATATTCGCTCACAGGCGCCCGCTTGCTCCCCCAGCAAGTGGGCGCTTCGTTTTTGACATGGCATTGAACCAGAAGAGCCCGGCACCGTAGCGGTACCGGGCTCGATATTCCTCTGGTGCCCCCGGGCGGATTCGAACCGTCGACACCCGCTTTAGGAGAGCGGTGCTCTATCCCCTGAGCTACGGAGGCATGTTGTACTAGTGTAGCAGATTTACTGCATCGCAATACGTCGCATGACTAGACTTCGAAGTTGCGGTGGAATAGTTCCTGTCTGAAGCATCTAAAGCCGTATTTAGGAACTATTTCACCGCAACTTGTGAAGAGCTAGTTGCCTTTGTGGAAGAGGTTTTTGATAACGGAGGGGATGCTCTTGGCGCCCTTGGCCGTCACATCGATAAAGTCGGGCGAGCGCACGAGCTTATCCTCGTCGACGTACTTGCGGACCGCGCGCAACGTCTCTTTGTCGTCGCGCGTCGAAAACGTAAAGTGACCGTTGTCCTTGGTGAAGATGGCAAAACGCGTGATCTTCTTGGTGCCGCGCAAAACCTCGGCGGCGATATAGTCGACCTCGTCCCACGGGATTTGAATATAATCCTCGGGATTGCGCTCGTTGTAATACTCGAACGCCTTATTGCCCACCATCACGTTACCGTGACTGGTAAGCCCCATCAGGCAGGTTGCCGGCGTTGCCAGATCGACCGTGCTGTTCTGAGATTGCGCCATGCGCGCCTCGCCCTCCAAATAAAACAATCGGACCGCATCCAGTGTACCCACCGGGTGCGGTCCGTTTCAATGGCTCAAAAGCCCTTGCCTAGCAATTCTCGGTCTTAAGCCGAAACGTGCTTACATGAAGCCGCAGACGCGACCGATGATGCCGATGGCGAAGAGAGCCAGGATGATGACGATCGGGCTGACCTTCTTCTTGAGGAGCTTGCAGACCAGCAGGGTCAGGCACACGGCGGCAAGGCCGGGGATGAGCTGATCGAGGTTGGCCTGAAGCGTGGTGACCTTCACCTGATCAAGGGCGTTAGCACCGATGGAGTTATACATCGTCAGTGCTTCCTTGACACCCTCAGAACCGGAGGGCAGGTTAGCCCAGTCGATAAAGGCGCCAGCAGACTGCGTGACCTTGGAGACGACCGGGGTGAAGGAGATGGACACCCAGCGCTCGACCAGGGCGCCGATGATGAACATACCCAGGATGGAAGCACCCTCGGTGACCTTGCCCATCAGACCGCCGGAGAGGTCCTTGGCGATGGAGGAGCCGACCTTGTAGCCAAACTCCTGCGTGTACCACAGGAAGGCGTAACGGATGATGTTCCACGCGAAGAAGAACAGCAGCGGACCGGCGATGCTGCCGGACAGGGCCAGGGAAGCGCCCAGAGCGCCCAGAATCGGGCGAAGGGTGAACCAGAAGGCGGGGTCGCCGACGCCGGCGAGCGGGCCCATCATACCGACCTTGACGCCCTGAATGGCGACGTCGTCAATCGGAGCACCGTTGGCGCGCTCCTCCTCGAGAGCGAGGGTAACGCCAATGACGGGGGCGGAAACATAGGGGTGGGTGTTATAGAACTCCAGGTGGCGCTTAAGAGCGGCAATCTGGTCATCCTTGCTGGTGTAGAGCTTCTTGATCGCAGGGATCATTGCGAAGCACCAGCCGCCGTTCTGCATACGCTCGTAGTTCCACGAACCCTGAAGGAACTGATGACGGAAGCAAACCTTCTTGCGGTCAGCCTTGGTGAGCTGAATCTTGTTCTCTGCCATATGTATCACTCCCCTCCTACTCGTAATCGTTCAGAATGTCGCCGAGCGGGTCGCCGGAGCCACCGCCCATGCCGCCACCCTGCTTGGCCAGATCCTTAAGGCCAAGGTAGATGAGGGCAAGGGAGATGCCGATGAGGCCAAGGGCGATCAGCGTGAGCTGAGGGATGGCAGCAAGGACAAAGCCGAGGATGAAGAACGGCCAGGTCTCCTTGGTGGCCATCATGTTGATGACCATGGCGTAACCGACGGAAGCGACCATGCCGCCGCCGACAGCCATGCCGCCGGACAGCCAGTCGGGCATAGCGTTAAGCGCGTTGGTAACAGCCTCGGCCGGGATGATGCACAGAAGTACTGCCGGGATGGCGATACGAAGGCCCTGCATGAGGATAGCAGCGTACTGCCAGCGCTCGATGCCGGCGAAATCGCCCTTCTCGGCGCAGCCGTCCATGGCGTGAGCGATAGCGGTAGCCAGGGTACGGCAGATCATGGTCAGGAACAGACCAGCGACCGACAGCGGGACGGCGACGGCGATGGCGGCGGTAACGGCCTTGGCCGAATCGGTGGCGCCACCGTTGAGGGCGAGCACCATGATGATCGAAGAAGCGACCGAGGCCAGAGCGGCGTCAGGCGCGACAGCGGCGCCGACGTTAGCCCAGCCAAGGGCCATCATCTGGAGCGAACCGCCCAGGAGGATGCCCTCCTGAAGGTGACCGGTTACGAGACCGATAAGCGTGCATGCCACGAGCGGCTGATGGAACTGGAACTCATCCAGAATGCCTTCCATACCGGCAAGCAACGCGACAATCGCAACAAGCAGAATAGTGATTGCAGACATGTATCGGACCCTCCTTTACTATGCTTGAGCGGCCAGTTCGGCCTTAGCTTTCTTCAACATGGCGTCGAGATCCTCGGAGGAATCCGAAGGAACCTTGCGGACCTCGAACTTGACGCCCTTGGCCTTGAGGGCCTCGAGAGTCTTGACGTCGTCATCGCCCATAGCGACGGCGTTGGTGACGACGACCTTGCCCTTGGAGTGAGCCATGGAACCGATGTTGACTTCCTTGATGTCGACGCCGGCCTCGATGGCCTTGAGCAGATCCTGCGGGTTCTCAAAGAGCAGCATGGCCTTGGTGTCACCAAAGCGCGTGTCCTTGACGACCTCGGCCATCTTCTTGATGGGCACGACGTTGGCATGGACTCCCGGAGGGGCAGCCTGCTCGATCATGGTCTTGCGGAGCTCGTCGTGAGCAACGCCGTCGGAAACCACGATGATGCGGTTGGGGTTGATCTGCTTGGTCCACGTGGTGGCCACCTGGCCATGAAGCAGACGGGTGTCGATACGGACGTGGGCAATCTTGATGTGCCCGTCGCCGATGACCGTTCCCGGAGGGATGGCGCCTGCAGGAGCAGCAGCGGCCGCAGCCGGCTTCTTCTCCTCGGGCTCCAGAGACTCGGGCTTGACGCGCACGCCAGCCTTAGCCTCAGTCACGAGATGTTTTGCGATCGCATGTGCAGTGTTCTTTGCGTCAAAGCGCTGCGAATATGCCTCGATGAGCATAGGCAGGTTGACACCGGTGACGATAGCCCAGGAATCGTGGCCCTCGATGAGCCCGCTGATCTGGTTGAACGGCGTGCCGCCCCACAGATCAACGAGGAAGAGCACCTGCTCCTGGTCCTCGAAGGAAGCGACTGCTTCCTCGACCTTGGCGCGGAAATCGTCGGGGCCCATGCTCGGCTCGAGCGAGACCACGGCAACAGACGGCTGATCGCCAAAGACCATCGAGCCCGTCTGCTTGATTCCAGCTGCCAAGTCCCCGTGGCTAGCAAGAACAATACTTACCATCACATAACCTCCTTTTTGTCTACGTATTTCCTACACGACATGAAAGGAGTATACCTGTTTGGATTGTGGAATTATAGCTAAATTCGCAAAAGGTTGGATTATTTGTTTAAACGTCTAAGTTTGTTACAAATTGATTACATTGCTGGTTTACAGCTCATTGCCTGATAAAACGTGATTTGCCGATTGTTTCCAAAGACATATACAGGCGCACTGTTCGTTAAAACCGCTTTTAGGTGGATCCCAATGCGCCTGCGTGCCGCCATTTTGTTTAAACAGACATGACTTGACTAACCGAAGCAAATATGTTTAGAACTCTAGCCCATGCAGTCATTGGATGTTAGGCGATGTGGAGTGGGTTGGCGGCGTCGACGGCATCGGGTGCGTCGGAGAGGCCGTCAGGAGCAGCGTCTGCCGGATCCTCGTCGGGGGTCTCGATCTGTTTGATCATTACCTCTTGGCCCTGCAGCAAATAGGTCTCGCCGCTACCGCAATGGGGACAGGTCTTTCCGTACTCGACCGTCGCGTAGTCGCGGCCGCACGCCTCGCAATGTGTCACGGCCTCGACGGGCTCCACGATAAGCTCCGCGCCCTGCGCGATAGGCTTTTTATCTGCTGCCCAGCGCCAAGCGTCGAGTAGCAAGTCGGGAACGACGCCCGAGACCTCGCCCAACAGCAACGTTACGCTCGAAACGCGACGCACGCCATGAGCGCGCGCTACATTCTCGACATCGCGAATAATGTGATAGACGATTCCCAATTCATGCAAGGTAGAAACCTTTCAACAACGGTTGATGCGATGCA
>URIE01000128.1 GCA_900547805.1 uncultured Collinsella sp.
CGATTTCCTCGCTCGAGCGTCGCTTGGGCTCCGAGGGATTTATCCGCGTCCATCGTAGCTATCTGGTCAATTTGGAAGACGTGCACAATGTCGAGATCGGGTCCACCGGTCTTATGGAGCTTAGACTCGATCGCGTTGCCTCGGCGGTGCCCGTGTCCCGCCGCCGCGCCGCCGAGGTCAAGGCTCACCTGGGGCTTGCGTAAGCGGTATGCACGCCATCGTTTGCCACCGCAGGTTTGGCTAAGGCTTACGTGCGGCTTGTCGTTGCGCGAAGCCCCCGAAGGTGCCTCGGCCGTGTTGCCGAGTGACCCTTCGGGGGCTTTTTGCGTTTGAGGTGAGTACTGCGAGGCATTCTGAGCCTGCCGGCTGCGCTCGGTTACAGCTCGCAGACGTTCTCGGGCGTGCCGTTCACATAGGCCAACACGTTGTCGAACTCGATCTTGGCTCGACGCTGCATGGCCTCCTCGGTCAGGAAGGCGACGTGCGGGGTGAAGACGCAGTTCGGCGCAGAAAGCAGCTTGTACGCGACGTGCGCGTTTGAGCTTGCGGATGGACAGGTGCGAGAGGTTGCCGACATGGAGACGTTGCGTGTGCGGGAGCCACTGGTGGATGCTGGCGGAGCCGCGTCCGCGCATACGCAAGATACAAGCGCCCCCTGCGCCCTTGCGTTTGATGATGCCTGGTTTAGATACGACCGCGAATCCCCGTGGGTGCTGCAAAATCTCGACCTGAGTGTTGCCAAGGGGCGCATCCATGCGCTCGTGGGCGGAAACGGCTGCGGTAAATCGACGCTGCTCGTGCTTGCGGTGGGGTCGTCGCGCTTTCAGCGCGGCAAGGTGCGTGCTGGAGATGAGCGACGCGTGCTGCTGCCGCAGGACCCGCGGGCTCTGTTTGCCGCTGAGGCGGCATATGGTGAGCTGATGGAGTGGTCCGGCAAGCTCGGGTTTGGAGAGGACGAGGCGAGGAGCCTATTGGGTGAGTTGGGCCTTGCGGCGCAAGAGCACACGCACCCGTACGATCTTTCGGGCGGTCAGCAGCAGCTGCTCGCCATCGGCAAGCTTCTGCTGGCAAAGCCAGACGTGCTGTTGCTCGATGAGCCCACCAAGGGCTTGGACGCCCGGGCGCGCTCGAAGTTCGCACACCTTCTGCTCGACCTTCGGGCTCAGGGAAAGACCATACTCATGGCGTCTCACGACCTCGACTTCGTGCAGCAGGTGGCCGACACGGTGTTCATGATGTTCGATGGCGAGATCGCTTCCACCGAGCCCGTGGCGGCATTTTTTGCCAACAACGTCTACTACCGACCGTAGGGCCGGGATGGGTCTCTGCTGGTGGCGAGAGATAAACCTTGGTGGTATACACGCTCCCGAGTGCGTTTGGCTCAATCGATGAACGGCCATTCTCCCCACGCGAGCGGGATGGAGGATTGAGCCGGTGAGATTCAGATATAGCCAGTCTACCTGCTGAAACACATGTCTTGTACAACTAAGGTTGAGTGAAATCGACCGTTTGGCGCATGGCATAAACCCCTTTTGCGGCCGTAATCTTCCCTGTGAAATCCGTTTTGAATCAAGAAGCGGGTCACAGGAAAGGAGTTTGCGATGCAAGCGGATACGGTACTTAAGGGGAAGGTGTTCACGTCTAATCGCGCAGAGTTTACCGCTCAGTCAGTAGCGATTAAGGACGGCATTTTCGTCTATGTGGGCGATGAGGCGGGGGTGAACGAGTACGTCGGTCCTGACACTAAGGTGATCGAGGCGGGCGACGGTATGTTCATGCCGGGCTTCTGCGATGCTCATATGCACTTCTCGTCTGGTGCTGGCCAGTTTGCCTACGAGATCGACATTTTGGGTCTCGAGACCGTGGACGAGTACGTGGATACCATCCGCAAATATGTGGAAGAGCACCCCGGCCGCGAGTTCTATAAGGGGATGGGCTGGGATAACGCCGTGTTCGAGAACGAGGGCAAGGTCCAGGCCAAGGAGCTGCTGGACGCAGTGTGTCCGGACGTGCCGATGCTCATCGGTTCCTACGATGGCCACTCCTATTGGGTCAACAGCAAGTGTCTCGAGAAAGCTGGCATCGGTCGCGGCTTTGTGAGCCAGGAGGCCGGAACCATCGTTTTGGATCCCGAGACGCAGGAGCCTACGGGTCTTGTGCGCGATTGGGCCATGAACGATGTCTTCAAGGCGATTCGTTCCTATACGGTCGAGGAGTTCAAGAGCGCCATTCTTACGTTGCAGGAGGACTTGCTTGCGGTCGGTATTACCAATATTTACGAGCCGATTCTTCGCGATGAGGTCAATGCTCAAATTGCTCTCGAGGAGCTTGACATCGAGGGTAAGCTCAAGCTCAAGGTAGCCTCCGGCTTCTATTGCAAGCCCGAGCACGAGGGCCTCGACAAGATTGATCGCTGCGCCAAGGTTCGCGATTCCTATCATGGCGAACACTATCAGTGCAACAACATCAAGTTCGTGCTCGATGGCGTTATCGAGTCCGGTACGGCCTATCTGCTGGATGAGTACACTGACAAGCCCGGTTTCCGCGGCGTTCCCAACTGCGAGCCCGACGACTACAACGCTATGGTTCGCTATGCCAAGGAAAAGGGTTTCCAGGTTCACGTGCATGCTATCGGCGACGCTGCCATCTCCATGGCGCTCGACGGCTTTGAGTACGCCCAGGCAACCGATCCGAAGGATGACTGGCGCCCGACCATTACGCACCTGCAGGTCATGCGCGACGAGGATATCGACCGCTTTGCCGCCCTCAAGGGTGTCGCTTGCGCCAATCCTACGTGGCACTTCAAGGATCCCGTGTGCTATGAGTCCCTGGAGCACGCTCAGCTTGGCGATCGCGCCGAGTCCGAATATCCGCTCAAGAAGTTCTGGGACCGTGGCATGGTCGTCACCTCGGCAACCGACTTCCCCGTCTCCAACCCCGACCCCATGGAGGGCCTGGAGGTCGGCGTGACTCGCTGCGCGCCCGGAGACGCTTCGGAAGAGACCATGCTCGACCCGAACCAGCGCGTATCCGTCGAGGACATGATCTGCGCCGGCACCATCAACGGTGCGTATCAGAACTTCCTCGAGAAGCGCATCGGTTCCATCGAAGTGGGCAAGGAAGCCGACTTCGTGCTCATGGACCGCGACATCACGTCTATCGATCCCCATACCATCCACGAGGCCAAGTGCCTCATGACCGTCATCGACGGCAAGACCATGTACGAGAAGGAAGGCGAGTAATATGGCAGAAACCAGCCCTAACCAGCCCTAACAAGCTCGCGCGTAACTACACGCTTATCGGTCTGTTCCTCTTTGCAGCTCCCTCGATCATGCTGCAGCTCTGGACCGGTATCTATCAGATTTTCGACACCGCTATCGCCACCAACTTCAACAGCACGGCGACGCTTTCGGCCATCAACATCGTCTATCCTGCTCAGGCAGTGGTAGAGGCCATCGCCTTCCTGTTCTCCGGCGGTTCCGCCGCCCTTCTGGGCAAGCTTCTGGGCGAGAAGAAGACGACCGAGGCAAACAAGACCTTCACTTGTGTGCTTCTCATCTCGACTATCATCGCTACCGTTTGGGGTTTTGCCATCAGCTTTGCTGGCGATCAGGTGTGGTACTTCATGGGCGCTGACGCAAGCCTCGCTCCTGTCTGCACCACCTATTGGAACGTGCACCGCTTCTTCATGCCGCTCTACACCATCCAGCTCGGTTTCCAGATGTGGCTGCTCACCGCTGGTAAGCCCACGCATTGCATGGTGATCACCATCCTTGGAGGTCTGGTCACGCTGGGCATGGACGTTGTCTACCAGGGCACGCTTGGTCTGGGCACCACGGGTGCAGCCCTTGGCTTTGGCACCGGCGCCGCCTTTGCCGCCATCGCTTCTGCAGCCGTCATCTTCTCCAAGAGCAGTGTCCTGCATTACGATTCTCCTGCTTGCCCCGCAAAGAATATCGTCGAGAGCTGCAAGATCGGTCTTGCCGATTTCATCTACAGTGCTGCTACCGGCTTTATGACCGCTATCTACAACATCCAGGCCATGAAGTACTTCGGTGCCGACGGTATTGCTGTTGCCGCTATCTTCCTGTACGTGCAGTTCCTCTTCGTCGGTCCGTTCATCGGCTTTGGTAAGGGCGCGACCCCGATCATCAGCTACCAGATTGGCGAGAACAACCCCAAGAAGATTCACAGCACGTATCAGAAGTATCGTCGCTTGAGCGCTGTCCTCATCATCGTTATCGCCATCCTTGGCATCATCCTCATGAAGCCGATTCTGCTTGTCTACGGTCAGGTTCCCGGCGATCCCGTGTACACCCTTGCTGCTCAGAAGTGGGTCCTCTTCGCTTCCTGCGCAGGCCTCGTTGGCGTGAACATCTGCATCCAGAACATGCTTACCGCTTTCAACGATACGATGATGCCGCTGGTTATCTCCACGCTGCGCTCGCTTGTTCTCCCCATTGTCCTGCTGCTGGTGCTTCCCATGGTTATGGGCGGCGACGGCGTATGGCTGGCTCTGACGGTGGCCGAGGCTCTTACCGCTGTGGTCTCGATCTTCTTCCTTAAGAAGGGCGCTACGAAGTACGGCTATAACACCGACGAGGGCGTTGAGCTTCCCGAAGAGGTTCTC
>URIE01000129.1 GCA_900547805.1 uncultured Collinsella sp.
TGCCGATGCCGCCGATGTGCTGGCGCGCACGCACTACACGCGGAGCTTCCCGTGCATCGTGCGCCACGGCAACGTGTGGGGCTGCCAGTTCCATCCCGAGAAATCCTCCGCGCTGGGTCAGCGCATCCTTAAGAACTTCGTGAACATCGTCGAGGAGGCCGGCCGATGATCCTGTTTCCCGCAATCGATTTGATCGGCGGCAAGGTCGTGCGCCTGGAGCGCGGTGACCGGAGCCGCTGCAAGGTATATTCCGACGACCCCGTGGCCGTTGCCCGCTCCTTTGCCGAGCAGGGCACGAGCTGGGTGCACGTCGTCGACCTGTCCGCTGCCTTTGGCGAGGACGAGGACGCGTGCGCTGCCAACTCGGCAGCGATTAAGGCCATCTGCGGCGTCGACGGTCTGTCCGCGGACGTGGGCGGCGGCGTTCGCTCGCTCGCGCGCATCGACGAGCTGGCCGGCTACGGCGCGCGTCGCATCGCACTGGGCACCGTGCTGGTGACTGAGCCGGGTTTTGCCGAGGTGGCGGCCCAAGGCTTTGGCGAGCTGCTGGTGGCAGATATTGCCGCCCGTGACGGCCAGGTCAAGGTGAACGGTTGGCGCAACGGTGCGGGTGTGGCGCTCGACGATGCCGTGGCGCAGCTTTCCGAGCTGGGCTTTAAGCATCTGGTGTATACCGACATCGCGCGCGATGGCATGCAGACGGGCATCGATGTGGCGGCGTATCGCCATGTGGCCGAGGTCGCGGGATTTCCCGTTGTGGCGTCGGGCGGCATCTCGACGCTCGATGATATCCGTGCGCTCGCCGCGGTGGGCGAGGGCGCTATTGAGGGCGCCATCACCGGTCGCGCGCTCTACGAGGGCAACTTTACGCTGGTACAGGCGTTGGCCGCCGCGCGAGGGGAGGAGTAGCCCATGCTTACCAAACGCGTCATTCCCTGCCTGGACGTTAAGGACGGCCGCGTGGTCAAGGGCGTCAACTTTGTGAGCCTGCGCGATGCGGGCGATCCGGTGGAGCTTGCCCGTGCCTACGATCGCGAGGGTGCGGACGAGGTCGTGTTCCTGGACATCACTGCCACGAGCGACAACCGTGCGACGACCATCGAGATGGCGGCGCATGCGGCCGAGGAGCTCGCCATTCCCTACGCCGTGGGCGGTGGCTTTCGCGACCTTGCGGGCATGCGAACGATGGTGGCGGCCGGTGCCGACAAGGTATCGCTCAACTCTGCCGCTGTGCGCGACCCATCGCTGATCAGCCAAGCTGTCGCGGCGTTTGGCAGCCAGGCCGTGGTCGTGGCGATCGATGCCAAGCGCGTCGGCCTGCCTGGGCAGCCGGATGCCGACAAGTGGGAGGTCTTTACCGCGGGAGGCCGCAATGCCACGGGTATCGACGCGGTGGCGTGGGCCGAGGAGGCGGCTCGCCGCGGCGCCGGCGAGATCTTGCTGACCAGCATGGACCGCGACGGCACCAAGGTCGGCTTTGACCTGGCACTCACCCGCGCCGTGGCGCGTACGGTGCCGATTCCCGTCATCGCGAGCGGCGGCGTGGGCACGCTCGAGCATTTTGCCGAGGGCGTGATCGAGGGCGAAGCCGACGCCGTACTGGCGGCCAGCGTCTTTCACTTTGGAACCTTCAGCATTCGTCAGGTGAAGGAGTACATGGCCTCGCAGGGCATCCCTGTCAGGTTGGACTTCTAGCGCTGCGGCTTGCCCAGGCACCGCATCTTGCCGCTCAAACCGTCGCTCGCGTACCAAAGTACGCGTCGCTCCTCTTTCGCGGCAACCTGCGGCACCTGGACAACCCTCGCCGACCGGCGATGTTTAAATTGGGGAATTGAAATGAGAGAAATTACTACTCCAGCGGATCTTAAATACGACGCCAAAGGATTGATCCCTTGTGTGGTTCAGCAATATGACACCGGCGAGGTGCTTATGGTTGCTTGGATGAACGAGGAATCGGTGGGGCTGACGCTCAAGACCGGGACCACGTGGTTTTGGAGTCGCAGCCGTCAGGAGCTCTGGAACAAGGGCGCGACGAGTGGCAACATGCAGGAGGTCAAGGAGCTCTGGGCCGACTGCGATAGCGATACGCTGCTGGTCAAGGTGGACTCACCGGGCCCGGCCTGCCATACCGGCAACCGTACCTGCTTCTTTAAGCGCGTGGAAGGGGGAGTGCGATGAAAGTTGTGACGCCGTTCGAGGTCGCCGAATGCAACACCGAGCTCCTCCGCGCGGGCGTGCCATGCCGCGTGCACCTGACTGATGCCTGCGGGGCGCAGTCGCTTTGGCTCGAGGCCGAGAAGGAAAGGCTCAATGAGGCCCATGCCGTCATCGTCGAGTTCTTTGAGAAAAAGGGCGCAAAGCCTCGGTTCGATGAGACCGGTACCTACTTTACGCTGCAGTAACGAGAGGAAATAACCATGGGAGTCAGAACAGCTAACGTGCAGCCGGGAAACATCGGTGAGACGCTGACGGGACTGGCCGAGGTGATTCACGGTCGTCGCGACGCATCGCCGCAGGAGAGCTATACCGCGCGTCTGCTGACCGACGTCGAGGACGAGCTTCTCAAGAAGCTTGCCGAGGAGGCGAGCGAGGTGATCATGGCCTGCAAGGATAACGACCACGATCACATCCGCTACGAGGCCGGCGACCTGATCTACCACCTGCTCGTGACGCTCGAGCGCTACGGCATCACCCTCGACGAACTGGCCGGCGAACTCAACGCCCGCCGCCACTAAGTCAAACCTAAATTAGCTACCCTGGCCCCATGGAAGTTGCGGTGAAATAGGGACTGTTTAAGCGTCTCATCGGGCAAAACAGTCCCTATTTCACCGCAACTGATGAAGGGGATGGGTTAGAAGAGGGGCGTGGATTCCCATTCGCCGGTGGGGTGGGGGATATCGAAGGCCCGGTAGCCGCAGTCGTAGGCGTGGGCCTGGGCCTCGCGGATGTTCCAGCAGATGTCGCAGGCGCGGTGCGCGTCCGAGCCAAAGGTGATGGGCACCTCGGCATGGGCGAAGCGGCGCAACAGCCCGGTCGCGGGGTAGTAATCGTCGAGCCCCTTGCGCGGCGCGGCGGTCGAAACCTCAACGCGGCGGCCTGTATCGTGTGCGCACTCTGCCATCTGCTCCCAAAACGGTGCCGGATCAAAATCGGGCGCAAAGCCCTCCTTCGAAAAGCGCATGACCAGGTCGGGATGAGCCATTACATCAAAGTTGAGCGGGCTCTCGCAGGCGCGGCACCAGTCGTCGACGTAGCGCTCCCACACGCCGCGTACCCCCAGGTTTTCCCAAACGTGCAGGTTGGTGTCGTCATCGATCCAACCGCAAAGGGAATCGGGCGTATCGGGACGAGCGACGTCCTCCGTTCCCGCCGTACCCGCGGCACCGGCCATGATATCGCCGGGGTCGCCAATCCAATGCACACTGCCCAGGCGCACGACGGCGCCCTGGGACCAGCGCTCAACCAAAGGCTCGCAGCCCTCGTACCAATCGCATTCAAAGCCATAGATAAAGCTGAGCTCCGGCGCCATCTGCGCGGCAAGCTTGCGAGCATCCTCAAAAGCCAGACGATGTGCCGGCAGGTCGCCCTCAGTAACCTGCACTTCGCAGTTGGCGTCCATGCTGGCGGGCAGGGTGAGATGGTCGGTCGAGACCATGACGCGGCAGCCGGCCGCAGCGGCGGCGCGAACGTTGTCCTCAAACGAGGCATGGCCGTCCGAAAACGAAGTATGGGTGTGGCAATCGACCAGCGGGCATGCGGGCATGGCGACTCCTTTGCATTTGGCGAATCCGCTCCATTGTAATGGTGCAACTCTCAACACGCCGCGCACGCCGGGGGGTCGAAATCGATCGGAAAGGCTGCGCGGCGCGTGTCGGCGCCGGCGACTACTTGCTTCGTGCCGCCACACGTTTGACCTGCACCGTTACCATTGCGTGTCTCACGGCGGTGATGGGGCGATAGCGGATCATGCGCGGTCCTGACCAGCGCATGACCTCGCGGATCTTCTCGCGCATGGCAGGCCGGTAACAATGCGAAGGACAGGCCGAGCAAAATGTCTTGGTGCCCATGTGCGGGCAGTGCCCAATGCGCGCGATGGCGTATTTCTGCAGCTCGGCGCATTCGGGGCAGAGCGCAATGGTCCGAAGGCCGAGTTTCACGCGCACGGACTCATCGTCGCCGGCCTGTTCGACCGCATGCCCGCCGCCATGATGCCCACGACACCACAGCGCAATCATCTGCGACACCATCTGGGCCTCGCGCTCGCGTTTGCGTGTCAGCTCCGGTGTATCTGCCGGGCACACCATTAGCTCAGCCTCCCGTGCTCGACCGAAAGCGAGCAATCGGCAAACGCGCAGGTGCTGGCACGGTGGCTCACCAGCACGATGGTCTTGCCGCGGCGCTTGAGCTCGTCAACCGCCTGCATCACGGCTGCCTCGTTGAGGGCATCGAGCGCGCTGGTGGGTTCGTCGAGCAAAATGAAGGGTGCGTCGTTGAGGAAGATGCGCGCGAGGCCGATGCGCTGGCGCTCGCCGCCCGAGAGCGAGTCGCCCAGCTCGGCAACGGGCGTGTCGAGTCCCTGCGGCAGACGGTCGATGAGCGTGGTGAGTGAG
>URIE01000130.1 GCA_900547805.1 uncultured Collinsella sp.
ATCTCCACCGAGCCCACCGACGGCGGCATCTACCGCGGTCACCGCGGCCGCATGGAGATCCGCGTCGACGTTCACGGCACCTCCTGCCACGGCTCCGCTCCCGACCGCGGCGACAACGCCATCTACAAGATGGCCGACATCATCGCCGACGTCCGCGCCCTCAACAACAACGGCTGCGACGAGTCGACCGACATCAAGGGCCTCGTCAAGATGCTCGACCCCAAGTACAACCCCGAGCACTTCGAGGATGCCCGCTTCCTGGGCCGCGGCACCTGCACCGTCAGCCAGATCTTCTACACCAGCCCCAGCCGCTGTGCTGTGGCTGATTCCTGCGCCATCTCTATCGACCGTCGCATGACCGCCGGTGAGACCTGGGAGTCCTGCCTGGACGAGATCCGCAACCTGCCGGCCGCCAAGAAGTACGGCGACGACGTGAAGGTCTCCATGTACATGTACGACCGTCCGTCCTGGACCGGCGAGGTCTACGAGACCGAGGCTTACTTCCCCACGTGGATCAACAAGGAGACCGCTCCGCACGTCAAGGCCCTCGTCGACGCCCACAAGGCCATGTTCGGTGACGAGCGCATCGGCTGCGAGCCCAGCATGGACAAGCGCACCGGTCGCCCGCTGTGCGACAAGTGGACCTTCTCCACGAACTGCGTCTCCATCCAGGGCCGCTACGGCATCCCCTGCGTGGGCTTTGGTCCGGGTGCCGAGTCTCAGGCTCATGCTCCCAACGAGGTCACCTACAAGGACGACCTGGTCACCGCTGCCGCCATGTATGTGGCTGCCCTGAACCTCTACGATCCGAGCCAGGCCGATGGCGACGCCACCGTGTTCCGCGCCGGTCTGACCAACAACAAGATCGATTAGTCCCATTCCTCGATTTTGTTGAGCCGGGGGCCGCTCGTGTCCCCGGCACCCCCTGTTGACTTGGGGCCCGCGGTCGTTATCTCCCATGCTTCCTCAACGGTGGCGGGTCCTCGTCATGGTGCTCTGCATGTCCTAGCCACACGCGCATGCCGGAGCACATCTACTCACTGCGATCGTTTCATCTTTTGAAAGGACATTTCCATGGACGCTAAGTTTACCGAGCTCGTCGAGCAGCTGAACGGCCTCGATTTTAAGGGTATGTACGGCAGCGACTTCCTGCACACCTGGGACAAGACCACCGATGAGCTCAAGGCTCTCTACATCGTCGCCGACGCCCTGCGCGAGCTGCGCGAGAACAACGTCTCGTCCAAGATCTTCGACTCGGGCCTGGCCGTCTCCCTGTTCCGCGACAACTCCACCCGTACGCGCTTCTCCTTCTCTAAGGCCGCCAACCTGCTCGGCCTTGAGCTGCAGGACCTGGACGAGAAGAAGTCCCAGATCGCTCACGGCGAGACCGTCCGCGAGACCGCTACCATGATCTCCTTCATGGCCGACGTCATCGGCATCCGCGACGACATGTACATCGGCAAGGGCGACGCCTACATGGCCGAGGTTTCCGAGTCTGTCCAGCAGGCTTACGAGGACGGCGTTCTGGATCACCGTCCCACGCTCATCTCCCTGCAGTCCGATTCCGACCACCCCACGCAGTCCTCTGCCGACATGCTCTACCTCATCAACGAGTTTGGTGGCCTCGAGAACCTCAAGGGCAAGAAGGTTGCCGTCACCTGGGCCTATTCGCCCTCTTACGGCAAGCCGCTGTCCTGCCCGCAGTCGCTGATCAGCCTGCTGCCCCGTTTTGGCATGGACGTCACCCTGGCCCACCCCGAGGGCTACGACCTCATGCCCGAGGTCGTCGAGCGCGCCAAGGGCTATGCCGCCGAGTCCGGCACCACCTTTAAGCAGGTCAACACCATGGCCGAGGCCTTCGAGGGCGCCGACATCGTGATCCCCAAGAGCTGGGCTCCGTTTGCCGCCATGGAGAAGCGCACCAACCTGTACGCCGAGGGCGACGACGCCGGCATTGCAGCGCTCGAGAAGGAGCTGCTCGCCCAGAACGCCACCCATCAGGACTGGTGCTCCACGACCGAGCTCATGGAGAAGACTGCCAACGGCCAGGACACCATCTTTATGCACCCGCTGCCCGCCGACATCTCCGGTGTCTCCTGCGAGCACGGCGAGGTTAACGCCGACGTCTTCGACATGCACCGCGTGGGCATGTACAAGGAGGCCAGCTACAAGCCGTACGCCATCGCTGCCATGATGTTCCTGCAGAAGGTTGCCGATCCCGCCGCTACCCTCAAGGCCCTCGACGAGCGCAACACCGCCCGTTGGCTCCAGGCCTAAAGCCGGGCTGAGGTAAGCCATGTAAAGGGGGCGCTCTGCCAACCGGCGGGGTGCCCCTTTTTTGCATCGCGGGCGTGCGGGATAGGCTCTTTCGATGTGGATGCCCGCGGCGCGAGTTATGGGTACGATGGTTTCGGGGGAGGTACCACCATGAAACTTGGATGCGTCATTATGGCTTCGGGCGAGGGCAAGCGGTTTGGCTCTAACAAGATGCTTGCCGATATCTATGGCGAGCCGCTGATTGCCCGGACCATCGATTCGGTTCCCCGGGGCTTTGACGTCGTGGTTTCGACGCGTTGGCCCGAGGTCGTTCAGATTTGCGAGGACAAGCATTGCCCGTGCGTGCTGCACGATGGCGAGCTGCGCAGCGAAAGCGTCCGTGCGGGCCTTTCGTGGGGAGTCGAACGCAACTGGAAAGGTTGCCTCTTTTTGCCGGGCGACCAGCCGCTTGTGAGTGCGGGCTCTTTTGAGGCCATGGTTCGCGCGTTTGACGAGCGTGGCCGCAAACATCCGGTGCGCTTGGCGTGCAACGGTGAGCCTTCGAGCCCGGTGCTCTTTCCGGTGGAACTGTTCGATGCACTTATGTGTCTTGAGGGCAAGGACGGCGGGGGCTCGATTCTCAAAGGTCGCGTCGACGTTGCGCTGGTCGAAGCACGCGCCTATGAGCTGTGGGATGTCGATACCGCAGAGGGACAGCGACGCATAACGGAGCATATCGCGGCCTGCTCGTATTTTGATCGCGTGGCCAACTGTATTAACCAATAAGGAGCAACATGATCATCATCAAAAACGGCGCGCTTGTGACACCCCAGGGGCTTCGCCGCGCCGATCTTGCCATGGATGGCGACAAGATTGTGCGGATTGCCGCGGCAATCGAGCCGGGCGAGGGCGATACCGTCGAGGATGCCGCGGACTGCTGGGTGTTTCCCGGCTTTATCGACGGCCACACGCACATGCAGTGCTGGACCGGCATGGATTGGACAGCCGATAGCTTTGAGACCGGCACGCGCGCGGCTGCCTGCGGCGGCACGACGACCATTGTGGACTACGCGACGGCCGATCGCGGCGTGACCATGCCCGATGCCTTGGCCGAGTGGCATCGCCGCGCCGACGGAACCTGCACGGCCAACTACGCTTTTCATATGGCACTCGCCGAGTGGAATGAGCGCAACCGCGCCGATCTTTCGGCCATGCGCGAGGCGGGCGTGTCGTCGTTTAAGACCTACTTTGCCTATGACCACCTGCGCTTGGACGATGCCGAGACGCTCGAGGTGCTGGAGGAGCTCAAGCGTATTGGCGGCATACTGTGCGTGCATTGCGAGAACGGTACGCTGGTGAATGAGCTGCAGAAGCGCATGTACGAGCAGGGGATTCATGGGCCCGAGGGGCATGCGCTCAGCCGCCCGGACGTGTGTGAGGCCGAAGCCGTGAGCCGCCTGCTGTATCTGGCGCACCTGGCCGGCGACGCCCCAGTCAACGTGGTGCACCTTTCGACCAAGTTGGGGCTCGAGGCCATTCGTGCGGCCAAGGCGCGCGGGCAGAAGAATATCTATGTCGAGACCTGCCCTCAGTATCTGATGCTCGACGACACCTGCTATCTGGAGCAGGGCGAGGACGGCTTTGCGGGCGCCAAGTACGTGATGAGCCCGCCGCTGCGCCATGCCGGTGACCGTGCCGCGTTGCGCGAGGCGCTTGTGGCCGGCGAGATCGATACGATTGCAACCGACCACTGCAGCTTTAACCTGCACGGGCAAAAGGACCGCGGGCGCGACGATTTCCGCGCGATTCCCAACGGCGGGCCCGGTGTGGAGCATCGTCCCGTCGCGATTGCCACGAGTTTTGAGGGACAGCTGGGCCCCGAGGGTCTGTGCCGCTTGATGAGCGAGAACCCGGCGCGCGTCTTTGGCATGTATCCGCACAAGGGCTGTCTTGCCGAGGGCGCCGATGCCGACGTGTGCGTGTGGGATCCCAAGGCGCGCTGGACGATCAGCGCCGCGACGCAGCATCAGGCTGTGGACTACACGCCGCTCGAGGGTTTTGAAGCACATGGCCGCGCCAAGGCCGTCTACGTCAACGGCGTGCTGGTGGCGCGCGACGGCGAGCCCACCGGAGCCCAACCCGGCCGCTACGTCCCCCGCTAACAGGAAGGCCGCCAAATTAGCTACCCCTGGAGGATGGTGGCGACGATGGGGCGGTCGAGAGCTGCCTCGAAGCGGTCGGCCATTGTGGGGTCGCTGAGCGTGTCAACTTGGTTGAGCATGACGCGTGCGGTGCTGAGTTCCAGCGCCTGCATCTCGGCATTGA
>URIE01000131.1 GCA_900547805.1 uncultured Collinsella sp.
CCAGAGATTTGCCGAGCCCGGTACCGCTACGGTGCCGGGCTCTTCTGGTCTAAGGGCAGGGTTCGAGCCGTCGACACCCGCGTCACCAATTTCCCGCGGGGGGGGGAGTTTTCGAATCCGCCCGGGGACACCAGAGATTTGTCGACCCCGGAACCCCCCCACGGTGCCGGGCTCTTCTGGTTCATGCCATGTCAAAAACGAAGCGCCCGCTTGCTGGGGTAGCAAGCGGGCGCATGTGAGCGAATATGTTTGCGGCGAGAGCCGTAATGAGCGGTGGGGTGGCGACTAGTTGGTCGTACCAGAATCGTCGCCCGAGCCCGAACCCGAGCCAGAAAGCGCGACCGTCAGCGTAATCGTGTTGTCGGTGGACTGCTTACCGGTGGGGGAGACGCCCGTAACGGTGGCGTTTTCGTTGCCGCTCACGGGGTTGCCGTTCTGATCGCAGAATGCGATGTTGTAGAACCCGGCGTTGTTGAGCGCGGTAACGGCGGCGGAAATGCTCTTGCCGTACAGGTTGCCCGGGACGCTGGCCTTGCCGGACTTCTTGGCGATGACGACAGTGATCGTGGCACCGGGCTTCTGCTTGCCGCTGGGGTTCCAGCTAATTACGGTGCCCTCGGTAACCGAGTCGTTTTCCTGGTAGCTCACGTCGACGCCAAAGCCGGCCATGTCGAGAGCGTTGCGTGCCTGGGCCTCGGTCATGTCGGTCAGATCGGGCACCGAGGTGGTGTCCGGGCCGCTGGAGACCTTGTACGAGATGGTCGTGCCCTTCTCGACCTCCTTGCCGGCAGCAGTGCTCTGTTCAAAGACCTGCCCCTCTTCGGCCTCGTTGGCTTCCTCCGAAGCGCTGCCCTTCAGGCCCACGCTTGCCAGTGCGGCCTCGGCCTGGTCCTTGGTCAGGCCGACGAGCTGCGGAACCTCAACCTTCTCGGAGGGCTTAGGGCCCTTGGAGATTACCAGGTTCACTCTCGTGCCCTTGGCCTTCTTGGTGTTGCCGTTGGGGGTCTGCTCGGCGACCTTTCCCTCATCGACATCGTCGTTGTAGCTCTGGTCGACGGAGCCAACCTCAAGGCCGGCTTTCTTGATCAGCTCAATAGCGGTTTCCTGGTCCTTGCCCAGCACGTCGGGCACCGTGACCTGTTCGCCACTGAACATGCCCGTGGCAAAGGCCACTACAATGCCAATCACGGCGACGGCGGCAATCACGGCGGCGATAATCTTGTTCTTGTTGGACTTAGGCTTCTCGACCTCGTAGGAGCCCGTGGAGCCCGAGGCAGCGCTGCGGGCGGTATTCTGACCGCTCACGCCCGAGACGGGACGAACCATGGCGCGCGTTGAGTCGGAAAGCTCGCGGGTCTTGGTGGCACCCAGGTCGCCGGCGGCACCGATGACACGCGTGGGCTCCAAGACGTTGACAGCACGGCCGGAAAGATAGCTGTTGATCACCTGACGCAGCTCGTCGGCCGTCTGGAAGCGGTTTGCCGGGTCCTTCTCCATGCACTTGAGGATGATGCGCTCCAGGTCGGCATCGACGCCGGAGTTGATCTGGCTCGGCGGGATAGGGAGCTCGTTGACCTGCTTGAGCGCGACCGAGATGGCGTCGTCACCGTCAAAGGGTACGCGGCCGGTGGCACACTCGTACATGACGACACCCAGCGAGTAGATATCCGAGGTGGGGCCGAGGTCCTGGCCGCGGGTCTGCTCGGGGCTTACATAGTGGGCGGTGCCCAGCACGTTGTTATCCTGCGTGAGATGACTGTTCTTGGCGCGTGCGATGCCAAAATCCATTACCTTGATGTTGCCGTCGGGCAGCACCATGATGTTTTGCGGCTTAATGTCGCGGTGGATGATCTCGTGCTTGTGGGCGACCGAAAGCGCAGAGCTGATCTGCGAGCCGATCTGGGCGACCTTCTTGGGGTCGAGGGCGCCGTGGCTCTTGATGCCGCTCTTAAGGTCGGTACCGCGCAGGTACTCCATGACGATGTAATAGGTGTCGCCGTCCTTGCCCCAATCGTAGACGCCCACGATATAGGGGGAGGAGAGACCGGCTGCCGCCTGGGCCTCCTGCTTAAAGCGTGCGGCGAAGGTTGCGTCGCCGGCATACTGCGGCAGCATGATCTTGACGGCTACCGTGCGGTCGAGGACCTGGTCCTGTGCACGGTAGACGGTCGCCATGCCGCCTGTTCCCACCTTATCCTTGAGGAGGTATCTTCCCCCGAGGACCCTCTGTTCCATTCCTGCTCCTAACATAACTATTCGCTCAACGATGTGTGTAGTACCTACGATGTGGCCGCTGGGGCCGTGTGGCGCGTTGCCGCTAACTCTTCGGCCGCGGCGCGCCTCGGGTGTCCGATTCGATCATGGGCATCACGCTCCCTGTGCGGCAAGCGCCGCGGTCAGGACGATGCCGGCAATCTTGGCCGCCTTGACGTCGTGTTTGTCGTAATCCTCCAGGGCCACCGAGATGGCAACCGTGGGTGAATCGTAAGGTGCAAAGCCAACAAACATAGAGTTGACGTTGGTGCCGCCGATCTCGGCCGAACCGGTCTTGCCGGCAACCTTGACGCCCGGAATCTGGGCATCGGTGCCGGTACCGGACTGGACGACGGCGAGCATGGCCTGCTTGACCTGGTCGGCCGTGGCAGAGCTGACAGCCTGGCCCAGCGAGCGGGACTGCGTGGTCTTAACCACGGTTCCGTCCGGGGCGAGTATCTGGGACACAAAGAACGGGTCCATGACCACGCCGCTGTTGGCGATAGCGGCAGCGATCACGCAATTCTGCATAACGGTGGTCTGCGGGCCAGGCGTGTGGTCCATACCGACGGGCTGGCCGGCGCCTGCCCAAGCGGTCTCCCACTCGGTCATAAGCGACGGGTCGGCCATGATGGAAGCCGCGGTGGTCAGATCCTGACCGAGCTTTTGACCGTAGCCAAAGGCGTTGGCAAACTGGACGAGCGAGCTGGCACCGACCTCGTTTGCCACCTGGCCAAAGACGACGTTGGACGACACGGCGAAGGCCTGCTGCAGGCTGATGGTGCCGTAGCTCTCGTTGGCAGAGTTGGTGACCGGCGCGTTGCCGATGTCCATGGAACCGGGCGCCTGGTACGTGCTGGTAAGGCTGGCGGTGCCGGTTTCGAGTGCCGCGGAGAGCGTGACGACCTTAAAGGTCGAGCCCGGGGTGTACAGCGCGTCCATGGCACGGTTGTACATGGAGCCGTCCTCGCCGCCGCCCGACTGGAGCAGCGCATCGATGTTGGTGTTGTCGTAGGTGGGCGAGCTCGCGCACGCAAGGACCGCACCGGTGCGCGGATCCATGACCACCACAGCGCCCTTAAAGCCCTTGAGCGCCTGCTCGGCAGCCGTCTGGATGCGCGAGTCGATGGTGAGCTTGGCGGTATTGCCCGGCTGGGTCTGCCCCGCGAGCGACGCGATGGCGTTGTTCCAGCTGGAGTAGTCCTTAGAACCGGTGAGCGTGTCGTTCATGACGCTCTCGATGGCGGTGGTGCCATACTGCTGGCTCACGTAGCCAACCACGTGCGCTGCCAGGTTACCGTTGGGGTAGGAACGTACGTAGGTGCCGTCCTCCTGCTGCAGCGACTCGGCCAGCGTCACGCCGTCGGACGTGATGATGGAGCCGCGCTGGATGTACTTGGAGCGGGCGATGGTGTGGTTGTTGGTCGGCATATCCTGGTAGTCCTTCGCCTTGATGACCTGGACATAGGTGAGGTTGCCGATAAGGATGGCGAACAGCGCCGTGAAGGCAAGCACGGCACGAGTCAGACGGTTGGCAAGTGCCACGCGACCGAGCACGCCGGACTCGGGCGTGTCGAGCAAGCGACGACGCATGCGAGAACCCGCGGAGCGGTTACCGTGGCTGTAGGAAGGTGCGTTGGCAAAACGCGTACCGGTCGGGGCGGCGGCTGATGCGACCTGGTCATCGGTGATGGCGGCCATGGTGCCGGTGCCGGTGAGCTCGGCTTCGCGTCCGGTCGCCTCGTCGCCGGCGCGCAGCAGCAGCGCGACGATAATAAAGCTCGCCAGCAGCGAGGAGCCGCCCTGGCTCATAAAGGGCAGGGTGACGCCGGTCAGCGGAATCAGGCGGGTTACGCCGCCAACGATCAAGAAGGCCTGGAAGCTGATGGCGGCCGTAAGGCCCGTGGCGCTAAAGGCAGCGAGGTCGGATTTAGCGCGGGCAGCCGTGGTGAGGCCACGCACGGCAAAGAGCATAAACAGGATGAGCACGGCGCCGCCGCCCAAAAGGCCCATCTCCTCGCCGATAGCCGAGAAGATAAAGTCGGACTCGACGACAGGGATGTTGTTGGCCATGCCGTTGCCGATGCCAACACCGACCAGACCGCCATCGGCAAGCGAGAAGAGCGACTGGACGATCTGGTAGCCCTGGCCCTGGGCGTCCTTAAACGGATCGACCCAAACCTGGAAACGCACCTGAACGTGCGACAGGAACTTGTAGGCGCCCACGGCTCCAACGGCCAAGAGCGCAAGACCGATAACGACATACGAGAATCGTCCCGTGGCAACGTAGAGCATCAGCAAGAAGATGGTGTAGAAC
>URIE01000132.1 GCA_900547805.1 uncultured Collinsella sp.
GAGCGCAGTAGGTACAGATAACCCTCGCGCGCACGGTCAAACCGGTGTCCGCCCGCGCATGCAGCACCACGCTCATTGTCCACCAGCGGCTCATGGCAAACGGGACACAACAACATGGCAACTCCTTAGCGTGAACAACACAACGCTCACCATTGTCTCACGCCTCCCCCACCTAGTCATTGGAGACGTTCTTGAATGACTAGTCGTTTAAGAACGCCCCCAACGACTAGTCGATTAGGAGTATCATCGTCTGCGCAAATAAGCACGAAAGAGCATGTTAGAGATTGAGAGCGCATGGCTGACACCGTATCTAAGCACATTGACATGACCACCGGATCGCTGTGGCGCAATATCCCCCTGTTCGCCTTCCCCGTGGCCGCCACGAGCATTTTGGAGCAGCTGTCGAACCTCATCGCCACGGTCATCATCGGTAACTTCTCGGGCGACCAGGGAACCCTCGCCATGGCGGCGGTCGGCTCCAATGTTCCGCTTACCAGCCTTATGCTCAACCTGTTTATTGGCATGTCGCTTGGCTCCAACGTGGTCATCGCCAACGCTATCGGCCGCAACGACCAAAACATGGTCAAACGCGCCGTCCATACCTCGATTTTAATGGCGCTCGTGGGTTTTGTCGTCATTGCCCTGGGCGAGATCTTTGCCGAGCCCATGCTCGCCGCACTCAACGTTCCCGCCGAAACCATGCCGCTCGCTTCGCTCTACCTTCGCGTCTTTTTGCTCAGCATGCCCTCGATCTTGCTTTACAACTTTGAGGCCGCGATCTTCCGCTCCGTCGGCATCACCCGCATGCCGCTGCAGGCGCTTGCTGTGTCCACCGTCCTCAACATTGGCCTGGACCTCATCTTTGTCCCCATACTCCACTGGGGCGTCGCGGGCGTCGCCATCGCCACCGCCATCGCCTACACCGTCAGCGCCGCTACGCTCTTTATCCGCCTGCTCAAGACCGACTCCGTCGTCCACGTCACCCCACGCGACCTGGCTATCGACCCCGTCGCCCTCAAGCGCATCGTCAAGATCGGACTGCCCGCCGGCATCCAAAGCGCCGTCTTTGCCGTCGCCAACATCATCATCCAGTCCGCCATCAACAGCCTGGGCACAGAGGTCATGGCGGCATCGAGCGCCGCCATGAGCCTGGAGTACGTGTGCTACAACCTGCTCAACAGCTTTAGCCAGGCTTGCACCACCTTTGTGGGACAAAACCACGGTGCCCGCCAGATCGACCGCTGCACCAAAACGCTCAAGGTCTGCTTGGTCGAAGGCGGTATCGTTGCACTCACCACGATCATCGTTATTGTCGGCCTGGGGCGCGAAATCTTGTCGCTGTTCAATAGCGATCCCAACATCGTCTCAATCGGCTATATCCGCGTGTGCTCGATCTTCCCGGCGTACGCCTTTAGCATGTTCTACGAAAACATGTCCGGCTACCTGCGCGGCTTTGGTATCTCGCTCATGCCCGCCCTCATCACCATGATCTGTGTCTGCGGCATCCGCTTCTATTGGGTGTTCTGCGTGTTCCCGCATTTCCGCACCTTTGCAAACATCATGATGGTCTACCCCATCAGCCTGGGCACCACGGCGTTCTTTATGGTCGTTGCGGTACTACTTTGCCACCCGGCACGCACCTATCGCGCCACCCAAGCCAAAGCGACAGCCCGCTAAACACCGCACTCAACGCCACGCCAGTCATTAATTGACAATATGTGAGCTCATATAGTCGATAAAGTGCCTCGTGGCGATGGGCATGGTGTCCCAGCTGCGCCAGGCGGCCACCACGTCGCGCGAGGGGGCATGCACGATAGGCCGCACACGGATATCGGCTTGCACGCCCTCAACGGTACGGCGATAAAGCATACTCACGCCTAGGCCCTCCTCCACCATCGCCATAATGGTGTAGTCGTCGGTCACTTCACTCGTCACGTGCGGCGACAGGCCATGCGCCGCGAATGCATCGAGCACCAGGCTCTGTTCGCCCTCATCCAGCAGCACAAACGGCTCGGAAGCCAGGTCGGCGAGCGTCACCTTCTCCTTTGCCGCCAGCGGATGCGCGACAGGCAACAGTGCCACCAACTCGTCGTGATAGACCACGCGCTTCTCGAGCCCTGCGGTAAACCCACGTGCCGTAAAGCAAAAATCAACCACGCCATCGTGCACCCATTGGGCGTTGCGCGTGTAGTCGCCCTGCTTGAGGGTAAAGCGTACGCCCGGGTGCAGCGCACCAAAGTCGCGGATCACACGCGGCAGCACGGTACGACTCACGTTGGTAAACGTCGCGATGCGAATATCGGTCGACGAAAGCCCCAGCAGCTCCTGGCGCTTGCCCTCGAGCTCGGCCTCGGCAGTCACAATCTGGCGCAGGTACGGCAGATATTGTTTACCGTCGCGCGTAAGCGAAACGCCCTCCTTTCCGCGCTCGATAAGCGTGGTACCCAGCTCGCGCTCGAGCGCTTTGACGGCCTGGCTCACCGCGCTTTGCGTATAGCCCAGCTCGTCGGCCGCACCCTTCAGGCTGCCGCGATCGACCACCATACATACAATCTGATACCGCGATGCCATCGTGCCTCCACATCGACGCAGCCGTAAAACGTTTTGCCAGCGCCTTTCTTGCCTACTTTAGCTTTGCTTAATCATACTGAAGATACATTCGCTTTACTACATCAAAATCTAGGAGCAGAATCCTTTTTGCGAAACCGTTCTGTAACAAAAGGAGTCCCATGGATCGCAAAAAAGCAATCGCGCTCTCGTTTTCCGTTCCCGTCGCATGGGGCTTTTCGTACCCCCTCATGAAGATCGGCATGGACAGCATGAACGCAACGAGCATCGTCGCGCTGCGCTGCCTCATCGCCTTCGTGGCCTGCCTGCTGCTCTTCCACAAGCACGCGCTGCGCATCAACCGCGACCTCATGGTTCGCGCCGCCATCATCGGCGCCATCATGGCAACCGAGCTCACCTGCATGTGTTTGGGCTCTAGCCTTACCTCCGCCTCCACCGCCGGCTTTTTACAGAGCCTGACGGTCGTGATCGTGCCGTTTGCCAACGCCGCCCTGCTGCGTCGCGCCCCCGAGCGCAAGGTGCTTATCGGCACCGCCATCGTCACCTGCGGTATGCTGCTGCTCTCGGGTGCCGACTTTACCAGCCTGAATCCCGGCGCGATCATCATGTTGCTCTCAGCCTTTATCTATGCCAGCCACATTATCGTAGCCAAGCGCTTTGTCGAAGAAGTCGACCCACTGGCCTTGGGTGTTTGGCAGCTGGGCTTTGGCGGCCTGTTCTCGGGCATCGCCGCGTGCACCTTTGGCGGCTTCACGCTTCCCAGCACGCCCAGCGAGATCGTGGTTGTCGTCGCACTCGCACTCATCTGCTCTGCCTATGGCTTTATCACCCAGACGCTCGTTCAGCCCCACGTGCCCGCCGAGACCACCGGCTTCGCCTTCTCGCTCGAGCCGGTCTGCTCCGCCATCTTCTCGTTCTTCCTGGTCGGCGAGGTCCTGAGTCCCATCGCCTTCTTTGGCGCCGCCCTCATCCTCACCGGCGTCATGGTGGCAGCCGTCGAGCTTCCGCATCTTCGCGCCCGCAGCCACGCTCGTATAGCCGGAGTGCCCGAACACGTCTCGTAATCCCCGCTCCTCGCGCAGTCGCAGTGTAAAGGCCTCCGGCCGCCCTTACAATAGATGCCAGCAAAGCATCTACGTATAAGGAGCCCCATGGACACCGCAACTCGCGACCGCAACATAGCAACTTGGTTGGGCGATGCGCCGCAGCCGGTACGTGACACTACGAACCAGCTGCTCGAGCGCATCGCCCTTTTGCGTGCCGAGCAGACTATCTACCCGGCACAAGACGACATCCTCAATGCCCTCGCCTACACGCCGGCCGACCAGGTCAAGGTTGTCATCTCGGGTCAAGACCCCTATCACGGACCCAACCAGGCTATGGGGCTGTCGTTCTCGGTCCCCGCGACGCAAACCAAGTTGCCGCCGAGCCTGCGCAACATCTACAAGGAACTCAATGCCGATCTGGGCTACCCCATTCCCGCCACGGGAGACCTAACCCCATGGGCACAGCAGGGCGTCCTGCTCCTCAACACCACGCTCACCGTGCGCGAGCATGCCGCCAACTCGCACGCCAAACTGGGCTGGAGCACGCTCACCGACTACGTTATCGAACGCTGCTGCCAGCTGCCCCAACCGGTAGTCTTTTTGGCATGGGGCCGCTTTGCCCAGCAGATGGTCGAAGGTAAGCTCGTCGCAACTGGTGCGGGCAAGGCAACCGACAAGTTCTGTCTGGCCTCCACACACCCCTCGCCGCTTTCGGCCAACCGTGCCACGGCAGAACTCCCCGCCTTTATGGGGTCGCGCCCCTTCTCGGCAGCCAATCGGCTACTCGAACAGCACGGCTCGGCCCCCGTCAACTGGACTTGCCTCGGCTAAAAATCGATACATCAAAAACTGTCTCTTATACACATCTGACGCTGCCGACGAATAGAGAGG
>URIE01000133.1 GCA_900547805.1 uncultured Collinsella sp.
AGGCGCTCCTTGAGGTCATTGATGCTCGTGGACAGGCACAGGATTGCCATGACCTCGGAGGCAACGGTGATATCGAAGCCGTCCTCGCGCGGCACGCCCTGGGCCTTGCCGCCAATACCGTCGATGACATGGCGCAGCTGACGGTCGTTCATGTCGACGACGCGCTTCCAGGTGATGCGCTTAACATCGATACCGAGCTGGTTGCCCTGCTGAATATGGTTGTCGAGCATGGCGGCCAGCAGGTTGTTAGCGGCACCGATAGCGTGGAAGTCACCGGTAAAGTGCAGGTTGATGTCCTCCATGGGGATGACCTGCGCCCAGCCGCCGCCGGCGGCACCGCCCTTGACGCCAAAGACGGGGCCGAGCGAAGGCTCACGCAGGGCCACAGCACTCTTGACGCCGCGACGGCGCAGGCCATCGGCCAGACCGATGGTCGTGGTGGTCTTGCCCTCGCCCGCAGGCGTGGGGTTGATGGCGGTCACGAGGACGAGCTTGGCCTGGTGATCAGTTGGCTCATTAAGCAGAGAGTAGTCGACCTTAGCCTTGTCGAAGCCGTACGGAATAAGGTGCTTAACGTCGACGCCGGCGTTCTTGGCCACCTCGGTAATAGGCAGCGGCGTGACAGAACGTGCGATTTCGATGTCAGTAGGCATGGGCGGTCCTTTCGTTACCGGATGAGAAAAAGACCAATTCAGCATAGCACGGGCGCGCAATAGTAAAACGCCCATAACCGATGAACGGCGATATGTTTACCCGATGCCCAGCGATAGTCCAACAGCACGCCAAAACAAAGCGCCCTAAACGGTAGGTTCAATCCCCAGGTGCTCAAAGGTGCGAAGGGTTGCCTGACGGCCCTGCGGCGTACGAATCATCAACCCGCACTGCAGCAAATAGGGCTCATAGACATCCTCGAGCGTGCCCGGGTCCTCGCCCACCGCGCTGGCAAGGGTCGTAAGTCCCACGGCACGACCGGAGAACGTCTTGGCAAGCGTCTCCAAGATACGAATATCCATCCAGTCCAGACCGAGCTCGTCGATCTCGAAGAACTCGAGCGCCTGGCGGCAGATATCGAGCTCGATAGGGCCGTTGCCACACACCTGTGCGTAATCGCGCACGCGCTTGAGAAGGCGGTTGGCAAGACGTGGTGTGCCACGCGAACGCGAGCCGATCTCGAGTGCACTGGGATGGTCGATCGTCACGCCCAGGATAGTCGCCGAGCGCGTCACAATCTGCGCGAGCTCCTCGACCGTGTAGTAATCCAGGCGATATGAAATGCCAAAGCGGTCGCGCAACGGGCCGGTCAACATGCCTGAGCGGGTCGTTGCCGCTACCAGCGTAAACTTGGGAATATCCAGGCGAATCGAGCGCGCCGCCGGACCCTTGCCAATCACGATATCGAGGGCAAAGTCCTCCATCGCGGGGTACAGGACCTCCTCGACCGAACGGTTGAGGCGGTGGATCTCGTCAATAAACAGCACATCACCCGGCTGCAGGTTGGTAAGGATAGCCGCCAGGTCACCGGTGCGCGCGATGGCAGGGCCACTCGTGGTCTTGATCTGAGCGCCCAGCTCGTTGGCGATAACGGTGGCCAGCGTGGTCTTGCCCAGGCCCGGAGGACCCGAGAAAATCACGTGGTCGAGCGTCTCGCCACGGCTCTGCGCCGCTTCGACCAACACGCGCAGGCTCTGCTTGATGTGCTCCTGGCCACAGTAGTCGTCCAGGCGCTGGGGGCGCAAAGTGCGGTCGACATCGAGGTCCTCGGCCGTCAGCTCCGAGCCCACCATGCGCTCGCCGTGCGCCATGGATGCCGCCGGCGAGTTGCCGGGCGTCGCCCACAGGTCCTGAGAGTCATCGGCTTCCCACATCACGCATCCATTCCGAGTCGCTTAAGCGCCGCGCCGAGCAGATCCTCGACACGCATATTCTGCCCATCATACCCGCTCAGGGCAACATCGGTCTCCTGCGGGCTAAAGCCCATGGAAAGGAGCGCCGCACGGGCGTCATCGATGGCCGAGGGAGCGGCAGCGGGCACGGGCATCGCAACCTGGCCGGGAATCACGTCGACCGGCACAAAGCCCTTATCCTTGGCAAAGGTGCTCTTGAGTTCCAGGATCAGGCGCTGAGCTGTCTTTTTGCCCACACCGGGCACCTTGGCCATGCCCTTGTCGTCCTCGGCCATCACCAGCGAATACAATTGCCCCACGGTATAGGTGGAAAGCACGGCGAGCGCCAAGCGCGGGCCAACGCCCGAGACAGACACGAGCCGATCGAACATCGTGCGCTCATCCTTAGAGGAAAAACCGAAAAGTGTCATGGCGTCCTCGCGCACCTGCATACGCGTGTAGAGGCGGACCTCGCCGCCGGGCGTCGGCAACGTGGCCGCAGTGCTGCCCGAGATGCCGAGCTCAAAGCCAACGCCCGACACATCGACGACAGCAGAGCTCATCGTGGCCTCGACAAGCGTTCCGTGGAGCTGGGAGATCATCAGTATCCGGTTCCTCTCTGTTGATAGAACTCGCCGCCGGTAAGCGCCCGGGTACGGCTGAGGTTAACGTGGCAGATGGCGCAGGCCAGGGCATCGGCGGCATGGTCGGGATGCGGGTCGTGATCGAGCTGCGTGAGCGTGCGCACCATGTAGGCGACCTGCCGCTTATCTGCGGCACCGGTACCCACCACAGCCTGCTTGATCTGCATAGGCGTGTACTCGCCGATCTCGAGCGCGCACTCCGAAAGCGCCACGAGCGCGGCACCGCGGGCATGTGCCGTGGGGATTGCCGAGCGGACATTAGCGCCAAAGTAGATGCTCTCGATGGCAGCGGTATCGGGTCGATAACGCTCCACGACACCCTTGAGGTCGCGGGCGATATGCGACAGGCGCACCGCGAGCGGACTGCCTGCGCTGGTCTCGATGCAGCCATAGGCACGGCAGCGAACCTCGCCACGCCGCTCCTCGATAATCCCCCAACCCGTATGAGCCAAACCGGGGTCAATGCCCAAGATTACCAAGCCGACCTCCCCTCGCCACAAGCACAGCGCAAGACAAGGCCCCGCGCATCATTCACGAACGTCTGTTCTAGAATAACACAACGGGGCCAAGATACTTAGTTGAAGTGTCGGCGTTGGGAGCAAATCCCGTCCCCAGCTTAATTCTGCGAGAAAAAGGGAAACTGCCTCGGATCTACTGGCGGATGCGGCATCGGACCACCCTGGGGCCCACCCTGCGAGCCGCCCTGGCCGCCCATCATCTTATCGATGGCGTCCTGAACCTCGCCCTCGAACTTTTTCATTCCCTCATGCAAACGACGCTGACCGTCCTCAGAGCGCAGCTCCTCCATCTGCTCGGGCGAAATACCCAGTAGCTCGCCCAGCACGCCCATCATCTCGTTTCGCACGCGCTCGCTCGTATCCTCGTCAGCAAAACGGCGCACCTCGGCGCGCGCCAGCGAATCGACCGTCATACGCTCCTTGCCGTTAAGCCCCAGGTCGGACCACGCGAGCATGTACGGCCAGGCACGCTCGGCAAACGAACGGGCCGAGACGATCGGCGCCATCGGCAACATGCGGCGGGCAGCTTCACCCTGTCGAACGAGCATCAGCAGCAGCGAGCAGGCCTCAGGCTTGCCAGCGGCCATCGGGATGTCGTCGAAGGGTCGGCTGCGGTCCACGTGCGCCTCGAGCGCGCCATCGACCTCACCCGGCTCAAGCCCGCCTAGCAGCTGTGCCGCGCGGTCGAGCATATCGACCGGACCGTCGAGCGTCGAGAGCGCCTGCGTCAGCACGCGCTCCATGCAGTCTTCCACCGCGTTGAGCGTCACGAGCTCTTGGGGCACCACGGCAGACGTGCGGTTGCGCACGCGCGCCACAAACTCAAGCGTCGACAGGTACACATCGCCAAAGGGCGCGTAATCGCCCTGGTAGCCGCCGCAAAGCGCCGGCGCCGCCAGCGCGTACTCGGTTTTGGACAGCGGGCTCAGCGCCATCGCACCCAGCTCGAGCGCCGTGTCCTCCAGCATGAGGCCCAGCGTGCGCGAGCGCAGGCGCTCTGCATCGCCCGCCGACACGTCGCGACCGAGCACACGCGCCGCATCCGGTGCATCGCGCTCGACGGTGCGAATGTGCAGACGCTCGGCGATGGCGCGGACGGCGGCACAGCGGGCAGCCTCGGCCTCTTCCTGCGCCGGCGTAAAGATACGGTTGCGCCCCAGCACCAGGCCAATCACATTACGCGGGCCCAGAGCGTCGACGGCCAGCGCCGCCAGCAGGGACGACGGCAAGTCGCCCTC
Source organism: uncultured Collinsella sp. (assembly GCA_900547805.1). Lineage (GTDB taxonomy): Bacteria > Actinomycetota > Coriobacteriia > Coriobacteriales > Coriobacteriaceae > Collinsella. The sequence goes on from URIE01000133.1 coordinate 4,284, forward strand.
GAGTGCCACCACAGCACGCGACGCACCGTGGGCTCGGGCGTTGTCGCGCACGGCGAGCACCAGCGCCTGCCACAGCCACTCCTCGGAACGGAACTCGGGCAGTTCGTGATCTTCCAGGGCATCGAGCATCACGCCGCGCTGAATCTCCTGGACCAG
>URIE01000134.1 GCA_900547805.1 uncultured Collinsella sp.
CTTCAGTCATGCGAAAAGCCCTCCTCGGCGCAAGGCCGAGGAGGGCTTTATTGTCATGGCTATCTTTGCGAGCGGGCCCGCGCTACAGCCCGCGAATCCGCACGGCCTCAGGCGGAAACTCTTGCTCGCCGGCGTCGGTCTTGATGGTCGCGCGGCCCCAGATGTCCAGGCCCGCAAACACACCGACCGCAAGCGGCAAGCCGTTGGGCGACACCGCCGCAACTTGGCGGCCCAGCAGCGGCACCATGTCGAAGTACTCGCCCAACACGGGGGCCAGCGGACCGGCAGCGCCCTGCGGCGTGTTGGCAACAACCGCCCAGGTGTCCACACGGGTCAGCACGGCGGCGGCCAACTCCTCGACCAGCGCTTCGTCAGCCACGTCCACACCAAGCTCGCTCAGCGCCGAACGCTCAATATCCACCGTCACGGCACCGAACATGCCTGCGGCACCGGCGCCACCGTTGACGGAGACGCGTGCAAACGACGTCTCAAACGCAGGCGCACCGCACACGATATCGCTCGGCCACTGGATACCCACCTTACCGGCAAGGCCCAACCCCGGCGTCGAAGCCGTGCCCACGAGCGCGTCCATCATGCCCATCGCGGCCACAAACGGCAGGCCATGGAAGGCGTGCATGTTCACATCCGGGCGCACGACCAGCGAAAACGTCAGCGACGCATCGCCCGCGCTCCACGCACACCAGCCCGCGGCCACGCCCTCGCGGCCCGCATCGCGTGCGGCGTCCAACTCGGTGCCGGCGGCAACAGCATTCATCTCGATCATCTACATACGCCCCAATTCGCCCACGATATGGCCCACGCGATCCTCGGGCTCCTTGACCTCGACGCCGTTGTAGCGGAAGAACCGCGCCGGGTCGTGCATCAGGTCCTCAAGCGGCACCAGCACAAAGTCGCGCTCGCCGATCAGTGGATGCGGCAGGCGCAGCTTTTTGCCGCCGTGGGTCTCGCCGTCCATCCACAGCAGGTCCAGGTCGATGGTGCGCGGACCGTTGGCCTTGGCCTTTTTGGAGCGGTCGCGGCCCAGCTCGGCCTCGATCTTCATGAGCTCGTCGAGCAGCACCAACGGCGCCAGCTCGGTCTTGATCTCGATGACGGCGTTGGCAAACGCGTCCTGGCGCGTCTCGTAGGCAGGCTCGCTCTCGTAGATCTTGGAGGAGTTGGACACGCAGGTAAGTGGAATCTCGGCGATCATGTCGCGTGCGGCGCGGATGTTGTCGCAGCGATGCCCCAAGTTGGATCCCACGGCCACAAACGCGCGGCGCGGCTGCGGCTTGGCAACCGCCCAGTAGCCGTTCAGGAACTGCGCAAAACCCGCGGCGTCGTGCACGCGCACGATGTTGGCACCGGCCTGGATGGCGCCCAGGCACACGCCAAACGTAGCGGCATCGCGCTCGGCGGCCTCGGTCACGCCCGAGACGGCGCCCACAAAGCGCTTGCGCGACACAGCGCACATGAGCGGATAGCCCAGCGACGCCATCTTGGCGGTCTCGCGCTGGATGACGATGTCCTCGTTGGCCGTCTTGCCAAAGCCCGGACCGGGATCGATGCAGATGCGGTCGCGCGACACGCCGGCGTGGATGAGCGCGCGGGCCTGGTCGGACAGAAAGCCCATGACGCGGCGCATGATGGGCGCCGAATCGGGCAGGGTGAAGCGGCGGAGCTGCGAGGTGGGCACGTAGGCTTCCTCGCGGCGGGCGCTGCGGCGCATCATGGCGGCCAGGTGGTCATTGGGCTCCGATGCGGTCTCGGTGGCTGCGGGCGCGGCCTCGGGCGCGGGCGCGACGGTCTCGGCGGCAGTAGCCTGCTCGGCGGCGGGCGCCTCCTGCTCGCTTGCGGGCTCAGACGTGGGCTCCGGTTCACCAAACGGCAACGAGGGCTGCACCACGCCGCCCGGAAGCTTGGCCTCCGGCTTAGGCTCGCCCAGCAGCTTACCGCGACGACGGCGGGCAGGCTTCTCGGCCTCGCGCGCGGCCTCGGCAGCCGCCTCGCGCGCCTTCTCGGCAACAAACGCCGCGGCCGAGGTATCCAGCTGCACCGTCGCGTGCGTGCGCGCGGGCGCGGCAACCTCGCCGGCATGCATCACGATGACGCCGCAGGTGCTCGTCTTAACAAACTCGACCATCTTGGGGTCGGTGAAGCCCGTCACGTCGTTGACGATCGAGGCTCCGCAGCGCACGGCCGCCTTGGCAACCGCCACGTGACGCGTGTCGATCGAGACGATGGCACCCTCCTTGGCCAGCGCGCGCACGACGGGCAGCACGCGACGAGCCTCCTCGTCGGGGTTGACCGGGGTAAAACCGGGGCGCGTGGACTCGCCGCCCACGTCGATGATGTCGGCACCGGCGTCGAGCATCGCCAAGCCGTACTCAATCGCGGCATCCGGGTCGAAGTGCTCGCCGCCATCGCTAAACGAATCGGGCGTCACGTTGAGGACGCCCATGATGCGCGGACGGTCAAAGCTGAGCTCGTACTTTCCGCACCGCCATGTCTTGCTGTCGTTCGCCATGAACATCCTCCTAAAATGCCCGCGCCGCCGCGCTCGGGCGCTGGCGGCGGGGTCGCTTTGCAATCAGTCTTTCTATTGTATCCGCGCACGCAGGCTAGAACGCAAACGCGGCCGCGATGTCGCAAGAAATCAGCAGGTCGGCATTTGCGTCCTGATCGGTGGGCGCCAAATTGCAAATGGCCAGTGTATCGCCGGTAAAGTAGCGCGTGAGGCCCGCCGCCGGATACACCACGAGCGAGGTCCCGCCTACAATGAGGGCATCGGCCGCGGCGATGGCGGCAACGGCACCGGTCAACACATGCTCGTCGAGCGGCTCTTCGTAGAGCACCACATCGGGCTTGATGCGACCACCGCACGCGGGGCACACGGGCACGCCCGCGGCGTCCTCGTGCTCGCGCGAGCAAATCCACTCGGCGCTATAGACCGCTCCGCACGACTGGCAAATGTTGCGATGGACCGATCCGTGCAACTCAAACACGCGCTGCGAGCCCGCCATCTGATGCAAGCCGTCGATGTTTTGCGTCACCACGGCATCAAGCTTGCCGACGCGCTCCAGCTCGGCCAGCTTGGTGTGGCAGCGGTTGGGCTTAGCGTTAAGCGCGATCATCTTGGTGCGGTAAAAGTCGAAGAACTCCGCCGGATGCGTCTCGTAAAAGCTGTGCGAGAGCATAGTTTCGGGCGGATAGGCAAACTGCTGGTGATACAGGCCGTCCACGCTGCGAAAATCGGGAATGCCGCTTGCCGTGGAAACACCAGCGCCGCCAAAGAACACCACACGCCCGTGGGTATTGAACAGCTCCGCCAGCGCGGTGGAGGCCTGCTTGGGATCTGTTATCGCTTGCGTCATGTTTGTCCTCCGTCCATGTTGGTCGGGGCGGCTGCGATTGCGCCGTCGCCCACGGAGCCCACCCCGCCCCTGTTGCGCTAATCTTAAGCCTGCCAACCCCGTCGAAAGGACACCATGCCTCAGACTTACACTTTCGCCTCGTGGAACGTCAACGGCCTGCGCGCCGTGCTCAAAAAGGACCCGAGCTTTATCCAGATCGCGCAAGAACTCGACGTCGATATCCTGGCGCTGCAAGAGACCAAGCTGCAAGAAGGCCAGGTCGATATTGACCTGCCCGGCTATCACCAAACCTGGAGCTACGCCGAGCGTAAAGGCTATTCGGGCACTGCGGTCTTTAGCCGCCAGGAACCGCTGCGCACGCTGCACGCCGACGCGCTGCTACCCTACGCCGGCGAGGGTGAGGCGGCCGCACTCGTCGCCCAAGCCGTAACCGAGGGCCGCGTCTGCGCGCTCGAGTTCGACAAGTTCTGGTTCGTCGATGTCTATACGCCCAACGCGCAAAACGAGCTCGCGCGCATCGACGTGCGCATGGCCTGGGACGACGCCTATCGCGGCTTTTTGAGCGCGCTCGAGCGCGAAACCGGCAAGCCCGTGGTGACCTGCGGCGACTTTAACGTGGCGCACGAGGAGATCGACCTTAAGAACCCCAAATCCAACCGCGGCAACGCAGGCTTTTCGGACGAGGAGCGCGGCAAGTTTACCGAGCTGCTCAATGCCGGCTTTACCGACACCTGGCGCGCGGCCAATCCGGACGTCGAGGGCGTCTACAGCTGGTGGAGTTACCGCTTTAATGCCCGCAAGAACAACGCAGGCTGGCGCATCGACTACTTCCTGGTAAGCGACGCAATCGCCGACAACGTACGTGACACCGGCATCCGCGGCGACATCTTCGGCAGCGACCACTGCCCCGTCACCCTCGCGCTAGAGCTCTAACCCAGCTGATCCCCTGGGGACGGAGGAAAACGAATCATTTTGGGCCTCGTGGGGGCATCCACGTGGCCCATCCGCCACGAAACACGCCCATCTACTACG
>URIE01000135.1 GCA_900547805.1 uncultured Collinsella sp.
GCGATACTATCAGCGAGAACGCGCCGGTCAAGGCTTGGCGTGACGCGTACCGGCTGTTCAAGACTAAAAAGGGCGCCCGCTGCTCGATCGAGAACCTCCTCAAGCGCGTGCTCAAAGGCAAGCCGGTCGGCCACATCACGCCGGCGGTGGATATTTACAACACGGTGTCGCTGACCTATGCGCTGCCCGTGGGAGGCGAGGATCTGCATGCGATCGAGGGAGACCTTCGCTTGAAGGTGACCGACGGTGGCGATGCGTTCTTACCGCTTGGCGAGGAGGCGGACGATCCTACGCTGCCCGGCGAGCTCGCCTACATCGATGATGCGGGCGCCGTGTGCCGCTGCTGGAACTGGCGCGACGGCGTTCGCACGGCGCTGTCCGACGATTCGGCCGATGCGTTCCTGGCGATTGAGTGTGTGGAGCCCGAGCGGATGGGGGATTGCCAGGCCGCGATCGATCGCTTGGCTGAGTTGCTCGAGCGCTATCTGGGAGCGACGGTTGTCGTTAAGACGCTTGTGACCCGCGACAATCCTTGCGTGGAGCTGTAGCGAAGTCTGCGGATCAAACTCGATGCCCCAAACCACCACAAAGGTGCCTGTCCCCTTTGTGGTGGTTTTTATGTTGATGGGTTAACAAATGGGATATTTGGGTATGGGTGTTGCCTTGTGCGGCTAAGATGTTTACCCGTTAGCATCATGCAAGCGAAAGGCGGTCGTCTCCCATGCAGCAGAACGACGAGACACGTTTCGAGGACTTTGTCGGACTGATCAGCGGGCTCTACAAGGAGATCCAGCGCATTAAGACATCCGAGGGCGCAAGGCTGGGCCTCAAGGGCTCCGACGTTATGTGCCTGTACTATCTTGAGCGCAGCAAGGACGGCCTGACTGGTGCTGACCTGGCTCGCATGGCAGGCGTGACCCGTGCTGCCGTCTCGCGCACGCTCGCGCATCTGGAGGAGGGCGGCTACGTCGAGGTCGATGATTCGGGCGATGCCGCCGTTAAGTATCGTGCTCCGGTGCGCCTGACCGCTCTAGGCGGCGAGAGCATGAGCGAGGCGGACCGCATCATTCGCGAGGTGCTCGATACCACCGGTAAGGCTATGGGTGTGGAGCAGCGCGAGCAGATGTATGCGTCGCTGCGCACGATTCTCAACACCCTGCGCGAGATCTAAGGCCGCCAAGGCATTTGCTTCCCATTAAAAACTGCATCGTCCCGTTTGAGCGCGTATGCCGTGCCGGGGCATTGCTGTCAAAATTCCCTACGCGGGACCTGTGCAAGAAAGGATTTGTTATGTCCGTCCGCATTATTACCGATTCCGCAAGCGATATGTCGCCGGCGGAGCACCCCGCTCTGCGTGTTTTGCCGCTGTCCGTTACCTTTGGCACCGATGTGTATATGGATGGCATCGACATCGATCACCAGCGCTTTTACGAGATGCTTGTGGAGCGCGATGAGCTGCCCAAGACCGGCCAGGTCAACCCGTACGCGTTTTCGCAGGCGATTGCCGAGGCGCGTGAGGCCGGCGACGAGGCGGTGATTATTACCGTGGGTGCCAAACTTTCGGGGACCAATCAGAGTGCCCGTACCGCACTTGCCGAGGCGCCGGGCGGCGACGTGTTCGTGGTGGACAGCAATAACGTTACCTTGGGCGAGCGCGTACTGGTCGAGTATGCCCTGCGCTTGGTGGACGAGGGCCGTAGTGCGGCTCAGATCGCGGCAGCGGTCGAGGCCGTGCGCGACCGCGTGGTGGTTATCGGTCTGCTCGAGACGCTGGAGTACTTGGTGCGCGGCGGTCGCCTGTCTGCTGCGGCCGGCGCTGTGGGCACGCTGCTCAACGTAAAGCCCGTTGTGGCCGCCGAGGACGGCCTGATCGTGCAGCTGGGCAAGGCTCGCGGCTCCAAGAACGGCCGTAACCTGCTCAACCAGAAGGTCGAAAAAGCGGGCGGCGTCGACTTTTCCATGCCGCTGGCGCTGGGCTATACAGGCCTTTCGGATGCGGTGCTCAAGAAGTACATCGAGGACAGTTCGGCACTGTGGGCTGGACACACCGAGGGTGAGCTGCCCATCCACACTATCGGCGCCACTATCGGCACCCACGTGGGTCCCGGCGCCGTAGCCGTAGCCTTCTTCCGCCCCGCCAACTAGCTATCCGGTCAAAACCACCACAAAGGGGACAGGCACCTTTGTGGTGGTTTATGCTTTTCCGGGTGGAAAGGAGCGCGAAATGGCGTCTGAGGGCTTTTTTGAGCGGGTGTATGAAGTGGTTGAGCAGATTCCCGAGGGGATGGTCGCCACCTACGGCCAGGTGGCGCTGCTCGCCGGTCGTCCACGCGGCGCGCGCTATGTGGGCTATGCGCTGCATAGCAACCCACGCCCTGGCCAAATTCCCTGCCATCGCGTGGTGTTTGCCGATGGCCGCATTTGCGAGGGCTTTGCCTTTGGCGGTCCCGATGCTCAGCGTGAGCTCTTAATGGGGGAGGGCGTGACGTTTGCCGATCCCATGCACGTCGATCTGGGCGCCTGTCGTTGGCCTGCCGGACTCTAACAGCTCTGCCGTGGCCAAAACCACCACAAAGGTGCCTGTCCCCTTTGTGGTGGTTTTCCGTTGCAGGTTTACCGGGGCTAACTTATGGAGAAGGTGTGGCGGCGTACTTTGCCGTCAGAAAGTAAACCACGGTGAACTATATTGTATTCAGCAACGGAGCAGGCAATAGGCGATGAAAAAGCCTGCCCTGTTGAGTTTGATTCGCATTCCTCCCCTCTGTGCGATTCAACGGTGTACTTCGGGAACGGGCCCGCTGGCAACTTTCTGCCGGCGGGCCCGTTCCCGTTTGTCGGGAGAGTGCAATGGGTGGAGCCGAACCGGTCGGGCAACAAAAAAGCGGACGCCGTAGCGCCCGCCTTATAGCAATCGAAAGCTCTAGCCAGCAGATCGGTCTAGTACACCATGCCCATGGCGTCCCGAACTTCTGCCAGGGTCTGCTCAGCGATTTCGTTGGCGCGACGGTTGCCCTCGTGCAGCACGTCCTTTACATAGTCCAGATCGTTCTCATAGCGCTGGCGACGCTCGCGGATCGGCGCGAAGTACTCGTTGACGGCCTCGGTCACGTACTTCTTGAGCTGGCCGGAGCCGCCCATGCCAATCTCCTCGGCAATCTCGACCTCGGATCGGCCGGTGCAGATGGCTGCCGTCGAAAGCAGGCCGGACACGCCGGGGCGGTTCTCGGGATCGAACGTGATCATGCGCTCGGAGTCGGTCTGGCTCTTCTTGATGCGTTTGGCCGTCTCCTCGGCGGTCATCGAGATGTTGATGGCGTTGCCGTAGCTCTTGCTCATCTTGCGACCGTCCAGGCCGGGAAGCAGCGGGGTCTCGGACAGCAATGCGTCGACCTCGGGAAATACCTTGCCGTAGCGGTTGTTAAAGCGGCGGGCGATGGTGCGGGTGAGCTCGATGTGCGGCAGCTGATCGCGACCGACCGGCACCACGTTGCCCTTGCAGAACAGGATGTCGCAGGCCTGGTGCACCGGGTAGGTGAGCAGAAGGCCGGTAAGCTCGTGGCCCGAGGCCTCCATCTCGGCCTTGACCGTGGGGTTGCGCGCCAGCTCGGCCTCGGACACCAGCGACAGGAACGGCAGCATGAGCTGGTTGGCGGCGGGTACGGCGGAGTGAGCGTAGATCATGGTCTTGTCGGGGTCGATGCCGCAGGCAAGGTAGTCCATGACCATGTTGTACACGTTGTCCTGGATGTGCTCGGTGGTGTCGCGGTCGGTGATGACCTGGTAGTCGGCGATGAGCACGTTGGTCTTGGCGCCCATGTTCTGCAGCTCAACACGGCCCTTAAGGGTACCGAAGTAGTGGCCCAGGTGCAGACGGCCGGTGGGGCGGTCACCGGTAAGCATGGTGAACTTCTCGGGCGTCTTGGCCAGGCCCTCGCGAATGGCGTTGCTCTTCTGCAGCGCGACTTCGTAGCTGTTCTCGTTTGGCATGATTGCTCCTAACGTATGCGAATTGGTCAAGATGATAGCGCGTTTATTGGAGGGGCGGGGCGTTAGCAGGAGAGGGGCGGATGAGCGGCGGCTTGCGCGATGGGTGCGGCGCGGCTGCACTTGGCCAACGGTGCCTGGGCCCATCCTCGGCACCTTGCCCTAGAGCTTGTGGTGGCGCTCTTCCTTACGTTCCTCGGCTGCCTGCTCCTCTTGCTTAAAGGCGGGGTCGTCGGGGGTCACCAGCTCGTCCTCGTGCGTGCGCTTGTTGTAGTGGTGGCGCAGCACGGGCTCAAACAGGTGCAGGTGCTTGGCGAAGGCCGCCGAGCCAATGGCGAGCACGGTAAAGATGAGCACGCGCATGGG
>URIE01000136.1 GCA_900547805.1 uncultured Collinsella sp.
CAAAGTCCAGGATATTGGTGATGTCGGCGCCACGCCAGCTGTAAATGGACTGGTCGTCGTCGCCCACGACCATGAGGTTTTGGTACTTGGCGGCCAGCAGGTTGGCAATCTCGTACTGGACATGGTTGGTGTCCTGATACTCATCGACGCTAATGTAGCGAAAGCGCTCCTGATACTTGTCGAGCACCTCAGGGCGGGTGCGCAGCAGCTCGAGCGTGCGCACGAGCAGGTCGTCGAAGTCCATGGCGTTAGCGGCGCGCAGGCGACGCTCCAGCTCCAGGTAGACCTGCGCGGCCTTTTTGTCGTTGGGGCTGTCGGCGGACTTGAGCATATCCTCGGGACCAATCATGGCGTTTTTGGCCGAGCTGATCTTGCTGCGGATCATGTTGATGGGGAACTGCTTTTGCTCAATGCCGAGCGCCTGCATAATGTCGCGCACCATACGCTTTGAGTCGTCGTCATCGTAGATGGTGAACTGACCGGTATAGCCCAGCAGGTCGGCGTCCTCGCGCAGCATGCGCACGCACATGGCGTGAAAGGTGCACACCCACATGCCGCGGGTACCGCTGGGAATGAGCGCCGACAGACGCTCGCGCATCTCGGCCGCAGCCTTGTTGGTAAACGTGATGGCCAGGACCTGCCAGGGCTTAACACCCAGGTCGCCGAGCATGTGCGCGATACGGAAGGTCAGGACGCGAGTCTTACCCGAACCGGCGCCGGCAAGCACCAGCAGCGGGCCCTCGGTGGTTAGAACCGCCTCGCGTTGGGCGGGATTGAGGCTATCGATATCGACGAGCGGCTTTGCGGGCGCAGGAGCCGGGGCGTCGTAGATGTCGAGCGGGACGAGCTCGGGTTCCGGCGCGGCGGGGGCGGCGTACGCATCGAGCGGCACGGGCTCCGGTGCGGGCGGCACGGGCTCCGGTGCGGGCGGCACGGGTACCGCGGTGTTTTTTTCCCAGGGCAGCGGCTGGGTCATGGGCGACTCCTCATCTGACGGACGGCGCGCCTGCGGGCAGCGCCATAGTTTGAGCCGTACCAGTATACCGAGCCGCGCGGACGCACCGCCAGCCATTTGGGGACGGGGTAGAAATGGTAGAAATAACGCTTGACAATGCGGACGCCGCCGCTGCTGCACAGACTCAGGCATAGCCTACTATATAGATTGACGTTTGCCGCGCGGGCCAGGTACTCGCGCGGCACCGCTGTTGAAGGGAGATTGCCGTGAAGCAGCTTTTGATTCGCGCCGACGACATCGGCTACTCATACGCCGTCAACTTGGGTATCGCCCGTTCGGTCAACGAGGGACTGGTGCGCTCCGTGGGCGTCATGCCCAACATGCCCGAAACGGTACGCGGTTGGTCCTGGGTCGCCGATTCCGATATCGCCGTGGGCCAGCACACCAACGTCTGTCTTGGCCGTCCGTGCGCCGATCCCGCGCGTGTGAGCAGCCTACTTGGTCCGGACGGATGCTTCCGCTCCAGCCGCGAGTACCGTACCTCGTGGAAAGAGGGCGTCGACTTCGTGGACTACGACGAGGCGGTTATTGAGATCGAGGCTCAGCTTGCGCGGTTCCTCGAGGTCGTTGGCCGCGAGCCGGATTACTTTGAGGCGCACGCGGTGCTGTCTGACAACCTGAACCGCGCCATTGCGGATGTCGCTACTGCACACGGGTTCCGTCAGCAGGTCGCCTCGTTTGATCCGACCGCAACCGTGACCTGCGGAAACACGCCGGTTCGCATGGTGATGCACTCGATGGAACCGGGATATGAGCCCGCCGAGTCCATCAAGCAGACCGTGCGCGAGATGGGTGCCGACGAGACGGTCGTGTTCGTCTGCCACCCCGGGTATCTCGACCGCTTTATTCTTGAGACTTCGTCGCTCACCGCCAACCGCACCAAGGAGGTCGACGCGCTTATCGACCCCGAGCTGCGCGCCTGGCTTGAGGAACAGGACAACCTGCGCCTCATCGATTATCGCGACCTGTAGCGAGCTCGGTCCCCCGCCCAATCGCCCTCAGACGCCCCTACAGCGGGCAGACGCGGCTTCCAGAGCGGGCACTCCTGCCAGCCGTCGGCAAATCCCATGCGACGCAGCTCGTCGACGTCGAGCCTGTCCAGCAGCTCGAGCAGGCGCGCACGCCAGCCCGTCTCGGGGGCGATGCGTTCCAACAGGTAGCTCAGGATGGTCAGGATGCCGAACATGTTGTCCGAGCGCACCTTATTAATTATGGTCCGTCCTACTTAGCAATTATGGTCAGTACTACTTATCAATTATGGTACTTTCTACTTATCAATCGTGGTATTTTCTAGTTGACACATATGGTTCGCTCTATTCATGCGGAGGTGATCGCCCATGATTCCTCGCCAACTTGAGGGATTGCTGAAACAGATGGCGGGATGGTTCCCGATCGTCTCAATAACGGGTCCTCGACAGAGCGGAAAATCCACGCTCGTGCGAGCCGCCTTCCCCGACTATGCCTACGTCAATCTCGAAGACCCACAGCAGGGCGACCGTGCACGGGAAGATCCGGTCGGGTTCATTCGAAATGCGCCAACGCCCCTCATCATCGACGAGGCGCAACAAGCGCCCGAACTCTTCTCGATGATTCAGGTCGTCTCCGACGAGCGCGGCTCCACCGGACAGTTCATTCTATCGGGCTCTCAGAACTTCCTGTTGCTCAAGGGAATAACGCAGTCCCTCGCAGGACGCGTCGGCCTACTCAAACTCCTCCCGCTCTCGTATGCGGAACTAGAGAAGGGGGGCATAGCCCCGGAAATCGAGGACTACATGGTTCGAGGCGGCTACCCACGGCTCTACGATGTCGATGTACCGGAGCGCATCTATTATTCCGGTTACATCAACACCTACCTTGAGCGCGACATCTCAGGCTACCTCGATGTTCGCAACCTGTCAGCTTTCAGAACGTTCCTCTCCCTTTGCGCGCGTAACGCGGGAAATCTCCTGAACATCTCGAGGCTGGCGAGCGATGCCGGCGTCTCGAGCGCCACTGCCAAGGCATGGCTGTCCATGTTGGAGTCGAGCTACGTGGTGTTCATGCTCAGGCCGTACCATGCAAACGTCAGGAAGCGGCTGACCAAGACGCCCAAGCTCTATTTCTACGACTCCGGACTCCTGTGCCACCTACTGGGCATCGCCAGCAAGGAAAGCCTTCTGAACGGAGACTCCCTGGGCATGGTCTTCGAGAATCTCATAATCGCCGAAACAGCAAAGCGCTATCTCAATCACGGAGTCAACCCCAATCTATGCTTCTACCGAGATGACAGCAAGATCGAGGTCGACCTGCTCGACTTGACCGATATCTCGAGCCCTTGGGCAATCGAGATCAAGGCTTCCGAAACCTATCACGGCAAGTACGCCCGAAACGTCATAAGGATAGGGGAAGAAATCGGCATTCCGCAGGGCAATCGCGCCGTCGTGCTACGCGTGCAAGATGCGTACGAAACCGGCGGCATCAAGGTGATTCCAGCGAGGACATGGCTCGCACAGGCATGAAAAAGGCAAGACATAGACCTTTTGGCCATGTCTTGCCTTTTGAGTGACGAGTTGTCGCCCTGACCGCCGTGCAGCATCAACTAAGTTAGAGGCCGAGCATAGGCTCCAGGACAAAGAAGTATGCGAGCACTACGATGCCCAGGACAATGCGATAGACGCCGAAGCACTTAAAGTCGTGGCGGCGGACAAAGCCCATAAGCCACTTGATGGCGATGAGCGAAACCACAAAGGCCACGACGCAGCCCACGCCCAGGATGGCGATCTCATTGGCGCCGAAGGTGCCGCCCTTAATGAAGTACTTGACCAGCTTGAGCGCGCTCGCGCCAAACATAACGGGGATGGCCAGGAAGAACGTAAACTTGGACGCCACCGAGCGCGTGCAGCCCAACAGCAGGCCGCCGATGATGGTGGAGCCAGAGCGCGACGTACCCGGAATCAGCGACAGCACTTGGAAGCAGCCAATGCCCAGGGCGGTCTTCCAGCTCATATCCTCGAGCGTGGTGATAGAGCCAAAGTCCAAGTTCTCGTCATCGTCGGCAGAGGCAGCAGGCGCCGCAGCGGGTGCGGCAAAGTGTGCGCCAGCGGGGCGTCCACCCGCCGTCACGGCACGCGAGCCAAACGAATCGGCGAGAGCAGTCTGTTCGCGCTTACTGGCACGCCAGTTCTCGATCACGATAAACAGCACGCCGTAGACGATGAGCGCCAGCGCCACGACGGGAGCGTTGTAGAAATGCTCCTCCATCCAGTCGTTGAGCGGCAGACCGATTGCCGCGGCGGGAATGCAGCCGAGCACAATCTTGCCCCACAGCACCCACGTATCGCGAC
>URIE01000137.1 GCA_900547805.1 uncultured Collinsella sp.
GCAGTTCTTCGGCGCCCGCGCCAACCTGGCCAAGTGCCTGCTGTACGCACTCAACGGCGGTGTTGACGAGGTCTCCAAGAAGCAGGTCGGCCCCAAGTACCGCGCCGTCGAGGGCGATACGCTCGATTACGACGACGTTGTGGCCAAGTACAATGACATGATGAAGTGGCTCGCTGGCGTGTACGTCAACTCGCTGAACATCATTCACTACATGCACGACAAGTATTGCTACGAGCGCATCCAGATGGCTTTGCACGACAAGCACGTTCATCGCTGGTTCGCTACGGGCATCGCTGGCCTTTCCGTCGTGGCCGACTCCCTGTCCGCCATCAAGTACGCCAAGGTCCACCCCGTCCGCGATGAGAACGGCATCATCGTCGACTTCGAGACCGAGGGCGAGTTCCCCAAGTACGGCAACGACGACGACCGCGTCGACCAGATCGCTCACGACGTCGTGCACCAGTTCATGGAGTACATCCGCATGAACGACACCTACCGCAACTCCGTGCCCACGACCTCGGTTCTGACCATTACCTCCAACGTCGTGTACGGTAAGAAGACCGGTTCCACGCCTGACGGCCGCAAGGCTGGCCAGCCGTTCGCCCCGGGTGCTAACCCCATGCACAAGCGCGATAGCCACGGCGCCATCGCTTCGCTGTCTTCGGTTTCCAAGCTCCCGTTCCGCGATGCTCAGGACGGCATCTCCAACACCTTCTCCATCATCCCGAGTGCGCTCGGCAAGGAGGACCAGGTGTTCTTTGGCGATATCGACCTTGATCAGCTGGGCGAGTAACTATTGTTAGTGCTATACTAACAATAACGATTACTGATTAGCGCGCCGGTTTCGGCCGGCGCCTATCAATCGAAGGAGACACATTATGAAGGTTTCTGAAGTTTCCGAGACTCAGGCCGATAACCTGGTCCACATGCTCGACGCTTACGCCGAGAAGGGTGGCCACCACCTGAACATCAACGTCTTCAACCGTGAGACGCTGCTCGACGCTCAGGCTCACCCCGAGAAGTACCCGCAGCTGACCATCCGCGTTTCCGGCTATGCCGTGAACTTCCACACGCTCACCAAGGAGCAGCAGGACGAGGTCATTTCGCGTACCTTCCACGACAAGTTCTAAAGGGGTTTAACTCCCGCAGGATCGCCGGGCCGCTTTGGGTTACTTTCCAAAACGTCCTCGGACATGCAAAGGGCTCCGCTGCGCGCTTCGCGCGGCGGAGCCCTTTGCGTCCTGCGGAAATGTTTTGGAAAGTAACCCAAAGCGGCCCGGCGGGGGTCCTGTGTAGTCACCCTTTAGGCGGAACTCTCCTAATTATTTGGATGAGTCGTTTACTTACTTGTGCTGTTACCGTCTTCCCGCTGTTGTTGGGGTATGCTTTGTTCGTATGTAAACGTTTGACATGTTGATGGGGGAGGGTGCTATGGCTCGCGAGGGCGCTCGTTCTAAGGATTCTGCTAAGCCTGGCATCAAGGAAGTTGCAGCGGTGGCGGGGGTTTCGCCTACTACGGTATCTCGCGTGCTTAATAATCGCGGCTACATTAGCCAGGAAACCCGCGATAAAGTCCATGCGGCGATGGAGCGCATCAATTACACGCCCAACGATATCGCCCGTGCCATGCTCAATGGCCGCCTGAACCTTATCGGCATGATTGTTCCCTTTGTGAGCAGCCCGTTCCATGCTCAGGTTGTGCAGGCGGTCGAGCGCACGTTAGCGGAAAACGGCTTTAAGATGTTGCTGTGCAACAGCGCCAATCGACCTGATCTTGAGCGTTCCTATATCGACATGCTCCGCCGCAATATGGTCGACGGCGTCATCGTCAACTCCCTCAATATCGGTGCCGAGGCATATGCCGAGATGGGCTTGAGCCTGGTTGGCATCGACTGCGATCTTGGCGAGGGCTCTGTCCAGATTGCAAGTGACAGCTATGGCATCGGCGAGCTCGCCACGCGCCGTCTGATTGATGACGGCTGCAGGCGTATCCTGTGCCTGCGCAGCAATAGCCGCATGCGCATGCCTGCCAATAAGCGTACCGATGCCTACCTCGATGTTGTTGAGCAGGCCGGTTTGTCCGCGCTTGTCCGTGAGGTCGAGTTCGTTAAGCCCGACGACGAAAAGGGCGCGGTCGTTGCGAAGATCCTCGATGAGAACCCCGATATTGACGGCATCTTTGCGGGAGACGATACGATGGCGGCCATCTGTCTCAACGTGATGAAGCAGCGCGGCTTGAGCGCTCCAGACGACATTAAGGTCGTGGGCGCGGATGGTGCCCGCCGCACTATGACGTTTATGCCTGACTTAACAACCGTACGTCAAGATATCGATCGCATCGGAGAGCTCGCGGCGCAATCCATCATCGCTCTTATTAACGGCGATAATCCCGAATCGAATATCAAGCTCCCCGTTGAACTCATTGAGGGCAAAACCGCGTAGTTCATCCCGTGCCAAAAGAATTCCTCAAACGCCTCTGATGACCGTTCACCGGCATATGTCAACCGTTTGCCGACGACTGGAACTGCGAAAAGACGTATTGGTGTGAAAACGTTTGACATATGAAAACGATTGACATATCTTGCCATTGTACCGAGTTAGTATGTCGTGGAAAGGAAGTCTCGGATGCACAAGGTGTATTACCAGCCTGAGGGAATTTGGGTAGGCGACATCATGCCGTACGGCGAGGACGGCACGTTCTATCTCTATCATCAGCGTGACACGCGTAACCCCGAACCTTTCGGAGAGCCGTTTGGCTGGGCACTCGCTACGACCAAGGATTTCGTCAACTACAAGGACTTTGGCGAGAGCCTTGAGCGTGGCGGCGACGAGGAAGTCGACCAGTACATTTATGCCGGCACGGTGTTTAAGGTGGGCGACAAGTACCATGCGCTCTACACTGGTTGCAATCGCGATAAGGTCCGCGCACGTTTGATGAAGCAGGTTCTTCTTCACGCAACGAG
Organism: uncultured Collinsella sp.; assembly: GCA_900547805.1. Taxonomy (GTDB): domain Bacteria; phylum Actinomycetota; class Coriobacteriia; order Coriobacteriales; family Coriobacteriaceae; genus Collinsella. The sequence goes on from URIE01000137.1 coordinate 2,964, forward strand.
CGACGACGCCGTCAAGTGGGAGAAGAACATCGCCGAGACGCTGCTTCCGCCCCAGGAGGGTTACGATGACCGCAACTGGCGCGATCCCTTTGTGCTTTGGGATGAGGAGAACGAAGAGTACATGCTCATCCTCGGCACGCGTGTGGGCGAGGACAAGCGTCTGATGACCGGCCGCCTGGTCAAGTTCACCTCCAAGGATCTGACCAACTGGGAGTTCCAGGGCGACTGGTGGAATCCGGGCCTGTACACCATGTTTGAGATGCCTGATCTCTTTAAGATGGGCGACTGGTGGTACCTCGTCTTTTCCGAGTACAGCGACGGCAACAAGACCCGTTACCGCATGTCCAAGTCCATCAACGGTCCTTGGATTACCCCCGCTGACGACTCCTTCGACGGCCGCGCGTACTACGCCGCTCGCACCGCATTCGATGGCGAGCGTCGCGTTCTCTTTGGTTGGGTTCCTACGCGTGACGAGGGCGGCGACCCCAGCTCTTACCTATGGGGTGGCACCTTTATGCCCCTCGAGATCGTTCAGCGTGCCGACGGAACGCTCGGCACCAAGCTCCCCGACAGCATGCTTGGCGCCTTTGGCGAGGCTAAGGCAGTCGAGACCTTTGAGCTTTCCTGCGAGTCGGGCAAGGTCGAGCAGGTGCTCGCCGCAGATGCCGGCTCCACCTACTTGCTCGATGCCGACATTGAGCTCGGCGGTAACGCTGCCGGCTTCTCGGTCAAGTTCGCCGAGGACGCCGAGACCGGTCTTGCCTATGAGTTCCGCGCCAACCTGCGCGAGGGCAAGCTCGAGTTCACGCCGGCTCCCCAGTACCCGTGGTTCCAGGTCAACAACATGGGCCTCGAGCGTCCGTTGTTCTTTAAGGGCGAGGGCACTCACCATGTGCGTCTGGTCGTCGACGACGACATCGCGACCATCTTTGTCGATGACGTTGCGCTCCACGCTCGCTTCTGCAACAAGCAGGGCCAGGGTGTGGCGCTTACCGTCACCGACGGTGCGCTCAAGTGCGCAAACGCAACGATCGCGTCTCTGTAGCGGCAACGAACCGTTTTATGATTTAGAAAAGGAATGGAGAGGAACATGGACTACAAGGCAGTGTCCCAGCAAGTCGTCGACAACGTCGGCGGACTGGAGAACATCGAGGGCGCCACGCATTGCGTGACCCGTCTGCGTCTGGTGCTCAAGGATACGAGCAAATACAACAAGGCCGAGCTCGAGAACATCGATGGCGTCAAGGGCGTGCTGTACAACAGCGGCCAGCTCATGATCATCTTCGGTACCGGTACCGTCAACAAGGTTTACGATGAGTTTATGACTCTGACGGGCGTTAAGGAGATTAGCGCTTCCGAGGTCAAGGGCGC
>URIE01000138.1 GCA_900547805.1 uncultured Collinsella sp.
GGTGGACAGTTAGTTCAGATACGTATTATTCGGGCGGTTTAATAGCTGGGTTTGGAGCCCTCGGGGGCCTGTTGGACGCCTTTAGATGACCTGAGGCGCTTGGTTTTGGGCTTAAAACGCCCGTTTTGAGGATCAAACTGCGTCAAACGAAGCGTCCGAATGCAATTTGAGGGGGTCTGATTTATACGTATCTGAACTAACTGTCCAGGCGATTCTGTTCGGGGTCGGCGTGCCTTGCTTGTGGCCCCTGTCTTCACAATTTGCGTCAAGCTTTTGGTTAGCTTTTGGTCAGTTGGCGGGATGGCGGGAGGGCAAAAGATCGCTGGCGAAAAAAGCTCAGAGAAAGTGCTGGTAGGGGAGTTGTTGAGCTTTTCGACAGCTTTTGGGCAAAAGAAACTTTGTGGCTATTGCCGGCGATTGCGTTGTCGCGGTCATGGTGGTGCGGGATGCTGGTCGTAAGCGTCGAATGCTCCGATTTTGGAGGCCAGCATGGATCTGTTTCTCGAGACCCCGCAGCAACAAGCCGAACGCATGTTGCGTCAGCAGCAACGGCTCATGGAGATGCAAATGCAAGGGGTGGCTACCCAACCTGTAGCGCAAAATGCCGCACCCGAGGCGGCGTCTGCACCAGCGCCTGAAACGTATTCCGTGCAGCAGGATTCGTATGCACAGGAGCTTGCGTTCGACAAGCGTCGTGCGCGTCGCCGCCGCTTGGGCCAACGCCTGCGTACGCTGGCGATGATCGTGCTCACCCCGCTGGGGCTTGTCGCCATCTTCCTGGCTTCGTATGCCCTCACGTGCATCCTCAACGGCGCCTCGCCCAACGAAGTACTCCAACATCTGGCAGCCCTAGGCCAGCGCCTAGGCGACGTCATAACAACCATCCGCGCCGGCTGGGAGAGCTAGCTTCTTTCAAAGGCCGTCTTAGATTTAAAGGATTGCAGTCTCAAACAGGATCTTTTCCTCTGGGCGGTCTAGTCGTGTCACTCTATAGTATTATTGAAGACGAATAATACTAATGGAGGTGCGCGGTTGAATCTGACTTTTGAGGGATTCTTGAAGGGCTATTGTCGTGAGTTGTCTGGGCAACAGTCGTTGAGTTTTAGAAAGCTGGTTGAGCGGGCAACGACGGTTGAACCGCGTGTGGCAGAGCCGCTGTTTTTGCTTGCTTTAGCGCAGGGCAAGGCCGAGTACGTCTTGGGTTTATCCGAGGGCTTGTGGATGGAAGAGGGCTATCGAGGCGTTTTGTCCTTATACAACCAGGCGGGCAGTCTTGTGTCTCTGTGCGCCAAGGACGATCTCCCTAATCGTTATGCCAATGTTTGGCACGCGTATCGAGGGGTAAAGGAAAAACCGGCGGCGGACAGAAGAGTCAATGCCCTGATGCGCAAAAGAACGTTGGAAGCATTAGCGGGTTCGAGTTTGTCGCGCTATGGTCTCTGCCGCGATCTGCACCTGAATAAGGGAAACGTGTACGCATATTTAGCCGGCGACGACTCAAAAGTAAGTAGGGAGACGGCGCGCCGCATTATGGAATATGCGGAAGAGAGGGGCGCGGGAGAGCGGGACGAGTGCTCCGTGTGTGTGACGGGGTAAGATTGATCGCGGTTTTGATTGGTGCTCGATTGGGTTTGTTGGGCGGAGTTTATGTCTGCTATTGATATTGTGCTTGTTGTGATCGCCTTGGTGGCGGTGGGGGTTGCTGTGGCTTGCGCCCTCCAGCTCAAGAGCCTGCGTGCCGAGTTGCGGGAGCGTGGCGACAGTAGCGCGGAAACGCTGGCAGCGCTCGAGCAGGCCAACAGCACGCTCGATGCCCTGAACGTCGCGCTGGCCGAAACCCGCCGCACGGCAAATGCCATCGCGCAGCAGCAGACGACCGACGCCGCCGTAGAGCAGCAGCGCTACCTGACCATTGCGCGCGAGTTCTCGCAGGCCGGCGACCGTATGGATGACCTGCGCCGCGAGACGGCCCAACAGCTTGGCGCCAACCGCGAAGGCATCGAGCATCGCCTGGACAAGGTGCGTGAGACGGTCGATGCTCAGCTGGGCGCCATCCGCAAAGACAACAACGTGCAGCTCGACCAAATGCGTGCGACGGTGGACGAGAAACTCTCTCGCACGCTCAACGACCGACTGTCGGCATCGTTTAAGCAGGTGAGCGACCAGCTCGAGGCCGTGTACAAGGGCCTGGGCGACATGCAGTCTATCGCCACCGGCGTGGGCGACCTTAAGCGTGTGCTGGGCAATGTCAAGGCGCGTGGCATTTTGGGCGAGGTGCAGCTGGGCGCGATCCTGGCGGACATCCTTACGCCCGACCAGTATCTGGAAAACGTTGCCACCAAGCCTGGCGCCTCGGAGCGTGTTGAGTTTGCCGTCAAGCTGCCGGTAGACGAGGGCGACCCCGTGCTGCTGCCGATTGACTCCAAATTCCCGGGTGATGCGTACGAGCATCTGCTCGACGCGCAGGAGTCGGGCGACGCGGAGGCCGTTGCCGCTGCGCGCAAGGCGCTCGATATGATGGTGAAGCGCGAGGCAAAGGACATCTGCGAAAAGTACCTGAGTGTGCCGGCAACGACCAACTTTGGCATCATGTTCGTGCCGTTTGAGGGACTGTACGCCGAGGTCGTCAGCCGCCCCGGGCTTATCGAGACCCTGGGCCGCGACTATCACGTCAACGTTGCCGGCCCCAGCACCATGGCGGCCATCCTCAATAGTCTGCAGATGAGCTACCAGACGTTTAGGCTGCAAAAACGTACCGACGACGTACTGCGCGTGCTCTCTGCCGTCAAGGCCGAGCTGCCGCGCTATCAGGCGGCGCTGCGCCGCGCCCAACAGCAGATCGAGACCGCGGGCAAAACGGTCGAGGGCATCATTACCACGCGCACCAACGTCATGGAGCGCAAGCTCAAGGACATCGACGCGCTGGAGGATGCCGACCAAGCCGATGAGATTTTGGGGCTCACATCCGCGGAGCTGCTCGCAGGCCAAAAAGACGAGGACTAGCTGCATCTGACGGCGGGGCGCCGGTGTAAACGCGGGTGCCCCGCTGCTTTTCGCATCGTGCTTGCCTGAAGTGCGCTTCAATGTGCAACAATGGCGTTTCGCCCTATCAGACGCGAAAGGAAGCCCATGTCTCAGAGAAGCACCAGTCCGCTCAAACGCTCCACCGTGCGCCGCACGCTGCAGCGTTTTTGGGACGTCACGCGCACGCAGCCGCTGATCGTCTTTCTCTCGGTGTTCTCGTCGGCGGGCTACATCTTTTTGCTCACGTTTGCCAACACCTACGTGATGGCCCTCATCGTCGACCGCGTCCAGGCCGGCCCCGTGGCGGGTGACCAGGTGTTTGAGGTCTTCGGCCCCTATATCCTGGCGCTCGTGCTCGTCAACTTGGCAGGCCAGATCCTCTCCAAGCTGCAGGACTACACCGTCTACAAGCTCGAGATTGCGGGCAACTATCACCTGGCGCGTCTGTGCTTCGACACGCTCTCCAACCAATCCATGACATTCCATACCAGCCGCTTTGGCGGATCGCTTGTGAGCCAGACAAGCCGTTTTATGAGCGGCTACACGGGCTTGGTCGACGTGACGGTGTATTCGCTTATCCCCACTATCACTTCGGTGGTCTGCACGGTGGCGGCGCTCGCCCCGGTGGTGCCCACATTTACCGTGATCCTGGTGGGTATCATGGTCGTCTACATTGCGTTTGTCTGGCTTATGTACAAGCGCATCATGCCGCTTTCGGCCGCGACGTCCGCCGCGCAGAACAAGCTGTCGGGCGTGCTTTCCGACGCGGTCACGAACATTCTGGCCGTCAAGACCTGTGGGCGCGAGGACTTTGAGCGCGACCTGTTCGATACCGCCGATCGCGCCGCGCGCGACGCCGAGACGGTCTCGATGCACGCCATGATGCAGCGCAACTTTACGACTTCGGGCCTTATCGTCATCACCATGGCTGTGGTGAGCGTGTTCGTGGCGGGCGGCAACGCGTGGTTTGGCATCTCGGCCGGCTCGCTCGTCATGATCTTTACCTACACCTATAACCTCACCATGCGCCTGAACTACGTGAGTTCCATGATGCAGCGCATCAACCGCGCTTTGGGCGATGCGGCCGAGATGACGCGCGTGCTGGACGAGCCGCGTTTGGTGGCAGACGACCCGGACGCCCCTGAGCTCAAAGTGACCGAGGGCGGGATTGATTTTGAGCACCTGAGCTTTGCGTACCGTGACGCTGCGGCGGGCGAGAACGTGTTCGATGACCTGACACTTCATGTGGCGGCGGGCCAGCGCGTGGGCTTGGTGGGCAAATCGGGCTCGGGT
>URIE01000139.1 GCA_900547805.1 uncultured Collinsella sp.
AAGAGACAGGGTGGTCGCGCTCCATAGCGTTGGCGAGCGCCAGGCGCTGCCAGTTCAAGTCGAGCTCGTCGGTCGAGGTCACAGTGCCAAATTGCACGCCCGAGCCCGCCGGCAACGGCTCCAGACGCAGATGCACCTCGGCATAGTGGCGCAGTGGTTCAAAGTGGCCCACGCCCTCGACCGGCTGCGAAATAGTCTCCTTATAGAGAATGCCGCCGGGCTCAAACGCAACCACGAGGCCAAAGCGATCGGCTAGCACGCGCTGCACGACCTCGAGCTGCACCGCACCCATCAACTGCAGATGAATCTGCTCAAGATGCGTGTTCCAGCTTACGCCGAGCATGGGGTCCTCATCGGCAAGCTCGGTCAGCGCTTGGAACACCGTATGGACATCGTGCTCGCCCGGCAGCACCGTATAGGTGAGAACCGGCGCTATGACAGGCGCATCGCCCGCGGGCTCCGCGCCCAAGGCATCACCCGGGTGAACGTGCGCAAGGCCCGTCACAGCGCAGATGCCGCCAGCAGCAACTTCTTGGACAAGCTCGTACTTCTCGCCGTTATAGATACGGACCTGATCGATCTTTTGCTCCCATGCCTCGACACCGGAGCGCCCCTCAATCACCTGTTTTGCACGCAGCACACCGCCCGTCACCTTAACCCAGGCAAGGCGCTCACCACGGTCTCCACGACTCACGCGATAAACACGCGCTGCGAACTCCTGGGGCCATGTCCTCTCGCGCATCAGGGCGCACATGCCGTCGAGCAGCTCCGCCACGCCTTGGTCCTTGAGCGCCGAGCCGGCAAAGCAGGGGAACAGCCTGCGCTCGGCCACCATGCGCGAAAGCGTGGCAGTCGAAAGCTCCCCCGCCTCAAGGAACTCGTCGAGCGCCGCCTCATCCAGCGCCGCGGCATCCTCTTGCACGGCGCAGCCCGCCAGCAGACCCTCGGCATCCAAGCAACCTTCGGAAAGACGCCGCCCAAGTTGTGCCAGCAGCGCCTCACGCCCGGGGTTTTCCAAGTCAATCTTGTTGATAAAGATGAGCGTCGGAATGTCATAGCGAGCAAGCAGACGCCACAACGTTTCGGTATGCCCCTGCACGCCGTCGTTGGCGCCCACCACCAGAATCGCGTAGTCCAGGGCACGCAGTGTGCGCTCCGCCTCGGCCGAAAAATCGACATGGCCGGGAGCGTCCACGAGCATAACGTGGGTGTCGCCGTGGTCGAGCACAGCCTGCGACGAGAAGATCGTGATACCGCGCTCGCGCTCAATCTCGTTCGTGTCCAGATGCGAGTCGCCATCGTCCACGCGCCCGCGTCTGCGAATGCGGCCGGCATGAAACAGCATGGCCTCGGCCAGCGTGGTCTTGCCGGCATCGACATGTGCCAAGATTCCAACGACCGCTTGCTTCGACATGGCTCTCCTCTTATTGCAAGCCCATCGCACGCGGCAACGGGCACCCTCGTTCCACACTGGATGATACAATTTACGGGCCGGTGGGCGAAGCGGGCCCTATCCCCCGACCGAGCTCATCGCCCCGCGTTGCCGCGCGGCGATTTTCGTAGGTTCGCGCCTTGCGAAAGCCGGCACCTCCCCTTTTTGTCTGCCCGGGTTCATCTGGGGCGGTAACAATGCGAGTCCCACAACGACGCGTTTTACCAAAAATGGCCCCACTCGGGGCCATTTTTTATTTGAGCTGGGTGATGATACGTGCCTTGGCTCCTACGCCTCGCGCAGCCAATCAAACGCGACACGCGCCGTGCCGTCGGACACATAGACGATACCGACACGCTCGAACCCCGCCTTGGCGATGGCGCCCTGCATGGGCAAGTTGTCCTCGTGCGTGTCAATACGCAGATGGTCGGCGCATTCCTTGGCAAAGGCAAACATCGCCGCCGCGATACCGTGCACGGTGCCGTCGGATGCCACGCGATGCAGCACGGCATACGGAGTGTCGCTGCGCCATTGACCGTCCTCAATCACGTCATAGCACTCGTCCGGACCCGGTAAAAAGGCAAACGTCGCCACCACGCGGCCGTCGACTTCGCACACGTAACTGCCACCAGCGGCAATATCGGCAGCCAGCTGCTCGGCCGAAGGCGTGCCCTCGGGCCACTGCGTGGCGTTGCCATGCGCGCGCATAAAGGCGCGGGCCGCGTCATAGATAGCCATGACGGCGGGAATGTCGGTATCGAGGGTTTTTCTGATCATCACGCGGCGACCTCACGTTTATTGGTATCACTTTGATTGAGCAATGATACCAACGTTTGGAGAGGAGCGCGAAGCAGATGGGGAGCAAAAAGCGAGCCGCCTGGTCAAAAGCCAAAAGCGAGTTTTTGGGCGCTGCCACCGGCGGCGATATGAGCGACCTGTTTGCACGCGAGGACGAGCGCCGCGACGCCCTGGACGCCGAGCGCGACGAGGCTTGGCGCTATAAGTCGTGCGAGCGCAAAAACCGTTACGACACACGCGCCGAAGCCGAGGCCGTTATGGCCGACTGCGAAAACCGCGGACGGCGTGGTTTGGCCTGCTACAAATGCGAATACTGCGGCGGCTGGCACCTGACGTCGCACCCTTGGAAATAGACCCCGCATCGGCACGGCGCTGGCGAAGCGCCAGCCATCGTGCACAAGCTACGGGCGCGGCGGCACCAAAACATCGTAACGAACGGCCTTGCCCGCAAGCTGATAGCTCGGCTTAACGCCGGCAAGCAGCGGCCCCTTCACCGGTCGCTTGATAACGACCTTGCGCGGGTGCACCGCAAGCGCAGCTTCGACCAGCGTCTCCTCGTCGGCGCACGGCTGCTCCAGATGGTGCAAGAGCTGAAACTTCTTTTTCACCGCCGCGCTCTTGGTGCGCTCGGGAAACATGGGGTCCAGATACACCACGTCGGGAGCCGCGAGCTCGCCTTGCTTGATCAGCTCGGCCGTATGGCGAAGGCCGGCAATGCTGTCCTCGCCCGCATGTAAGCGCATGCGCGCCACAGCAGCCGCAAGCGCCGGATCATCTGCCGCGCGATCCAAGGCGTCCTTGAGGAGTGCCGCGATCACGCAATCCTGTTCATACAGATCGACGGTAAAGCCCGCGGCCGCCAGCAGCAGCGAATCCTCACCAAAGCCCGCCGTGGCATCAATCGCCCATGGGCGCTCGATGCCTTTTGTGCGCGCAGCCTTTACCAGCAGCTCTTGCTGCAGGCGGCCCTGCTTGAGTCGTGGCAGCATGCGGCCAAAATCGGCGCGCAGTTCCATCGTGCCGTCGGTGAGCGTGAGGCCCTCGGACTTCCCGGTCAGCTCAAGCCCCGCGGCCCGAGCAACAGAAAAGGGATCGACGACGCCCATGGACACTCCTTAGCAAACAAAACGAATACGTGAGCGCCACCTCAGTTGGCACCCAACCGTCCGTTATTGTCCCACATGCGACATGGTCCACAGCATCCCAATGCAAAGCACCGCCATCAATCCCGTGCACACGGCAGCGATCACAGAATCACCCATGCGCCTTCCCAACGACCGCGGTTCACGCACTTGCTCTGGTCCGTACATCATGGCTCCTCCTTAGACTCACTTCTTATCACGGCCTCATCATCGCAGCGCCGCACATGAGCTGCCATCGATTTGACTTACAGCTGGCTTTCCTTTTTGAAAGGTTGGACCGCACAGGCTCAAAGCGCTTTCAAACGCATGCATCGCTCCGTTGAACTACAATGTGCTTCACGATATGTGCCGCAACCTGGGTGCGACAGATTTTCCGCGCCCGCATCGAAAGGACCAGCTATGAGCGCCGCTCGCAAGACACTCAAAATCCTTGCCCTGATTTATTTTGTTCTGGGCATCGCCAGTCTCGTCATTGGAATCGCCGGCATCGCGACCGGCAAGTTCGAGTCCACCTACGGGCCGAACGCCATGCTCGCCACGGTCGTGCTTGTCGCCAAGGGCCTCATCGATCTCGCCGCGGGCGTTGCGGGCATCAAGGGCGCCAACAAGCCTTCGCAGGTAGGCGGCGCGTTTAAGCTCGGCATCGTCGCCGCAATCGCCACGATTGCGCAGGCTGTGCTCACGCTCCCCGCGTTTGGCGGCGACGCCATCAACTATGGCGCCTTTGTCATCGTGGTGTACGACCTGTTCTTTATTCAGCAGGCACACGACATTAAGGCCGAAAACAAGGACCGCCTGTAGGCACCTGTCTCCCATAACCCCTGCTATCAAGCAACTAAAAGGGCCGATCGCGCATCCCCGCGGTCGGCCCTTTACGTTTGCCCAGATAAAACCCTGTCTCTTATACACATCTCCGAGCCCACGAGACAAGA
>URIE01000140.1 GCA_900547805.1 uncultured Collinsella sp.
CTCCGTCCTGCGGAAAGATTTGGGAGGTAACCCTGCGCCCGGCCTGCGGCTACTATGGGGCCGACGCACCAACTTGAGATGCTGCGCATACAAAGTTGGAAGGGTCTGAATTGCACTTTGTTGCACTGGGCCCTTTTCCCTGATGAAGCCTTGCTTGATGGGCGCCTTTAGAAGTTGCGGTGAAATAGGGAGTGTTTTGCCAGTTAAAAGGCCTAATCAGTCCCTATTTCACCGCAACTTCTATTAAGGCTGAATGTTGCGCAACTTGGATTGGATTGGTCGACTTACAGTGGCCTCGTTGGGATCTTCTTTGGTTGCGAGGCTGGTATGGTTTGTCCTTGTTGTGGCGCTGAGTTGCGCGATGGCGTAAGGTACTGCACGACTTGCGGGGTTGCCGTTCATGGCTTATCGACTGCCCCGGCGCTCTGGATACAGTCTCGGAAGCACGTCGTGGTCGTTCTTGTTTGTATGTTGACGATCGCCCTTGCCGTTGGCAGCTGGCTGGGACTTCAGCTGTATAAGGCAATGTCTTGCTTTATTTCGGCTCATTCGGAGCATGCTATTGTGCTCGATATCTCGGCCGCGGGTTGGGATACCGATAACGGGGCCTCGCGCGTCCCGATACACATTACGGGCAAAACTGTCGACGGGACAACGGTCGACGAGATTGATTATGTAGCCTCCGACGGTTCCGGCATCAGCCTCATACAAGGTGTGTACACGCTCGAGGCGGCAGGCTCCCCCATCGCCGCCGACGGCACGATCTATCAAATTCCATGCACGAGCGCCACTCTCACCCTCGACGACGTCTTCGCCACAGGCGAAACGATCAATCTGGCCGAGCTCGCCGAGCAAGACTCGATTCTCACCTTCCGCCCCATCGACGCCGTCGATATGACCAACAACGAGATCTACGACGCCGCGTTGCTCGCCATGGCATACAAAGGCAATGATACGCCCAATGTGGCAGCACTATGTCAGGCCGCAATCAATCGTCGTGCCGCCGCCAGCACAAGCGGGAACGCCTTCATAAGTTTCGGTGAAATACGGACCGATTAAGCCTTTAAGCTGGCAAAACAGTCCCTATTTCACCGCAACTGAAACAGGGGCGCTCTCTTGGAGAGCGCCCCTGCCGGGTTTCTATAGTACTGGCGAAGCGATTTTAGAGTTCTGGCGAAGCAGTCCTTGAAATCCGTCTTGTCTTAGGCCAAGAACTCCTTGGTGGTTGCCACGATGCTGGCGGCGTCCAGGCCGTACTTGTGCAGGAGCTCGGCACCCGGACCGGACTCGCCGAAGGTGTCATTGACGCCGATCTTCTTAAGCGGCGTCGGGCACTGCTCGCACAGAACGTCGGCGACGGCGCTACCCAGGCCGCCGATTACGGAGTGCTCCTCGACGGTCACGACGTGGCCGGTCTTGGTGGCGCTCTTGACGATCAGGTCGGCGTCGATGGGCTTGATGGTGTGCATGTTGATGACCTCGGCATCGATGCCCTCGGCAGCGAGCTGCTCGGCAGCCTCGAGGGCCTCACCTACCATCAGGCCGCAGGCGATGATGGTCACGTCGGCGCCCTCACGCATGACAATGCCCTTACCGACCTCGAACTTGTAGGTCTCGGGGTCGTTGATGACCGGCGAGGCCAGGCGGGCAAAACGCATGTAGACGGGGCCGTCGCACTCGTAGGCGGCGCGCGTCACGGCACGGGCCTCCACATCGTCGGCGGGAACGATCACGGTCATGCCGGGGATAACGCGCATGAGGGCGATGTCCTCGCAGCACTGGTGCGTGGCGCCGTCCTCGCCCACCGAGATACCGGCGTGCGTGGCACCGATCTTAACGTTGAGATGCGGGTAGCCGATAGAGTTGCGGACCTGCTCAAAGGCGCGGCCGGCGGCGAACATGGCAAAGGTGCTCGCGAAGGCGACACGGCCGGTGGTCGCGATGCCGGCGGCGACGCCCATCAGGTTGCTCTCGGCGATGCCCACATCGAAGAAGCGGTCGGGGCAGGCGGCCTTAAACTTGCCGGTCTGCGTGGCGGCAGCCAGGTCGGCATCGAGGACCACAAAGTCGTCGTGCTCGTTGGCGAGCTCGACGAGGGCCTCGCCGTAGCTTACGCGCGTGGCGATTTTCTTGACGTCTGCCATCCTAGAGCTCCTCTCCGGCGGCCGTGAGCTCTGCCATGGCCTGCTCAAACTGTTCATCGTTGGGGGCCTTGCCGTGCCAGCCCACCTGGTTCTCCATAAAGGAGACACCCTTGCCCTTCGTGGTCTCGGCGATAATCGCGGTCGGCTGGCCCTTGGTGGCACGAGCCTCGGCGAAGGCGGCGCGGATCTGGTCGAAATCGTTGCCGTCAGCCAGCTCCACCACGTGGAACTTGAAGGCGCGGAACTTGTCGGCGAGCGGCATGGGGTCGTTGACCTCCTCGACGGGGCCATCGATCTGCAGGCCGTTGTGGTCGACGATCACACAGAGGTTGTCGAGCTGCTGGTTGCCGGCAAACATGGCTGCCTCCCAAACCTGGCCCTCCTCGCTCTCGCCGTCACCCAGCAGGGCGTAGGTACGATAGTCGTCGCCCCAGTGCTTGGCGGCAACGGCCATACCCACGGCGGCGGAGATGCCCTGACCGAGCGAGCCCGTGGACATGTCGACGCCCGGGGTATCGTTCATGTTGGGGTGACCCTGCAGGTGACTACCGATGTGGCGCAGCGTCTCGAGATCCTCCTTGGGGAAGAATCCGCGCTCGGCGAGCACGGCGTACAGACCAGGCGCGCAATGACCCTTGGAAAGCACGAAGCGATCGCGGTCGGCCTTGCGGGGATCGGCCGGGTCGACGTTCATTTCCTCAAAGTACAGATAGGTCATGATGTCGGCAGCGCCGAGCGAACCGCCCGGATGGCCGGACTTGGCAGCGTGCACGCCGGTGACGATGCCCTTCCTTACCTCGTTGGCAACCTTTTTGAGCTCTTCGTCGCTCATTGTGCCTTCCTTTCATCCTCATTAGACAAAATGCGCACGGCACCGAAGGTAATCCCAACACAGCCGCAATGCACGTACGTCATTCATTATGCTGGAAACTGATGGCTTTACCAGAGTTTTTATCATTATTTGAACAATTTAGCAGGCAGAACCGCTGATGAAACGGTTTATCAATGTGAACGTCTTTTGGATGGAACGCGGTCGCCCCTACGCGCTAATGTCCTTGAATCCCTCGCCGAAGGCTTCCGTAACGTCAGCGACCGTCACAATGGCGTGAGGATCGCGCTCGCGCACGATCGTCTTGAGGGTATTGAGCTCTCGACGGCTCACGATGACCATAATCACCGGCTTCTCGGCACCCGAATACATGCCAGTCGCCTTAAACTTGGTACAACCACGACCCAGGCCATACATGATATCGGCAGCAATATCAGGGAACTTGTCCGAGATGATGAGTACCATACGGCGCTTGTTGCCACCATCGACCACGGCATCGATCACGTAGCCGCTAATGACCATCGAAAGGCCTGCATATAGTGCGTTTTCGATTGAAAAGACCGGAGCCGACAGCGCGCATACGGCAACATCGATCGCCATGACGGTCGAGCCCACCGGCAGCGAGGTGTTACGCGAGATGATTTGGCCAATCGTGTCCGAGCCGCCGGTGTTGGCGCCGGCGCGCAACACCATGCCGTAACCGATGCCCGTAATAATGCCGCCCCACATGGCAGGAAGCATCAGGTCCGCATCCGCCAGAGGTGCTACAAACGGGGCGAACAGATCGGTAAAAAAGCCCAGCAGCACAAAGCCCGTCGCGGTCTGCACCACGTAGAACATGCCGCCCTCGCGCATAACGACCAACAACAGCAAGGCGTTCATCACGATCGTCTGAATACCAACGGGAAGCGATAGGCCGCGCGATGCACCGACCGCCTGGATAATGGTGGCAAGGCCCGTAACGCCACCGGCAGCAAGGCCGTTGGGGATCAAAAACAGGTCGGTCGCAATAGCGGCCAGAGCGCACCCCAACATAATCTGGGGCAGGTCGTGAAAGAAGTTCATCGAAAGAATGCGCTTGATGTCCAGACGATATGCCATGCTGCCTCCCTCAAAAAAGCGCACCCAAACGGATGCGCTTTGAACTTCTTCTTATGTTCGATTCTACCGATTCGCCGGACAAAAACCACCCCTGCGCAGGGTTTATTCCGGATACAAACCCGTCCAACCGTTGGGCTTAGCATCGGCTTGAAACCGCCCGATGTTTTAGACCTCCGAGC
>URIE01000141.1 GCA_900547805.1 uncultured Collinsella sp.
ATCAGGGGGCGGTGCGGGGTGGGCGGGGGCGGTGTGCCCTCGTCCAGAATCGGCTCTCCCTGCTGGCGCAGGATCGGGTAAGAGAAGATTGCGCCGGGAATCTCCACTTCCTCATGGGCGTCGCCGGGCTGGGGGTTTGGGGTGGTGTCAAAATAATCCGGCGACGGCGTGACGACCGTGTTCGTCCGCGGCTCCTCGTCGTCCAGGCCGGGCGCTACAACGCGGTTCGCGTCCGGGGCGGGCGGCTCATCCGCGGGGGCTTCCTCGCTGCCGCGCAGCGCAGATGCCGCTGCATCGACCTTGTTGGCCGAAAGATCCAGCCGCGGTTCGGCATCCGCCTCGGCCAGCTCCTCCTTATGGGGGACCAGCGGGGCGTTCTGGCTGGCGTACTCCTGCGTTTTTTGCAGTTCCTCGATCATTTTTGCCAGATAGTCCATCATCTCGCCGCGGGTCTTTTCCATCTCCGAGATGCGGCTCTTTAGATCCTGCAGCCGCAGACGGTGGGCGTTCTGGATCTCGCGCGTTTCGTCGGTGGCGGACTGCACCATCTTGCGGGCCTGGGCAACGGCCTGCTCACGCGCAAGCTGGTCGATGGCCTCGGCCTTGAGGTTCGTGTCCTTCAAAATCTGATCCGCGTCGTCCCGGGCCTGCTGGCGGATGCGCGCAGCCTCGGCCTCGGCGTCGGCAATGACCTTATCACGGTCCGCGATGACCTGCTGGCGGGCCTGGTCATGGGCGCGGCCCTTGACGCGCAGCGCGGAGTTTGCCTCCTCGCAGCGCTCGGTCAGTTCCTTATTTTCCCGCGTCAGGTCGCTGTTTTTCAGGCGCAGCATATCGACCTGGTTCGTCAGCGAATGGCTGCGCTCCTTCACGGTGGAGAACTGCGTTTCGAGATTGGCGCGGTAGCTTTGCAGCTTATCCACCTGCCCGGCCAGCGTGGCGTTCTGGGTCGAGAGGGTCTGGTTCTGCATGACCAGTCCCTGGGCGTGGCGGCGCAGGGCGTCGTTCTCCTGCCGGAGCGTGCGCAGCTCCGACGTCATGGCGGTCAGGTGCTGCTCATAATCGGCGCAGAGGTCCTCCATGGCCTGATGCACGTCCTCCGGCTCATAGCCGCCAAAGCGCGCCTTGCGCATACCGCTCTGCTCTATGTAATTGTCGATGTCGATTTTGGGCATTGGTAACTACTCCCAACTAAAATTTACATATACTCCATTTTATTATAGAGCAAGATGTGACGTAAAGCAAGGGAAAAGGCAAAAAAGGCGCTGCTTTGCCGCACACAAAAAAACCGCCCGCTCCATGGCGGAGCGGGCGGCGAAAAGCCTAATGATTCAGTTCAAATCAAGCGTTGGCCTGGGAAGCAGCAACAGCGCAGGCGACAGTCATACCGACCATCGGGTTGTTGCCGGCACCGATCAGACCCATCATCTCGACGTGAGCCGGGACGGAGGAGGAGCCAGCGAACTGGGCATCACCGTGCATACGGCCCATGGAGTCGGTCAGACCGTAGGAGGCAGGGCCGGCAGCGACGTTGTCGGGATGCAGGGTACGGCCCGTGCCGCCGCCGGAAGCGACGGAGAAGTACTTCTTGCCGTTCTCGATAGCCCACTTCTTGTAGGTACCGGCGACCAGATGCTGGAAGCGGGTGGGGTTGGTGGAGTTACCGGTGATGGAAACCTCAACGCCCTCAGCCTTCATGATGGCAACACCCTCCAGAACGTCGTTGGCGCCGTAGCACTTGACAGCAGCGCGCTCGCCGTCGGAGTAGGGGATGGTCTCGACGACCTTGAGCTCGCCGGTGGCGAAGTCATAGTCGGTCTTGACGTAGGTGAAGCCGTTGATACGGCTGATGATCTGGGCAGCGTCCTTGCCCAGGCCGTTCAGGATGACGCGCAGGGGCTCCTTGCGGACCTTGTTGGCGGTACGGGCAATGCCGATAGCGCCCTCAGCGGCGGCGAAGGACTCGTGGCCGGCCAGGAAGGCGAAGCACTCGGTGTCGTCGGAGAGCAGCATAGCGCCCAGGTTGCCGTGGCCCAGACCGACCTTGCGGTCCTCGGCGACGGAGCCGGGAACGGTGAAGGCCTGGATGCCCTCGCCGATGATGGCGGCAGCCTCAGAAGCGGACTTGGCGCCACGCTTGACAGCGAGAGCGCAGCCGAGGGTGTAGGCCCACTCAGCGTTCTGGAAGGCGATGGACTGGGTGTTGTTGACGATCTCACGCGGGTTGAAGCCCTTGTCGGTGCAGATCTGCAGAGCTTCCTCGAGGGAGGCGATGCCGTTGTCGGCGAGGCACTTGTTGATCTTGTCAGCGCGGCGCTCGTAACCTTCGAACGTAACAGTCATAGTTATTTCCCTCCCTTTCTACTCGTGAACCGGGAACACGCTGGCGACGGAGTGAGTCTCCTCGTCGGTGCGCGGGTCGATGTACTTGGCAGCGTTCTCCCACTGACCATAGTGGCCCATAGCGCCAGCGATGGCCTCCTCGGGGGTCTTGCCGGCCTTGACGGCGTCGGTAAACTTGCCGAGGTTCAGGAACTCGAATGCGATGATCTCGTTCTTGTCGTTGAGAGCCATGCGGGTGACGTAGCCCTGAGCGAGCTCGAGGTAACGAGCGCCCTTGGCCTTGGTGCCGAACATGGTGCCGACCTGAGAGCGAAGGCCCTTGCCGAGGTCGTCGAGGGAGGCGCCCACGGGCAGGCCGCCCTCGGAGAACGCGGTCTGGCTGCGGCCGTAAACGATCTGCAGGAAGATCTCGCGCATAGCAACGTTGATGGCGTCGCAGACGAGGTCGGTGTTGAGGGCCTCGAGGATGGTCTTACCGGGAAGGATCTCGGAAGCCATGGCGGCAGAGTGGGTCATGCCCGAGCAGCCGATGGTCTCAACGAGGGCCTCCTCGATGATGCCGTCCTTGACGTTCAGCGTGAGCTTGCAGGCGCCCTGCTGAGGTGCGCACCAACCCACACCGTGCGTAAGACCGGAGATGTCGGAAATCTCCTTAGCCTGGACCCACTTGCCCTCCTCGGGGATGGGTGCGGGGCCGTGGTATGCACCCTTGGCAACGGGGCACATGTTCTCCACTTCCTGTGAGTACTGCATGCCTCTCCTCTCTATCGTGTTGGCGTCCCGTCTGGGGGTCGTGGCTGGCGATTGCCGGGCGACCCTTCGAAAGGGACATGACATGCAGCCCCTATAATACCGCGAAATGCACGGAATATTCGGCGAACGGCTCAGTTTTCGTAGCGAGAAGCGCGGAACTTTTAATTGAAGCGGTTTAACAAAGCTGTTTGCGGCTGTGTGGTTCGCTGAAGGGGGTCGGTTCTGTTCAAGCTTTTGACTATGTCGCGTTGTCTGACCTGTAGCTATGATGCCGTTCGCCGCCTGTATACTGCCTTTTGCCGTGTGGCGTAGTTGTTTTGCGTGAATGTTTTGATGGCACGCTTCAATCGTGCTGTATTGGATGGCAAGCAGATCCCGGCGAGGGGAGCGTCATGCAGCGCGTTTGGAGAACGGTTACCGGCTTTTACCATGTCTGTGCCCGCGGTACAGGCAAGCAACTGATCTTTGAGAGTGACGAGGATCGGCGGGAGTTTTTGGAGCTGATGCGCGACTGCTGCCGGGAGGCGGGGGTGACAATCGTGGCGTGGTGCCTTATGGACGACCACGTGGATCTGGTGCTTTTGGATTATGAGGACGAAATGGGCGCAGCCATGCAGCGGTTGCTGCTGACGTATGCCCGTCGGTTCAATAAACGTACCGGGCGCACGGGCTGCCTGTTTCGTGAGCGTTTTGAGCGTCGCTCGCTCGATACCGACTGGCAGGTGATGGAGGCTATTCGCTCCGTACATGCCAATCCGCAGGAGGCGGGTATTGCTCTGATTGAGCGCTATCCGTGGAGCAGCTTTGCCGAGTATCTACGGGCCTATGACAACGATATGACGAGGGGATTTTCCGACCCTTCATGCGTGCTTGAGCTTTTCGGTTCTGCTAAGGCTTTTATTGCCTATTCGCTTTCGACGCCCGACGGCAGTGAACCAGCGCTGTGCGATATGAAAGAGACGGAGTGGGAACGCCATGCCTTTGCCGGCAAGTTGGCGAAGAGTCTCGGGGTTCCGCTCAACGGGGTTAAAACTGCACCGCCGGCGCAGCGCGATACTGTTATTGTTGGATTGAACAATGCAGGCTTTACGGTGCGCCAGAT
>URIE01000142.1 GCA_900547805.1 uncultured Collinsella sp.
CCCAAGCTCACGGAAATCGGTATCTTCCACCGAAATCCCCTAACACTAGAAACTATTTTCAGTGAAAGATGATACCCATGTACGCGCACCCTAACCGGCAGATTTTGAGGCATGTCCCAAAAATCTACGTGGCTGCCAGTCAATATAAAGAGCGTATAAAGACTTAAAATCATTCAGTAATTGTAGCGTTTCAAAGAACTATTATGCCCGCGGTTAGGCGAGGGGTTGTCACCACCATGACGACTGGGACTCATTTATCGCCACGTGCGATGCTCCAACTTCCCGCAAGGAGACACCTTATATAAAGGGGGATGGAGTCATGGCATTTGACTTCACGGGCAAGACCGCGATTGTCACGGGTGGCACTCAGGGCATTGGCCTCGAGATCGCCAAGGGCATCGTCGCGGGCGGCGGACACGTCGCGCTCATCGCAAGGAACGCTGCCAAGGGCGAGGCCGCTGTGGCCGAGCTTGGCGAGGGCAACAAGTTCTATCAGCTCGATGTTGCCGATGCGCCTAAGGCGCGTGAGACCGTCGAGCAGATTTTTACGGACCTGCCGCAAACCAACATCCTGATCAACTGCGCTGGCGTCATCAGCACCAAGAAGTTCGACGAGATCGATGACACCGAGTGGCGTCGCACCATCGACATCAACCTCAACGGCACCTTTACCATGATGAACGCCGTGTACCCGCACTTTAAGGCGGCCCATGCCGGCACTATCGTCAACGTGAGCTCTGTTGCCGGCAAGATCGGCGGCGGCCTGCTCGGCACCGCTGCCTACGCCAGCTCCAAAGCCGGTGTTAACGGTCTAACCAAGGCAGTCGCCAAGGAAGGCGGCAAGTTTGGCGTCCGCTGCAACGCCGTGTGCCCGTCGCTCACCCTTACCGATATGACCTCGATTCTCTCTGACGAGAACTCTCAGCGCATCATCAACGGTATTCCTCTGGGCCGCGCCGCCCAGGCCAGCGAGCCTGCGCAGATGGTGCTCTTCTTCGCTTCCGACCTCGCTAGCTTCGTGAACGGCGAGATCGGTGACTGCGATGGTGGCATCGTTCTGGACGGGTAATACCCCGCGACGATTATTCGGCGACGGCTCCTGCGACTCGGGACCGTCGCCTTCTTTCTGACAAAGGCGCGTGCGGCTACGATTCGCATGCATCCAAAGGAGATATATATGAGTGAATCGACTGCGGTGGAGGCGCCGGCGGCAAAGGAGCCGTTCTTTAAGATGTCCTCCATCCCGGGTGCCAATATTTTGGTGCCGCTTTTGTTGGGCTGCCTGCTCAACACGCTGTTCCCCGACCTGTTCAAAACGCTCGGCAGCTTTACGCTCGGCATGACCCAGCAGGGCGCAGGCCCGCTTGTTGGCGCTTTTTTGCTCATCGTCGGTACGACGATTTCGTTTAAGAGCGCTCCTGCCGCCGCTGCCCGCGGCGCCATCATCATCGCCGTCAAGCAGATCGTGGTCGTTGCCGTGTCGCTGCTCATCCTTTATGTATTCAACGACAACCTGTTTGGCATCTCTGCCATGGTGATGCTGGCCGCTTGCACCGGCGCCAACAACGCTATGTACGCTGGTCTGATGGGCACCATGGGCAATGAGGCCGAGCGTGGCGCCGTCGCCATCACCACGCTGGTTGTCGGCCCTCCGGTCACGATGATCGTGCTCGGCGCTGCCGGTCAGGCTCCGATCGGCTGGTCGCTCGTGGGCGCCATCCTGCCGATCGTCGTCGGCATTATTCTGGGTAACCTCTTCCCCAGCTTTAAGAAGATGATGGCACCGGCACTTTCCGCCATCATCGTGCTCGTCTTCTTTGCCATGGGCTCGACCATGACCTTTGGCCAGCTCATTAATGGTGGTCTTCCCGGTATTCTGCTCGGCGTGATCTGCTCGGTGGTCTTTGCGATTCCCGTTGTCGCGGTCGATAAGCTCACAGGCGGTACGGGTGTCGCAGGTGCGGCCATTTCGAGCTGCGCCGGAGCCAATGTGGCCACGCCTGCTGCCATGGCAAGCGTCAACGAGGCCATGTACGGCGGTGCGGTGCTCGCGACGGCTACGGCACAGGTTGCTGCCTGCGCAATCGTAACGGCTATTTTGACCCCGCTGGTCACCAGTTGGTGCCACAAGCATTTTGAGGGCCAGGGCCACGGCGACAGCAAGGCAACGACCGACAAGGCCGCCGCAGCCGCCTAATGCAAAGCGGCAATCAAAGCTAAAAACTAGCTACGCCACAGGGCGGTCACGGGGGATCCCGTGGCCGCCCTGCAGTTTCTGTAGGGTCTCTGGGACACTTTACCCTGCTAAAGCTGGCATAACAGCTAGAGTGAACGTCGTATAAAGGCAAGGAAAAATATCAAACAAATCGGTGAACGGTAGTTGTTCGTGCTCGCATTTCCTGCGGGTTTGTAAAAAACGCCCTTATGATATAAAAAAAGAAACATATAACAGCCCTGATGAAGGGGGTGGCTATGCTATCCTTCTCAAACGGGTGAAATCTTGGGTTTTGGGTTGCAGTTCCAAGGTGGACAAACGTTTTCCCTGTGCTAACGCGCGACGGAAGGCGAATGAAGCCGGTAGTGCAAACCGAAAATTCAAGAATTCAATAAGCAGCGGTGTGAGAGAGCGCCGCATTACACGTAACTAGGAGCGTGGTTACACAATGCAGGAGGCATGGGAAGGCTTCAAGGAAGGCATCTGGACGGGAGAGGTTGACGTCCGAGACTTCATCCAGAAGAACTACACCCCCTACGAGGGCGACGAGTCGTTCCTCGCCGGCCCGACCGAGCGTACCAAGGAGCTGTGGGGCGAGGTTCTCGACCTGCTGCTTAAGGAGCGCGAGCAGGGCGGTGTCCTCGATATGGACATCAAGACCGTCACGGGTATCGTGAGCCACCCCGCTGGCTACATCGATAACGCCCACCGCGAGAAGGAGACCATCGTCGGCCTCCAGACCGACAAGCCGCTCAAGCGCGCGCTGCACGTCAACGGCGGTATCCGCATCGCTTGCCAGGCTGCCAGCCAGCACGGCTATAAGGTCGACGAGAACGTTGTCGAGCGCTACACCTTCGAGCGCAAGACCCACAACGCTGGCGTCTTCGATGTCTACACCCCCGAGATGCGTGCTTGCCGCTCGGCTCACATCATCACCGGTCTGCCCGATGGCTATGGCCGCGGCCGCATCATCGGCGACTACCGTCGTGTTGCCCTGTACGGCGTCGACTACCTGATCAAGGACAAGGAGGCCCAGAAGGCTTCCACCCCGACGGTCATGACCGCCGACAACATCCGCGATCGCGAGGAGCTGCAGGAGCAGATCCGTGCCCTCGGCGAGCTCAAGATGATGGCCGAGACCTATGGTTTCGATATTTCCAACCCTGCTACCAACACGCAGGAGGCCATCCAGTGGATGTACTTCGCCTACCTCGCTGCCGTCAAGGAGCAGAACGGCGCCGCTATGTCCATCGGCCGTACCTCTACGTTCATCGACATCTACGCTGAGCGCGATCTTGCCAACGGTACCTTCACCGAGGAGCAGATCCAGGAGTTCGTGGATCACTTCATCATGAAGCTCCGCATGGTCAAGTTTGCCCGTACCCCCGAGTACCAGGCCCTGTTCACCGGCGACCCGCAGTGGGTCACCGAGTCCATCGGCGGCATGGGTGTTGACGGCCGTACGCTCGTTACCAAGATGAGCTACCGCTACCTGCACACGCTCGAGAACATGGGCACCAGCCCCGAGCCCAACATGACCGTTCTGTGGTCGACCCGTCTGCCCGAGAACTTCAAGAAGTTCTGCGCCAAGACTTCTGTCGCCAGCTCCTCGATCCAGTACGAGAACGACGACCTCATGCGCGTTTACCATGGCGACGACTACGGCATCGCCTGCTGTGTGTCCTCCATGCGCATCGGCAAGGAGATGCAGTTCTTCGGTGCCCGCGCCAACCTGGCCAAGTGCCTGCTGTACGCCATCAACGGCGGCGTGGACGAGAAGAGCCACGAGCAGTGCGGCCCCAACTATGCGCCCATCACCGGCGAGTACCTGAACTACGACGAGGTACTGCCCAAGTACGTCAAGATGCTGGACTGGCTGGCCGGCCTGTACGTCAACGTGCTGAACCTCATCCAGTA
>URIE01000143.1 GCA_900547805.1 uncultured Collinsella sp.
CGCCATGCTCATCTGCCCGCTCATGGGCTCGGTCCTTGCCATGGCATACGGCATCGCCACGCTCGACCGCGAGATTACCGTCGAAGCTGTCGCCAGCCTTGCGCTGCAAATGGCCTTTTGCCTGGTCACGTCCACGTTGTACTTTAAGCTCTCGCCCCTTGGCACCACCACGGCCGCCATCATCGACAATTCGACACCGACTGTGTGGGACCTTGCCGTCGCGCTCGCCGGCGGCTTTGCAGGCGGCCTGGGCAACTCACGCGACCAGGAACCCGCCACGCTCATCGCCGGCGTGGCCGTGGCGACCGCGCTGATGCCGCCCCTGTGCGCGGCGGGCTACGGCATCGCCATCGCAAGCGGGTCGCTGTTTCTCTCGGCGCTCTACGAGTTTGGCATCAACGTGGTCTTTATCGCACTGGCTGCCGAAGCCGTGCTGCTTCTTTTGCGCGTGCCGCTCAAGCGCGACCTGAACGGCGACGGTATTGTGACCGCCGAGGAAAATGCCGAGGTCGACGAGCTGTCACGCAAGGTGCGCCGCCGCATCATCGTGGGTACGGTGATCTTTGCCATCCCCTGCATCGTTATGACCGCGGGATCCATTGGCTCGGCGCAGGCCGGCGTGCAGGACGGCTACGGTGTCACCGAAACCACGCGCGAGCTTGCCGCGGTGCTGCCGGGCTTTAAGGATTACACCGTCGCCGTCGAGACCTCGGCCACCGAAGGCGAGGAGGAGGGCATCGTCGAGCGCGAGATTGTCGCCCATGTGACGACAGGCGAGGCGCTTGGGGCACACGACCGCCGCGTTGCCCGCAAGCTCATCGACCTCAACGTACCCGAACTCGATCGCGTGGAGTTCGATGTGAAGTGATGCGGGATGTGAGATGGATGCGCGCACAGGCGCGAGTCGGAACGAGACGCGACGCAGGCCGCGAGCAAAAAAGCGGGGCGCGATTCATGTCCGTGCCCCGCTCGCTGTTTTATTGCCGTGAATCAACTGTCCGCATCGACATCGCCAGACTCCACCGTAAACGCAGGTTTGGTGCTCACCAGATAAAATCGGGTCACTTTGCTATCTCTAGATAGATAGAGCTGGCCCTGCTCGCGTCGGCGTGACAAGTACGCCACGTGGACCGTACCGAATTCTTCACCGTTTTCCTTCTTTAATATCAGGATGTTGGGGTCATCCATACGCTTAAACTGCCCGTCTGTGCAGATTCCGTCTTGGTCGACCAGCTGCCATCGACAGTTGTCCTCCTCAAGAAAAGCCAGGGTTTCCCGACTCGTTTTGTCATCCCGATAGAAACCATCAATGGCAAACCCTTCGGAAGCGCATTCCTGCATATAGGACGTTTCTCGGCTTATAGCAAACAGCCCTGTAGCGCCCAGGAGCACAGCCAGGCAGACCACTGCAAGGGTTATCGAAATAGCACGGCGACCCATGTTAACCCAACCGATAGTTGTTTAACGGAGCGCGAAACATACCTGGAACCTCCGATATCAGGGGGAACGTCGCCGGCAGGCCAGTGACACCTATATGCTTCTTTTATCAAACCATATGGCTGCCACTCGCGGAGGGGGCATCGGCGAACGGCGTGTTTTCACACTCCATTGGTCAAACCTAAGCGCGGCCCTACAGCTCGTACTTGTACACGCGGTAGATGTACTTCTCGGCTTCCATCTCGTAGGCAGCGATGGGTAGACCGTAGCGGTCGTACTCGGTGAAGGTCTTGGCCTGGCCCGAAGCCACGAGCATGCTATTCGAATCGCCGACGCGCTGCGCACTGTTCACATAGCCCGAAAACGGCACGGCGATCTGGTCTTCGAGCTCGTAGGTGTGCGCGGTCTCGTCCACCGTAAAGATACGCCCAAACGAATGCGTTCCCTTGTTGTAGTCGGTCACCACCGCGGCGCCCAGCTGGCCCCAGTCGAACTTGGGATAGCTCTCGGCCGCACCAAAGTTGTTGTCGTACAGCAGCACCTGGTAGCGACCGGTCGCGGTCGTCTCGTCGTTTGGCAGATAGGTCACACTGTGCTGGCCTGCGTTGAGCGAAAAATCGCCCTGGTCCTGCAGCAGCTTGTCCTCAAAGCCCGAGCCGGCCCATTGCCACTCCTTTCTATTTCTGGGTCCATCTTCTCACTGTTGGCGGCCGAAAATGATCCGTTTTCCTCCGTCCCCGAGAGGTCATTTTTTTAGTACTTGAAGAAGCCCTCGCCCGAGCTTTCGCCCAGCCTGCCTTCGTCGAGCATCTTCTTGAGGACAGACGCCATAGCCTTAAAGTTGTAGGGCATCATCATCTTTTTGAGCAGCGGGCTCACCAGGCCCGGGACCTTTTGGTACTGCATGACGATGTTGTAGGCCGTCTGGATGCCCACGGTATCGAACACGCGGAACGGGCCCTTGGGAGCGCCGGTGCCGCGCGTCCATGCGAGGTCGATGCTCTTGGGGTCGCTGACGCCCGAGACATACAGGTCAAGACCCGAGAGCAGCCACGGCACCAACATGGAGTTGAGCAGGTAGCCGTTCTTTTCCTTGTTGACGGGAAGCGCCAGCATGCGGATGTCGTTGGCAAAGTCGACCAGCTCATCGAAGTAGCGCTTGTCGGTCTGGTCCTGAGCCATGACCTCGGTCATGTTGTTCTTCCAGATGGAGTTGGCAAAGTGCAGCGACAGGTACTTCTCGGGGCGGCCGGTGTACTTGGCAAAGGTGCTCGGCAGCAGCGTGGAGGAGTTGGTCACGATGACAGTCTTTTGCGGCAGGACCGGGGCAAGCTTCTTGTAGAAGTCGATCTTTGCCTGAGTGTCCTCGGCCATGGACTCGATGACCAGGTCGGCGTCGGCCACGGCCTTGGCGAGGTCGAGCTCCAGCTTGAGTGTGGAGTAGGCACGCTCGACGGCGGCAAGCGCCGCTTCCTTGTCGAAGGGCTGGTCGCTATCGGCGATGCCGGCGCACCACTCGCCCGTGCCGTCCGCCATGCCCTCGATGGCTGCGATGTATTCCTCGCGGACATGATCGATCTTGGGCTGGGTGCGGCCGATGCTGCCCTCGCTGCGCAGCCAAATCGTTACATCAAAGCCGCAGTAAGCAGCCTGGAAGGCAATCTGGCTTCCCAGCACGCCGCCACCGGCGACACAAACGGTCTTGTAGCTCATAGGAACAGTCCTCTCTTACGTAATTCCATATATGTGTATTTATTCAACCGTAAGAGGGCTGCGCGCCGAGGGTGGGTTCCCTAAACGGACGGTATTTGGCGGCGAACGGATACACCTGTTAATTATCTCAGGGTTCTGAAGGGCATTTTGCTTGCCGTCGGACCGCCGTTTTCGGAAGTATGCGGCAAATTCTGAGACCTCCGAGCACACCCCGTTTTTTCGCAACAAAATGCCTGATAAACTAGCCTCAAAAGCCAGGTCTGCTCACAGGGTTCAGATTTTGCCGCATACTTCCGAATTGACGCTGGCACTCCTTAATCCATAGGCACGCTTTTCAGCCAGGAGGGCATCGTGGATCTGACGCTATGCGGCCAAACTGCTTTTAACTATCACCGCATCCCGCCGCAAATACTGGGTCTTTACCCTGCCATTAGCCTTGGCAATATGGATCGCAGATGTTGCGGCCTCAGAAGTCATGCGGTTGTAAAAGACCTGCTTCACGCACCGCTTCACAGGCTTGTATTCACCCGGGCACAATCCGGGTCGCGAAGCCTGTTTAAATCGCATCTCCTGACCCAAGAGCCACCTCCAGGGTCGTTTAGGCAGACTGAGCATAGATTTGATGTCACGTCGCCTGAGTTTACGCTGCTCAACCTTGCTACGCAGGTCTCACGTAACCAGTTGCTCATGGCCTGTTACGAGATGTGTGGCTCCTTTGCGGTGTTTAAGCCCTGCAGGCGAACGCAGCAACAACTCGATGAAGCCATCTCGCTTAAGCTCATTCCTCCCAACTGCGGCTGGGAACGAGTTAACGACGCCAGCGGCAAAGACACCAACCTATGGAAGCGCACACCGCTCCTGAACGCGGCGGATATCGCCGCATTCGCCAAGCAGGCCGCAGGCCTGCGCGGCGTCAAACAGCTCCGCTGGGCAACCGAGCGCATGACGGGGCAGACTGCCTCGCCCT
>URIE01000144.1 GCA_900547805.1 uncultured Collinsella sp.
GGCGTCGGAGTCCCACAGGTCCTGCATGATGGCCGGACGCGAGACGATCTTGCCCGCGCGACCCAAGAGCAGCGAAAGGATACGCAGCTCGTTTTTGGTGAGCTCGGTACTGTCGCCGGTTGCCGTATTGGTGACCATGGAGCGGGCGAGGTCGAGCTCCAATCCCTTGTGGACGAGCGTGCTGCGCTCGCCTGCCGCCGAGGTGCGACGCAGCAAGGCATTGATGCGCGCCACGAGCACACGGGCGCTGTAGGGCTTGGGAACAAAGTCGTCCGCGCCGAGCGTCATGGCCATGACCTCGTCGATCTCGGTCGTGCGCGACGTGAGGACGATGATGGGAACCTCGGATTCGCGGCGAACCTCGTGGCAGATATGCTGGCCGTCCTTGACGGGAAGCGTGAGGTCGAGCAGCACCAGGTCGGGCGCGGCAGCGAGAATATCGCGCGAAACGTGCTCGAACGATTCGCAGGCCTCAACCTCAAAACCGGCACGGGCAAGGATATCGGCAAGCTCGCGACGAATGGGCTCGTCGTCCTCAACGATATAGATCAGCGCCATGGATTCCGCTCCCCTCTTGGTTGTCTTGCCACCATTATGGCCGCGAAACTGCAGGTGTGCACCGCGCGCGGTACCAAGGTGACAGAACTGTTCGCGAGCGGGGGCGTTTTGTCCGCCTCGCACTCGCAGCGGTGGCGGGGACCAAAATGATTCTTTAATCCCCGTCCCAGAAAAATCATTTAGCGGCGGGCACGGAGCTTTTCGTAGCCGTCGGCGAAGAAGGCGACCGTGGCGGCGTCGGCCTCGGCGGCGTCCGTCTCGGTTGCGGGGACCACGCCGTGCTCGTCGCTCACCAGGAACAGCGCGCCCTTAAGCTGCGCGGGAATTTCTACGCGCGTGACCGGGATGCCCTTGGTCTGGGCCAGTTGTTCGATGAGCGTCGCCGTGCCGCACAGGTACTCGTCCGCCGGCGCCACAAAGGCCAGCTCACCGTCGTTGACGGCAGCGAGCAGCTCGGGCGCCACGCCGGTCTCGTCGGCTTCGGAGCGGGCCTCGGCAGAACGGGCACGCAGCGCCTTGGCCGATGTGTCGGCCAGCGGCTCGTACTCCCCCACCGTCATGGCGGCGTTGCCGTTGATATCGATCACCAGCATGAGCACACCGTCGCGGGCGGTGTAGTCGCCCTCGGCAAGCGACCACTCAACGTGCTGCTTGGCCCAGCTGAGCATGTTATGGGTAAGCGGCTCGCCCTGCACCAGGCGCTCGGATAGCGCACGGATGTGGCGATTGAGCATGGGCACCTTTTTGTTGGACATGCGCCAACGGCAGATGAGCGCGGGCTTGTCGAGCGTAAACTTCTCGACCGCCTCCTGATTGGCGCAAAAGTCCTCGTACGCACGCTGATCCTCGGCATTGCCAAACAGCTCGGCATCATCAATCTGGGGCATGGTCATACCTTTCGTGTTAGTCATTCCGTCCTCTTATACCAAAAAGACGGCCCTCCAAACGGAGCGACCGTCTTTTGCAGAGATTATTTTGTCCCAAGGCGGAACTTAGTGGCGGAAATGCCTGGCGCCGGTAAAGACCATCGCAATACCATGCTCGTTGCAAGCCTGGATGCTCTCGTCGTCGCGCTTGGAGCCGCCGGGCTGAATGATGCAGGTCACGCCGTGTGCAGCAAGCACGTCGACATTGTCGCGGAACGGGAAGAATGCGTCGCTTGCGCAGGCAAAGCCGCCCTTCTCCACGCCCTCGCGCTCGCAGAAGTCCTCGGCACGCTCGCAGGCCAGCAGCGCAGAGTCAACGCGGTTGGGCTGACCCGGGCCCATGCCAATGCCGGCCTTGCCCTTGGAGACCAGGATGGCGTTGGACTTAACGCCCTTGCAGACCTTCCAGGCAAACTCGAGCTCGGCCATCTCGGCGTCGGTGGGCTTGCGGTCGGTGGGGAACGTAAAGGTCGCGGGATCCTCGGTCACGTGGTCGACTTCCTGCACCAGCATGCCGCCGTCGATGGAGCGCAGCTCCACCTGGGCGCCGTGGTCCACGCCGCCGGTAGCCAGCACGCGCAGGTTGGGGCGCTTAGCCATGCGCTCGAGCGCCTCGTCGGTGTAGCCCGGGGCGATGATGACCTCGACGAACTGCTTGTTCTGATCGGCAAAGTGCTCGACCAGCTCATAGGGAACCTCGCGGTTGCAGGCGATGATGCCGCCGAAGGCGCTCTTGGGATCGCAGGCGAAGGCGAGGTCGTAGGCGGCCGTGATGTCCTCGGCAACGGCAGAACCGCAGGGATTCTGGTGCTTGAGGATCACGCAGGCCGGCTCGTCGAACTCGCGGACCAGGTTCCAGGCGGCGTCGGCATCCAGATAGTTGTTGTAGCTGAGCGGCTTGCCCTGGATCTGCTCGGAGCCCACGAGCGGGAACTGCGAGCTCGCGGTGTTCTCGCAGCCCTCGGCAAAGCGATAGACCGTGGCCTTCTGCTGAGGATTCTCGCCATAGCGCAGGTCGTCGACCTTCTCCAGCGAGATCTCGAGCTTGGCAGAGGTGTCCGCCACGTCGCTTGCTTGGGCGGCAAGCCAACGGGAGATAGCCGTGTCGTAGGCGGCGGTGGTCTGGTAGACCTTCACCTGCAGGCGGCGACGAGTGGAAAGCGTGGTGCAGCCGCCGGTCTCGCGCATCTCGGCCAGGACGGCATCATAGTCGGCCGGGTCGGAAATGACGGTAACGCTCGCGGCGTTCTTAGCGGCAGAGCGCAGCATGGAGGGGCCACCGATGTCGATGTGCTCGATGGCGTCCGCGAAGGTGACCTCGGGGTTGGCGACGGTCTTCTCGAACTCGTACAGGTTGACGACGACCAGGTCGATCAGCTTAATGCCGTGCTGAGCGGCCTCCTGCATGTGCTGCTCGGAATCGCGGCGGGCAAGCAGTGCGCCGTGAACCTTGGGATGCAGCGTCTTGACGCGGCCGTCCATCATCTCGGGATAGCCCGTGAACTCCTCGATGGGGGTTACGGGAACGCCCGCGTCCTCGATGGCACGAGCCGTGCCACCCGTAGAGATGATCTCGACGCCAAAGTCGTCAACCAGCGTCCGTGCGAAATCGACGACACCCGTCTTATCGGTAACCGAGATCAACGCGCGTGCGATCTTCACATCAGATCCCATGCAGTCCTCCTGTCTGGTACGCCGCCGTGCTCTGTGAGTCGGTGATACGTCGATCTGCAGCGCTCGCGCAGCGGCATTGAAAATACTGATTCAATGTAGCGCATCAAGCGCATCGATGCACCCCGCAACGGGCGCATGTGCAGAAAAAGTTTGCGAGCAGAGGGGATGGGCACGGCACTGGGCACGGTGAGTTCATGGAACACAGGGGCACCATATTTAGATGCCAACGGCGTGGTAGAACTGTGCTCGATATGCATCCGCAAAAGAAAGAGGCACCATGGTCTCGCGGGTTCTCTACCGACCGTTTGATACCGAAGACTTCGACGCCATCGCGCTGATTCTGCAGCAGCTTTGGCATAACAATTCGGATAACGATGAGTACAACCGCCTTGAGGCCGCGTGCGACCTCGCCTACTGCCTTTCGTCCTCGACGTTTTCGCAGGTTGCGGTGATTGACGGCGAGGCGCGTGGCATTGCGCTCGCGCGCGCGGGACAGAGTTCCGGCGCCACCGTCAAGGAACATTGGATGGACACCGAACGCGCTCTGCTATCGCAAATGCGCGAGCTGGAGCCCGATGCCTGCGCCGAGTATCTCTCGTTTGTGCGCGCAACCATCCGAACCAACAACCGCCTGCTCGAAAGCAGCCCGTTGCCCCACGACAACGAGGTCACGCTGCTTGCCGTGGATCGCGACGTCCATGGCCTGGGTGTAGGCTCAGTGTTGCTCGATGCCGCGGTCTCGTACCTGTCCTCGCGCGGGGCGACAAGGGCGCACCTGTACACCGACTCCAACTGCTCGTGGAAGTTCTACGAGCTGCACGGCTTTAAGCGCACGGCCACGCACCGCGCCAACCGCGAAGAGCGCCGTCACGACATGCCGCGTGAAAGCTTTCTCTACGAACTCGACCTAACAGCCTAGCCCAAGCAGCCACACCTAGTCATTTAAG
>URIE01000145.1 GCA_900547805.1 uncultured Collinsella sp.
CCAAACCGTCACAACATTCGATGAAAATCTCGAAATCGAGGAAAAGCGTCGAATGTTGTGACGCTTTTTGTCCAGAGGATCGCTTCTCATCCAAAAAATCCCGCTTGACTGTATTGCAACAACACAGCGCAACGTAAGGGGTGTCCGATAACGGGCGCCCCTTTTTAAGCGGCAACGTGGCTGCGAATCCGGAGCGCCCTCAACAAGAAAGGTGGGGAGATGGAAGCGGAAAAGAAGGCGTTTAAGATCACCAAGCGCGAAATTGGCTTTGTGCTGGGTATCGTTGTCTTTTTGCTGGTGAAGTTTCTTCCTTTGGCGGAGCTGAGCTCGACGGTCGAGCTTACGGTCGGCGGTCAGACCTGTCTGGCGTTGACGCTCGCCACGGTGGTGTTCTGGGCGTGTGGCGTGGCACAGCCGGGCTTTGTGGGCCTGCTCTACTGCGCGCTGCTCGTTCTGTTCAAGGTGTGCGTGGACGACACAGGCGCCGCGAGCATCTCGGCGACGGTCGCCTCCACGTTTAGCTCGTGGACCAAAGCCACCATGTGGCTCGTCATCGGCGCTTATCTCATCGCCAGCGCGGTCAAGGAGTCGGGCCTGGGCGAGCGCATCGCCTACGCGTTCATGCTCAAGTTCGTGCGCGACGCCAAGTCGCTCATCATCTCGATCTTCGCGCTCACCTTTGTGCTGTCGCTGCTGATCCCGCATCCGTTCCCCCGCGCCTTCCTCATCCTGGCCGTCGTCTCGGTCATCGCCGAGTCCGCCGGCTACGGTGACGACGACAAAGGCAAGCTCGGATTCCTCGTGTTTGCCGCTGCCGCCCCGGGTTCCATGTTCTTCCTGACGGGCGACTCCACGCTCAACCCGCTCGTTGCGCAGTACAGCGCCGAGGCCGGCGGCATGAGCCCGTCCTTCGTCGACTGGTTCCTGTACATGAGCGTGCCCATGCTGGTTGCGCTGCTGTGCACCCTGTTCCTGGGCCTCTTCCTCTTTAAGCCCAGCAAGGAGCTCGTCTACGATCGCGAGCAGATCGTGGCCAAGCAGGCCGCGCTTGGCAAGCTCTCCGTCAAGGAGATCCGCACCATCGTGTGGCTTGTCATCGCCATCGCGCTGTGGCTCACCGTCTCGGGCGATTACATCGGCTGGGTGACACTTGCCATCGGTGTCGCGCTCGCCATGCCCATCATCGGCGAGGTCCTTACCCCCGCCAGCTGGAACGCTGTCGACATCAAGTCCCTCATGTTCCTGACGGCCGCCATGGCCGTGGGTTCCGTGGGCGGTGCCACCGGCATGAACGCCTGGATCGCCGATGTCGTGCTTCCCAGCTCCGTGCCCGAGAACATCTTCCTGTTCGCCCTGCTTGTCGCCGCGCTCTCCATGATCATCCACATGTTCATGGGCTCGGTCATGGCCGTGCTCGGCGTGTGCGTGCCGGCGTTCATCAGCTTCGCGGCCGGCTCCAGCGTGAGCCCGCTCGCCGTGGCGCTCATCGTCTTCACGTCCATCAACATCCACTACATCCTGCCGTTCCACAACCTGCCGATCCTTATCGGCGAGGGCAAGGACGCCGGCGGCTACACCTCCAAAGAGGCTATGCGCATGGGCATTCCCCTCACTGCGGTCGTCTTTATCGTCGTGCTGGTCGAGGCCGCCTGGTTCCACCTCTTTGGCCTGATGTAAGCGGTCGAGCGCTTGGGCTGTAAGCAGCCGAGTGCTCGAACTGCGAGTGGCCGAGCGTCCCATCTATGAGCGCCGCGGCCCCACTACGTTACCCAGCCCGGCGGCATCCTCGCCGCCGGGCACTCTCCCGAAAGGAGCACGCTATGTCCACTACCGATGCTTCCCAGATCCACGACCTGCGCTCCGCACTCGACTTTTTGCGCAAGATGCCGGGCCAGCTGCTCGAGACCGACACCCAGGTCGATCCCGATGGCGAGGTTTCGGGCGTCTATCGCCACGTCGGTGCCGGCGGCACCGTTATGCGTCCGACCAAAGAGGGTCCGGCGATGGTCTTCAACAACGTCAAGGGCTTTGACGACGCCAAGGTCTGCATCGGCATGCTTGCCAGCCGCAAGCGCGTTGCCGCCCTGCTCGACCTGGATGAGGAGCACCTGGGCCTCGAGATCGGCAAGCGCTTTGAGAACCTGATCGCGCCCGAGCAGATCGCCGAGGGAGCCCACATCGACTGCCAGGAGGTCGTGTACAAGGCGACCGACGATGGCTTTGACCTGCGCAAGATCGTTCCTGCTCCCACCAACACGCCCGTCGACGGCGGCCCCTACATCACCATGGGCCTCGCCTACGGCACGAGCCCCGACGGCTCCCAGTCCGACGTGACCATCCACCGTTTCTCCTGCGTCGACAAGGACAAGCTCGCCATGTGGATTACCCCCGGCAGCCGTCACCTGGGCGCGTTCTTTGACGAGTACTGCCAGCGTGGCGAGGATATGCCCAT
Organism: uncultured Collinsella sp.; assembly: GCA_900547805.1. Taxonomy (GTDB): domain Bacteria; phylum Actinomycetota; class Coriobacteriia; order Coriobacteriales; family Coriobacteriaceae; genus Collinsella. The sequence goes on from URIE01000145.1 coordinate 2,453, forward strand.
CTCCATCTCCATCGGTTTGGACCCCGCCGTGTACATGTGCTGCGGTTTTGAGGCTCCCACCACACCGCTCGGCTTCAACGAGCTGCAAATTGCCGGCGCCCTGCGCGGCCACGCTGTCGAGCTTGCCGACTGCGTCACCGTTCCGCAGAAGTGCATCGCCAATGCCGAGTACGTGCTCGAGGGCTACCTCATGCACGACGAGACCATCAACGAGGACGTCAACGGCCACGGCTACGCCATGCCCGAGTTCCCCGGCTACACCGGCGGCGCCAAGGTCTGCCCGGTGATCAAGATCACCGCCGTCACCACGCGCGTCAATCCCATCATGGAGAGCTGCATCGGCCCTTCGCACGAGCACGTTTCCATGGCCGGCATCCCCACCGAGGCTTCCATCTACAAGATGGTCGAGACCGCCATCCCGGGCCGCCTGCTCAACGTCCACGCTGCCCCCTGCGGCGGCGGCAAGTTCGTTGCCATCATGCAGTTTAAGAAGTCGAGCAAAAATGACGAGGGCCGTCAGCGCAACGCCGCCATGCTCGCCTTCTCGGCATTCTCCGAGCTCAAGCACGTCATCCTTGTTGACGAGGATGTCGATATCTTCGATATGAGCGACGTGATGTGGGCCATGACCACGCGCTTCCAGGCCGACGTGGATCTCATCACCATCCCCGGTTGCCACTGCCACGTGCTCGACCCGTCCAACGACCCCGCGTTTGATCCTTCGATCCGCGAGCACGGCATCGCCTGCAAGGCCATCTTCGACTGCACGGTCCCGTTCGACCTCAAGAAGAACTTCATTCGCTCGCAGTTCATGGAGATCGACACAGACAAGTGGGCCAAGGAGATTGCTTTCTAGTAAGTAGCCCTACCAAGTAGTTAAGGAGCCGTCATGCCTGAGTCTTCTGTCCGTCCCCGTCGCATTGTCGTTGGCGTGTCTGGCGCCAGCGGTGCCGCGCTGGGTCTTGAGTGCCTCAAATGCCTGCGCCAGGCAGGTGCCGAGTCGGCGCTTGTCGTCACGCGCGGGGGAGAGATCACCATCGAGCAGGAGCTCGGCATGACGCTCGACGAGTTTGCCACGCATGCCGATGTGGTCTACGACAACAAGAACATCGGCGCTGCCATCGCAAGCGGCACCTATCCGGTCGATGGCATGATCGTGGCACCCTGCTCCATGAAGACGCTCGCCGGCATCGCGAGCGGCTACAGCGAAAACCTGTTGCTGCGCGCGGCCGACGTGCAGATGAAAGAGCAGCGCCGCCTGGTGCTCATGGTGCGCGAGACGCCCTTCAGCGCCATTCATGTCGACAACATGGCGCGCCTGGCGCGCGTACCGGGCGTCATGCTCATGCCGCCCATGCTCACGTTTTACAACGGCCCCGCCACGCTCGATGACGCGGTGCATCACATCGCCGCCAAGGCGCTCGAGGCCGTCGGCGTGACGTGCAAAAACTATAAGCGCTGGTCATAGGCGTATTTAGGGTAGGATACGAGTAGTGTTTGAGCCCGCTGCCCTTGTGGGCGGCGGGCTTTGGTGCGTCGGGAGGACCTATGCAGACGGGCATGTATGCGATTAGCGAGATGGCGAGCTTGTTTAACGTTTCGCGCCAAACGCTCATCTACTACGACAAGATCGGTCTGTTTAAGCC
>URIE01000146.1 GCA_900547805.1 uncultured Collinsella sp.
GAGTATAAAGGGTCGCGGCAATCTCAGACGGAGAACCAAGATAGACATCGCAACCACGCAACTCCTCGAGCGCAAACTCACAAGCAGCGCGAATAATATTATGCGGACCGCGAGCACAGACATAACGCCCGCCCTCATCCTTGACGGCCTGGGGCCAGCTGGACTGATCGGCACGCTCACTGAGGCGGTCGGCCGCAACGCTCACCTTAAAGGCTGAACCAAGATCGACACCGGACGTGACCACACGGGCCTCGTCGGTGTTCTGCTTGATCGAAAACAATGCCATGCCACGACCGTGAACACCCCAGCGGTCCATCTTCATGCTCTCGAGCTTTGAGGTAACGCGAGCATCGAAGATTCGCTCTTGCATATCCTGCGGAACACCCGAGCCGTTATCCAGAAAGACAAGCGTGCGGACGCCATCTTCCTTGGTCGTGGCGAGATAGACCTTGTCGGCGCCGGCATCACGAGCATTACGCAGCATCTCGATAACAATGTCCTCGACGTGCTGAATGTCGTGCTTTGCCTGGCGCCGCTCGGCCTCCGAAACGCGGAGGCGGACATACCCCTCGCCAAGGTTCTCCTCGACGCGAAGGCTGCCCTCCCCCGACATCGACGCGATAAATGAGATAAGCTCGTTCGCGTCGCTCATGTTATTTAGCGATATCGACAGCGCGGCTCTCGCGAATCACGACGACGCGCACCTGACCGGGATACTCCATCTCTTCCTCGATCTGATGGGCGATATCGTGAGCCAGGACCGTAGACTGGGCATCGGAGATCTTGTCCGGCTGAACCATGACGTGGACCTCGCGACCAGCCTGCATGGCATAGGTGCGCTCGACGCCGTCATGGGAGTTGGCGATCTCCTCGAGCTTCTCAAGACGCTTGATGTAGTTCTCGGCAGACTCGCGACGGGCACCGGGGCGAGAAGCGGAGACGGCATCGGCGGCCTGAACCAGGACATCGAGCACCGTGTTGGGGTCGACATCGGCATGGTGAGCCTCGATAGCGTGGACGATAACGGGCTTCTCGCCATAACGGCGGGCAAGCTCGGCACCGATGACGGCATGCGGGCCCTCGACGTCGTGGTCGATTGCCTTGCCCAGGTCGTGCAGCAAACCGGCGCGCTTGGCGGTCACAACGTCCAAACCAAGCTCGGAAGCCATCACGCCGCACAGATCGGAGACCTCGAGGGAGTGCTGAAGCACGTTCTGGCCAAACGACGTACGGTAGCGCAGGGCACCAAGGGTCTTGACGATCTCGGGGTGCAGGTCGTGAATGCCGGTATCGAAGGCAGCCTGCTCGCCAGCCTCGCGCACGCGCTGCTGAACCAGGTCGGCAGCCTTGTGATACATCTCCTCGATGCGGGCAGGGTGAATGCGGCCGTCGGCGATGAGGTTCTCGAGGGCGACACGGGCGGTCTCACGACGGACCGGGTCGAAGCTCGAAAGAACGACGGTCTCGGGCGTGTCGTCGATCACGAGGTTGACGCCGGAAACCTGCTCGAAGGTGCGGATGTTGCGACCCTCGCGACCGATGATACGACCCTTGAGGTCATCAGAGGGAATGTGCACGGAGGTAACGGTGACCTCGGCAGTGTGGTCGGCAGCGCAGCGCTGAATCGCCAGGGACAGAATCTCCTGGGCGGTCTTGTGGCACTCGGCGCGAACCTGCTGCTCGGACTCGCGAATAATCGTGGCGGCCTCGTGGGTGACCTCACCGCGAACCTTATCGAGGAGTTCCTTGTGGGCGTCCTCGCGGGTAAGGTCGGCGATACGCTCAAGCTCGGAGGTCTGCTTTGCGCAGAGCTCCTCGAGCTCACGGGAGCGCTTCTCGACCTGACCGGCCTGGCTGGACAGCTGATGCTCGCGCTTGTCGAGAGCGTCGTTGCGGCGATCGAGGGATTCCTCGCGCTGCATCACGCGGTTCTCGAGCGTACGAATCTCGTTCTTACGCTGCTTGTCCTCGGCCTCGGCAGCCTGCTTGTTCTTGATGATCTCTTCCTTGGCCTCGAGCAGAGCCTCTTTTTTGAGGGTCTCGGCCTGACGCTTTGCATCACCGATCAGGGACTCAGCCTGTGCGTGTGCCGACTGAATCTTTTCGTCGGCCTCGTGAAGACTACCCTGCTTGGCGGTGCGCATGTAGGCAATGGCGGCGATGGCACCCAAAACGATGCCAACGAGCGCTGCGATGATAGGCATGCTCACTCCTTTTTATGGATTCGTTACACAACAAAGCGAACCGTCCTTACGAACGGCTCGCGACATTTGAGTAATATGGGCGCAGCTTATGCGGGTCGGATACAGATAAACATATAAACAAACTCATCACAGATGAGCACATATCACAAAGCAAATGACAGTGTTTATCGTACGTTGAACCACAACAACTGTCAAATAAATGGCCCCAGTACGGCGGCTAAAACGCGGTGAACGGCGGGGCCACAAAACGCATACGCCTAAAGCGCACATTCCTCGCATTCGGCATCGAGGCGTGCCTTAACGGCATCGGCGGCGATGTGATACGAGAAGCCCTTGCCCATCAAAAACCGAACCAGTATTTCGAATCCGCGCGTCTCTGGAACACGCCGCTTGGCGAGCAGGGCTGACGCACGCGCCAAATCGTCTTCGACGGCAAAATAATCCTCGGGATAACCGGGAATGTCATCGAGCACAACATGACGTCGCTTGAGCTCGGTCTCGATTTTGCGCTGTCCCCAACCGCGCCGCTTGCGTTCCTCGATAAAGTACGAGCAAAAGCGGTTCTCGTCTAAAAAGCGATACTCGGTGGCGCGCTCGACGGCAAAATCGATAGCAGCCGTGCGAAAGCCATAACGAGCGAGCTTGTCACGAACTTCGCCCGTTGCGTGATCACGTCGCGAAAGCATCTCGGTCACCATGGTGAGCGCACATTTGCGCTCGATGAGCTGCACGGCCTCGCGAAAGTTGTCCCAATCACAGGGAAGATCGGGGCGGTTTTTCATGTACAGGCGAGCTACCCGCACAGGAATCCAAATGGATCGTTCAAAACCGCCCTCGAGCTCACAGTCGATATGCGCACAGGGCTTTTTAGATGCATAACCGCTCGAGAACGAGGAGGCCGCCTTCTTATCGGGAAAGACGACCGTGGCCTCGGTCACCGTATACGACATGTCGGTATCAGCTACTCGTCGTCATCGTCAAGCATTGCGGAGCCGTCAATGGCATAGAGCTCATCGAACTCCTCGGGTGCCGGCTGATCGGTCAGCTCGACCTCGGAAGGGGCGTCGTCATCAAACTCAAGGCCGCAGGCAAGGCGAACCTTATGCTCAATCTCGTCAGCGCAGTCGGGGTGCTCGCGCAGGAATGCCTTGGCGGCCTCGCGACCGTTGCCGAGCTTGTCCTCGCCATAGGCAAACCAGGAGCCCATCTTCTTGCAGATACCGCACTCGACGGCCATGTCCAGGATCGAGCCCTCCTTGGAGATACCCGTACCGTACATGATGTCGAACTCGGCGGAACGGAACGGAGCGGCAACCTTGTTCTTAACGACCTTGGCGCGCACGCGATTACCGATAACCTCGTCCTTAAGCTTAATGCTGTCGATACGGCGAATGTCGATACGCACCGACGAGAAGAACTTAAGGGCGCGACCGCCCGTCGTAGTCTCGGGATTGCCAAACATGACACCGATCTTCTCGCGCAGCTGGTTGATGAAGATACAGGTCGTGTTGGATTTAGAAAGCGAGCCTGCCAACTTACGGAGCGCCTGGCTCATCAAGCGGGCCTGAAGTCCAACCGTGGTGTCGCCGATCTCGCCCTCAATCTCGGCACGCGGAGTCAGGGCGGCGACAGAGTCGACGACGATGGCGTCGATGGCGCCGGAACGCACGAGCATATCAACGATCTCGAGCGCCTGTTCACCCGTATCGGGCTGGGAAATGAGGACCTCGTCGATGTCCACACCGATACGCGCGGCATAGGTGGGATCGAGCGCATGCTCGGCATCGATAAAGGCAACGACGCCGCCCATAGCCTGGGCCTCTGCCAGAATCTCGAGCGAGAGCGTCGTCTTACCGGAGGACTCGGGGCCATAGATCTCGACGATACGACCG
>URIE01000147.1 GCA_900547805.1 uncultured Collinsella sp.
TGGCGAAGGCCGCCGAGCCAATGGCGAGCACGGTAAAGATGAGCACGCGCATGGGAACCTCGACCTGATTGATGGCGGCGGCGCCGGCCGAAAGCATGATGCACCAGGCGTAGATGAGCAGCACGGCCTGCTTTTGGTTGTAACCCTCTTGAATCAGGCGGTGGTGAATGTGGCCCTTGTCGGCCTGCCCAATGCTAATGTGGGCGCGCTTGCGGCGTACGATGGCGCTAAACGTGTCGATGATGGGCACGCCGGCCACGATGAGCGGGATGATGAGCGATGTGAGCGCGGCGGTGCGGCTCACGTTGAGCAGCGAGATGGAACCCAGAGCAAAGCCCAGCAGCAGCGAACCCGAGTCGCCCAAGAAGATACTTGCGGGGTTGAAGTTGTAGCGCAAAAAGGCCAAGCAGGCGCCAAACAACGCGATAGAGAGTGCGGCGGCATCGATGCGGCCCGAGAGGACGGCCATCGAGAACATCGTGAACGATGCGATGCCACAGATACCCGTCGCCAGGCCGTCGAGGCCGTCAATAAGGTTGATGATATTGGTGAACGCCACCAGGTAGATCACGGTGATGGGATAGGTGAGCCAGCCGAGCATAATCTCGCCGGGGGCAAGCGGGTTGACGATGACGCCGATTTTTAGGCCGCCCACACAGGCGATGAGCGCGGCGAGGACCTGGCCGGCCAGCTTTTGCTTGGGCTTGAGCTGAAAGACGTCGTCGATGGCGCCGGTCGCAAAGATGACGGTAAAAGAAAGCGCAAGTATGGGGTAGCTGATGTGCAGACGGGGGTGGGGCACCAAAACGGGCGGCCAGCCCAAGTACCAGGTGCCTAGGATCTGCACGGTGCAGGCGACGACGAGGCCCAAAAAGACCGCCGTGCCACCCATGCGCGGGATGGGTTTAGTGTTCATGCGGCGCTTGGAAGGATAGTCGACGGCGTCGAGCTTGATTGCCAGGCGCTTGACCAGGGGCACCGCAAGGAAGGTCGTGATAAAAGCCGCGACCGCCACGCAAAGGTACGGTATGAAGCTCGTGGAGGAAGCCATGAATCGATAAACCGCCAAGCGTCGAAGGAAAAGGTCAAAGGATGCCACGCCGCAAAGGGTATAGCTGACCCATGATACTCGACCAAGGAGGGTGTGAGGAATTGCACGGGGCGATAATCACGTGCTTACCAGATATTCGAGTGATGATGGGGTTCTGCCTGGTGCCTTTTGGGGATCTGGGCGGGATTTGCAATGGCGAGTTTCGGCAAAAGAAAACCACCCCCCACGTTACGAAAATGAACCCACCTAAAACAGGTGGGTGCCCTCATCGACTGTTCCAGCGTCCTTAACAACGAAGGATACCTGTACTAGGTACGACTGTGTGGGCTCCCTAAATAAACGCGACGGTTCACCCAGTTGCTCCGCGGGGGGCGGAATACCTACATCATAAAGCGGCACTTTGTCGATTCCAGTCTTGACATTACAAAAATCGTGTCGGACGATTACGGCGCCTTGGGCTTGGAGCCGCCTGCGCGGTCCGGGCCTTTACGTTTGAGCTGCCGAATCGTTGTTTTGGAGCATGTCTTTATGCCGACGTCGTTGACCGAACTTTTTTCGCCCGCCTGCCATTTGTGTCCGCGCCGTTGCGGTGCGGCGCGCGATGAGGGCGCGCACGGCGTATGCGGTGCTAACGACACGCTCAAGGTGGCCCGCGCGGCGCTTCATATGTGGGAGGAGCCGCCTATCTCGGGCGAGGCCGGTTCGGGCACGATCTTCTTTAGCGGCTGCTCGCTCAAATGTGTCTATTGCCAGAACCACGAGATCTCGACGGGTAATTTTGGGCTTGAGATTTCGCCCGAGCGCCTGGTCGAGATTATGTTGGAGCTTCAGGACCAGGGTGCGAACAATATTAACCTGGTGACGGCGACGCACTACGCGCACCTGCTGCCGGCTGCGATTGCCGCGGCACGGGCGCGCGGGCTGGTCATCCCGATCGTCTACAACACGAGCGGTTATGAGCGCGCGAGTGCCGTGGCGGCGCTCGGCGATCTGGTCGACGTGTGGCTTACCGACTTTAAATATTCCGATGCGGGGCTTGCACAGTCGCTCTCCCACATTAAGGACTACCCGCGTGTGGCCGTGTCGGGCCTGGCGCAAATGGCGCGCGAGATTGAGCGCCGCGGGGGAGAGCTGGTGGACGATGACGGGCTCATGAAGCGCGGCATGATCGTGCGTCACCTGGTGCTGCCGGGGCATGCGGACGATTCGTGTCGCGTGCTGGACCTGGTGTGGCAGACGGTGGGCGATGTGCCGATCTCGGTCATGAACCAGTACACGCCCAATGCGCTCATGCGCGAGCAGGGCGGCGACCTGGCGCGTGCCGTGACGCGCGAGGAGTACGAGCGGGTGCTCGACCATGCCGACGACCTGGGCTTTACAACGATGTTCTGGCAAGAGGGCGGCGCGGTAGACGAGAGCTTCACCCCAGCCTTCGACACCACCGGCGTCCTTACCAGCGCAAAGTAATGCGTTTGCCGATGATTTTTCTGGGACGGGGATTAAATAATCATCGAGAGGATTGCCTGCTCGAAAGGCAGTCAAAATAGCCCCGTCCCAAAAAGACTGGGTAATGGGCGTTGACAGTTGGCGAGCCGTAGGTAAAATATCAACTTGTCCTGGGGACGTAGCTCAGTTGGGAGAGCGCTGCCGTCGCATGGCAGAGGCCGAGGGTTCGACTCCCTTCGTCTCCACCCTTGGATTTGATAAGCCGCTGACATTGTGTCGGCGGCTTTTTTTAAAAGAAAGGGCTGAACTATGGCCGAGCTTGAGTCCCAACCATTGTCTGACGAGGAGCGCGCCGAGTTGGAAGAGCTCCGCGCCGAGAAGGCCCGCCGCGAGGAGCAGGAAAGGGCTCGTCGCGAGCGTGAGGAGCTGGCCGCCCTGCGCGCCGAGCGTGCGAAGGCCGATGAGGCCGCTGCCAAGGCCGCATCCGAGCCAGCGCCCGCCGCGCCCAAACCTCAGCCTAAAAAAGCCGCTCGTCCCAAGCCCGTCGATTCCAAGCCGAGCCGTGACGAGATGACGTTTGCCCAGCGCATGGTCACCTCTAAAGAGCCTGTGGACGAGGACGATATCCCCGGCATGCCGCCGGCTCAAAAGCTCATCATCGCGCTCGCCCTGATTGGGTTTATCGTCTTTATGGGCTACACGATCACGGGCAGCATGGGGCTGCACTAACCGAGCCGCACCCGGCGCCCCGCTCGCGTATTTCGCCCCGCCCAACCCTCAACCTCTGTACAACGTATTCGAAAGGTCGCCCCATGGCTTTGACCGACATCTCGCATCCCACCGACATCGCAATGCTCACCGATCTGTACGAGCTCACTATGGCCCAGGGCCTTTGGGAGAGCGGCAAAGCCAATGAGCAAGGCTGTTTTACGGCGTTTTACCGTGACCATCCGTTTGGCAGCGCGTACGCCGTCATGTGCGGCACCGCCGAGCTCCCCGAGCTCGTCGAGAATCTGCGCTTTACGCCCGAGGATATCGAGTACCTCGCCTCGCTTCAGGCTCCCGCCGGCGGTGCGATGTTTAAACCCGCATTCCTCGACTACCTGCGCAACTTCCGCGCGCACGTGAACATTGACGCCGTGCCCGAGGGCGAGCTTGTTTTTCCGCGCGAGCCCATGGTGCGCGTCACCGGTCCGGCGCTGGAGTGCCAGCTGCTCGAGACGGCGCTGCTCAACATCGTCGGCTTCCAAACGCTTGTTGCCACCAAGACGGCGCGCGTGGTGTTGGCGGCCGACGGTCGTCCCGTGGCCGAGTTTGGCCTGCGCCGTGCCCAGGGTCCCGATGGCGGCCTGGCTGTTGCGCGCGCGAGCTACGTGGCGGGCTGCTCGTCTACGTCCAACGTGCTTGCCGGGCGCCGCTACGGCATTCCCGTCTTTGGCACGCATGCGCACAGCTGGGTGATGAGCTTCGATTCCGAGCTCGAGGCCTTCCGCGCCTTTGCCAAGTCGAGCCCCAAGAACTGTACGCTGCTCATCGACACCTACGATGTACGCGAGGGCTGCGAGCACGCCATTACGGTTGCCAAGGAGATGG
>URIE01000148.1 GCA_900547805.1 uncultured Collinsella sp.
TTGCCGCGCCCCGCAGTGCCCGCTTCCCCCGAGAACAATTATCAGTGCAGGTAGACAGCTTGTCGATTTTCGAAAAAGCCGGCTATGGTTGACCCCTGCGGCTTAAGCGTAGTAGATAGGCCCTTTTCGTGGCGCAGCACTACTGCACCCCAAATTGGCACCCCGAGCCTGTTATAAGTTGCTGTGAAATACGGACGGTTGATAATCAAGGCGCGCTATACGGCTTGCTATATCTCACTATACTTTGCTGTACGTCGCTATACTTTGCTATATCTTGCTATAACTTGACAATAATCGGCCCGTTACCATCCGGGATATAACGGACCCCAAGCCAACGCTGGCTTGGGGTCCGTCTTGTACCATGGCTCTTTTGGACTAAGAGCGCTCATATTTCGTGGCCCGCCCGGTTCCCTGCCTTACGATTGCATTCCGTTCAAGCAGAGATTCGAGTGCCGCCAACGTCCGCATGCGGCTCAGCCCCGTCTGTTTTTCAATCTCGCTTCGCGACATAATTCGACCGCCCGACAAGGCCTTGAGAACCTGGACCTCTTCCTCGGACCCTTCAAGGGCATCGGTAACGGGCAATGTGACGGCCACCATGCCGCCGCGAACATCAAAAATTGGTTGATTGATCGAATCGCGATAGGCACGTCTAATGCGCGCAATTCCCGTACCAAATTTCTCGATGTAATCCAGCTTTAAGAAGGCCTCTGCAACGATGGGGTTTCTGAGCACGGATATCTGCCCATACAGGTATTGTTCCGTCGTCAAACCGGCGGGCAGCGATCCGGGGGAGGTCACAACGACGCGATCATCGTACAGGGCAACTTGAACGTTCGCTCGAACGTCCCACGTCCGATGCACCAAAGCGTTTGCAACAGCTTCGCGGAATGCCTCAAGAGGAATTCGATCGGTTTGGACGCGCTCCATCCCTTCGATACGCTCATAACGGTAGTAGCGTGCAAACATAGCTACCGCCCTGTCCACCTGCTCAATTGCGGATACATTTGTCGCCGTCTCGCAATCCAAGATTACATCCTCGGTATCGCCAAAACGGACGCAGTCGATGCCCGGAAAATCATTCTTATCCGCTAAAATCGCCGCGGCATTGGTATAGCCATCCTTGCCGAGCAAGCGGAGCGTACGCATGATATCCGGCGTTAACTCGGAAATGCCGAGGTGTTCAACACACTTATGCTCGAGCGTATGAAAGCTCAAGTCCTGGCGAGCCGACGTGAGCGCGTCGAACGTTACGTTGCTGCCTTCGAGCGTCAGCCTGCCATACTCAAACCGGTCGACCTCCACCGTTGCCGAATCGTTTCGCCTGTAGGCCTTTCCCTTGCTTCGATAGGGTTTGTCCTGTCCCTCATAAACCGTAAGGATTACGGTCCCGTGTTTCTCATCGGGCTCGAGCGTGTAACGGGGAGCGGGGTCCAAGCTGTCATTAATCATGTTCTCGATGCGGAGACACTCTGCGACCGGATCTGCAAGGCCGACAACCACGCCCTCGTCATCAACGCCAAACTCAATCTTGCCCGTCCCATAGTTTGCATAGGCGCTCACCGTTTTAAGAAACGTCGGCGTAACGCTTTCCTTGTATTCGACTGTAGGGCTCTCTCTAACAACCATATGCACAACCTCTTCGTTTCGTACTATTCATGACCGTATTATAAGACGGAAACCGTTTGCGTATTGATTTATCCAAGACGCAAACAGTTTTCGTCTGTCAATACGTCTGCAATCCAAACGAAAAGAGCCCCGAGCTCGTATGAACTCGGGGCTCTTTGTGCCGCACATCTATGGGAGGAGAAATTCGATGCGTACGGGCGTTACTCCATGAAGCCGCCCTGGGATGGCGGCAACCTCGTCAATGGGGTCAGGTTTACATGCATCAACTTAGCGCAAAGTAACCTGTCCCCCATGCACCAAGGGGTTGACTAGAGTTCGCAGGCAACCTTGTAGCCGTCGCCGATGGCGTCGCGAATGTTGCCGCACTTGTTGGCGTCGCCCAGCACGTGGGTGGCAACACCGGCAGCAACAAGGTCGTCGGCCAGCTTGGTATTGGGACGATAGCCCATGGCAAGCACCAGCGTATCGGCACCGGTGATGGTGTGGACCTCGCCGTCCTTTTCGTAACTGATGGTGTCCTCTGTGATCTCGGTCACCTTGGCCTCGGTCAGCACGTGGACGCCCTTTGAGAGCATGCGCGTGATGAGCACCGCGCGACCGGCGCCGCCCTCGTTGGCGGCGAGCGTCTTGGTCATCTCGATAACGGTGACATCGCGATTGGCCGGCGACAGGTCGTTGACCAGCGGGGCCAGGTAATCTGCCGTCTCGCAACCGACGGTGCCGCCGCCCACGATGACGATCTTCTTGCCCGGGAAAGCCTTGCCACCCAGTAGGTCGTCAGCCGTCATAACCTGCTTAAAGCCCTGCATGAAGGCCGGAGCGATGGGCTCGGCGCCATAAGCCAGGACGACCTCGTAGCCCGCGTAGTCACGCTGAATGTCCTCGGCAGTAAGCTCGGTACCAAAGACGCACTTCACGCCCGACTCGGCCAGACGACGATACTGATACTTGATCACGCGGGTGAGTTCCTGCTTTGCCGGCGGAACGGCTGCGATGCGCATCTCGCCGCCCGGTTCGTCCTGCTTATCCACGAGCACCACGTTATGGCCGCGCTTGGCAGCAATGTAGGCAGCCTCCATGCCCGCAGGACCAGCGCCCACAACGAGCACATTCTTGGCCTCGGCGGCAGGCTCGTAACCGGCCTCGTCGCGCTCCACGTCCGGGTTGACAGTGCAGGAGATGCGCTTGCCGAACATAATGCCGTTCAGGCAGCGCAGGCAGCCGATGCAGGGGCGGATGTCGTCGGCGTTGCCGGCAGCGGCCTTATTGCAGAACTCGGCATCGCACAGATTGGCGCGGCCCATCATGCAGATGTCGGCGGCGCCGTCCTCGATCAGCTCCTCGGCAATCCAGGCCTCGTTGATGCGGCCGACCGTGGCGACAGGAATGTTAACGTGCTTCTTGATCTCGCGCGAGCAGGCGGCGTGCGAGGCCTGCTGCGTACCGGCGGCGGGAATCGCGGAGCCGCGCTTGATGGTGGTGCCGCCCGACACATGAATCATGTCGACGCCGGCCTTCTCCAGGCGACGTGAGACGTAGATCATGTCGTTGAGGGTCAGGCCGCCATCGGTGTACTCGTCGCCCGAGATACGGACGTCGATGATAAAGTCCTTGCCGCAGCGCTCGCGGATCTCGGCGATGACCTCGAGCAAAAAACGCATGCGGGCGTCGAGCGAGCCGCCATACTCATCGGTACGTTTGTTGTAGAGCGGGGTCAAAAAGCCGCCAAGCATGCCGTGGGCATGCGCCGCATGGACCTCGACGCCATCGACGCCAGCCTTTTGCATACGCACAGCGGCGTCGCCAAACTGATGCGTGAGCTCGTGAATCTCGTCGACCGTGATAGGACGCGGTGCCTCACGGGCATAGGACGGTCCCACGAAGGACGGAGCGATCAGGCGCGGCGTGCCCGGAATGTTAAAGGCCATGTAGGCGGGGTGGAAGAGCTGCGGCATGATCTTGCAGCCATACTCGTGGACGGCTGCGGCGAGCTTTTCCCAGCCGGGGATAAACGTGTCGTCGTAGCAGCACATGTCACCCGGCAGATAGGTATAGGTGGGCTCGACCGTCACGACCTCGGTGATGATCAGGCCGACGCCGCCCTTGGCACGGGCACGGTAATGATCGACCAAGTCGTCGGTCACATAGCCATGATCGGCCAGGTTCGTGGACACCGGCGGCATAAAGACGCGGTTCTTGACCTCGGTCGTACCGACCTTGATCGGGCTAAAGAGCATCGGGTAGGCGGAGGACTCCATACAGGGTTCCTTTCGTTTGAGCCGCTCAGCGGCAGTTGCTAACGTACTTATCCTATCATCAACTGCCGTATCCGCACTCGCTCGCACTCTCCGCCTTCAATCCCGACCCTCACAAAAAAGTTGCGGTGGAATACGGAGTAGATAAGGCCTTTGACAGCCAAAACAGTCC
>URIE01000149.1 GCA_900547805.1 uncultured Collinsella sp.
TTTCCCATGCAAAAGAATACGGCGTATCGGGCTGCGGTTGCCATGGCCGAGCATTATGGGCGCGAGGCCAACATCTGCGTGACGATCGAGAAGCATATTCCGCTGTGCGCCGGCCTGGGCGGTCCTTCGACGGACGCCGCGGCGGTTATCGTTGCTCTGGCCGAACTCTGGGACATCGACCACGCCGATCCCGCGCTGGACAACATCGCGCGCGGCATCGGTGCCGACGTTCCCTTCTTTTTGCATGCGAGCCCCGCATTTTACGTGGGCGGGGGAGACGTTCTGGCAACCGAGTACCCCGCATTGCCCGCAATTCCTGTCGTGCTGGTCAAGCCGCGCGAAGCAAGCGTTTCGACAATTGAAGCCTATCGACGTTTTGACGAGGCTCCGGTGCCTGCGGACAAGCCCGGCGCGATGGCTTCTGCCTTGCGTGCCGGTGATGCCGAGACGGCATATGCGCTCATCCATAACAACCTGGGTGTCATTTCCGCACAGATGGAGCCGCAGATTCAAACGGTTCTCGATTGGCTGCGTAAACAGGACGGCACCGTTGCTGTAGATGTGTGCGGATCGGGTGCCTGCTCGTTTGCCATTTGCGACACCGCCGTCACGGCCGAAAGGCTTGCCGACGCTGCCCAGCAAAACGGCTGGTGGTCCTGCGCGACGGAGCTCATTCCCAACACGGTTTGCGTCGAAGTGCCAAAGAAGTAAAAATTTCTCTAGCACACGACGGAAATCTTTGTTACTATAGTCGAGCTAACGGGTTGTGGCTCAGTTTGGTAGAGCACTGCGTTCGGGACGCAGGGGTCGCTGGTTCAAATCCAGTCAACCCGACCAGAGTATGAGGAGGGACCGCTTCTTGCGGTCCCTTTTTTTAGCTATTGTTGTGATACCGCGATACCCGCGGTATACTCATTCGAGCTTGTCTCGCTGTATTGTGGAGGTCTACATGTTTGGACTGAGGGCTCCTGAGCTCATCATTATTCTCGTCGTTGTCCTGATTATCTTCGGGCCCAAGAACCTGCCGAAGCTCGGCAAGTCCCTCGGCTCTACCGTCAAGAATATCCGCGAGGGTATGGAGGGCGACGATAAGGCCGAGACCAAGCAGGCCGAGGAGGTCGTGGTCGAGCAGTCCGAGGAGGACAAGGAGATCGCTGAGCTCGAGGCCAAGCTCGCTGCTGCCAAGAAGAAGCAGGCAGAGGACAGCGACGCGGACGCAGAGTAGTCCCATCCCTTTGGGGTGAGCACCTGACCGGCTTGCCCGCAGGCTAGCCGGTCTTTTTCGTTTTGTTGACAGTTGATTGTTTGATCAGAGTTGGGGAGATATCCGTATGGACGCAAGCCAGATCGTACTGACCGCTGAGGGCCGCCAGAAGCTCGTCGAGGAGCTCGCTTGGCGTGAGGGCGATTACGCCAAGGAGATCGTCGAGGACATCAAGGAAGCCCGCGCGTTCGGCGACCTTTCGGAGAACTCCGAGTACGACGCCGCTAAGGACAAGCAGGCCCAGAACGCCGCTCGTATTGCCGAGATCCAGGCCATCCTCGCCAACGCTCAGGTTGCTGCCACCACGGGCGACCTGACCGTCTCCATCGGTTCCACCGTTTCGCTGATTGATCCCAACGGCGAGGTCATGGAAGTCACGCTCGTCGGTACCACCGAGACCAACTCGCTCGAGCACAAGATTTCCAACGAGTCTCCGGTCGGTCACGCCATCATCGGTCACGGCGAGGGCGACTCCGTCGAGGTCGTTACGCCTTCCGGCAAGACTCGCGTCTACACCATCGCCAAGATCGCACGCTAGACCACGGTCCCGCGTAAAGGTATGTTTTCGCTCCCTGGGACCGAATCCTGGGGAGCGTTTTAGTTTGAGGAGCTAACTTATGGCAGAGAACCAGAACGCCGCAGATCAGGCATCGACGCTCAACGATGAGCGCGCCACCCGCCTGGCCAAGCGCGCCGCCCTGTTCGAGGCGGGCCAGAACCCCTATCCCGAGCACTCTGAGCTTGAGGACTACGTTGCCGATATCGAGGCTAAGTACGCCGAGCTTGCCGATGGTGAGGACACCGAGGACGTCGTGAAGATCGCCGGCCGTGTGGTCGCCAAGCGCGGTCAGGGCAAGATCATGTTCATCGTCGTGCGCGATGCGACTGCCGAGATTCAGCTGTTCTGCCGCATCAACGACATGGACGAGGCTGCCTGGAATACGCTCAAAGCCCTCGACTTGGGCGACATCCTGGGCGTGACCGGCGTGGTTGTGCGCACCCAGCGCGGCCAGCTTTCCGTTGCCCCTAAGAGCGCGACCCTGCTTGCCAAGGCCGTTCGTCCGCTGCCCGAGAAGTTCCACGGTCTTTCCGACAAGGAGACCCGCTATCGCCAGCGCTATGTCGACCTGATCGCCAACGACGACGTTCGCGAGACCTTCCGTAAGCGTTCGCAGATTCTCTCCACCTTCCGTCGCTTTATGGAGTCCGACGGCTACATGGAGGTCGAGACCCCCATCCTGCAGACCATCCAGGGCGGCGCTACTGCCAAGCCGTTCATTACCCACTTCAACGCGCTCGATCAGGAGTGCTACCTGCGTATTGCCACCGAGCTGCACCTCAAGCGCTGCATCGTCGGTGGTTTTGAGCGCGTGTTCGAGATCGGCCGCATCTTCCGTAACGAGGGCATGGACCTTACCCACAACCCCGAGTTCACCACGATGGAGGCCTACCGTGCCTTCTCCGACCTCGAGGGCATGAAGGCACTCGCCCAGGGCGTCATTAAGGCGGCTAACAAGGCCATCGGCAACCCCGAGGTCATCGAGTACCAGGGCCAGACCATCGACCTTTCTGGTGAGTGGGCCAGTCGTCCCATGACCGACATCGTCTCCGACGTGCTCGGCAAGCAGGTCACCATTGACACGCCGGTCGAGGAGCTTGCTGCCGCCGCGCGTGAGAAGGGCCTGGAGATTAAGCCCGAGTGGACCGCCGGCAAGATTATCGCCGAGATTTACGATGAGCTGGGCGAGGACACCATCGTCAACCCCACGTTCGTGTGCGATTACCCCATCGAGGTCAGCCCGCTTGCCAAGCGTTTTGAGGACGACCCGCGTTTGACCCACCGCTTTGAGCTGGTCATCGCCGGCCACGAGTACGCCAACGCGTTCTCCGAGCTCAACGACCCGGTCGACCAGGCCGAGCGTTTTGCCGCCCAGATGGCCGAGAAGGCTGGCGGCGACGATGAGGCCATGGAGTACGACGAGGACTACGTGCGCGCCCTCGAGTACGGCATGCCTCCCGCGGGTGGCATCGGCATCGGTATCGACCGCGTGGTCATGCTGCTTACCAACCAGGCTTCCATCCGCGACGTCCTGCTGTTCCCGCATATGAAGCCCGAGAAGGGCTTCCAGTCCGGTGCCGCTGCCGCCAAGGCTGCCGAGGCCGGCAACGCCGCGAGCCCGTTCGTTAAGTCGCTTAAGCCCACGCTCGATTACTCCAAGATCGCCGTTGAGCCGCTGTTTGAGGAGTTCGTCGACTTCGAAACCTTCTCCAAGAGCGATTTCCGCGCTGTGAAGGTCAAGGCATGCGAGGCCGTCAAGAAGTCCAAGAAGCTGCTGAACTTTACGCTCGACGACGGTACCGGTACCGACCGCACCATCCTCTCCGGCATCCATGAATACTATGAGCCCGAGGACCTGGTCGGTAAGACCCTGCTCGCCATCACCAATCTGCCTCCGCGCAAGATGATGGGCATCCCCAGCTGCGGCATGCTCATCAGTGCCATCCACGAGGAGGAGGGCGAGGAGCGCCTCAACCTGATCCAGCTCGACGCCTCCATCCCCGCCGGCGCAAAGATGTACTAACTAGTTACGCGGTTCTACGAACCGCGTAACGGCTCGACGCTGCGCCCTCAGGTTCCGCCGTTCTACCGAACGGCGGACCGGTCGACGCTGCGCGACGTCCAGAGCGACAATTTGTCATTCAAAAGGCAAGGCATGACCAGAAGGTCTATGCCTTGCCTTTTTCATGCCAACTTGTTCGCTCTGGGCGG
>URIE01000150.1 GCA_900547805.1 uncultured Collinsella sp.
GCGTCCGGGCCATAGGCGGTGACGAGCGCGACCATGACGGCTGCGGCGACCAGGGCGCCCACGATGCCGCCGATGGCTTGGCCGATCCACTGCGCACGCGGGTTGGTGCCCAGCACGGCGCCGGCCTTAAAGTCGTTCATGACGTCGCCCGCAAGGCCGCACGCCACGGCTACGATGCCGGCGATAAAGAACAGTTTGACCTGCGCGATCTGAGCGAAGGCGGCCACGATGAGCATAACGATGAGGCCAAAGATCTCCATGGGGTCGATGCCCGTCTGGCCGCAGCTTTGTGCGCTCATGATGGTGGTGACAAAGGTGAACAACGTCACGATGACGGCCGGAACGGGGCCAAGGTCGAGCACGATGGCGATGATCACGGCGATGGCGGCAGCGCCCAGGCCGATGATGCCGGCGTCGAGCTTAAGGGAGCTCGAGATGAGCGACTGCTCGTCGGTGTCGGTGGAGCTGTCGGCGGCAAGACCGCGGACGATACCGGCGACCTGCGGCAGGATGTCCTTGAGGACGACGGCGACGCCAAAGCCCATCATGAGGCCCATGCCCAGGGACTTGACGATGCCCTGCGCAGTCATAACGTCGAACAGGCCGGCAGCGGTGCCGCCGACGATGATGCCAAAGTTGCCCAGCAGCGCGCCGGCAAACCAGAAGGCGACCGGGGCGAAGCCCACGAGGAAGCCGACGGAGAGCAGCATGGGCGAGTTGTAGATGCCAAAGGTCACGCCGGGGATGTTGAGCGTGCACAGCATGCTGGGCACCACGCCCAGGGCGTCGCGCAGCACGCTATAGATGCCGGCGATGGCCATGGAACCAAAGAGCTGCTTGCCGGTCTTGCCGCCGGCCTCGGTCGCGCGCAGGGTCTGAGCTGCGGCGTTGCCGGTGGGGAACTCCAGGGCGGCGTCCACGATAAAGTGACGGTGGATGAGTGCCGTGGCGAGAAGGCCCAGGATAGTGCCGGCGAGCGCCACGATAAACATGTCGAGCCAGCTGATCTGGTCGGCATAGCCCAGCATCCAGGCGCCCGGGATGGTAAACGCCAGACCGCCGGCGACCATGGCGCCCGCGGACATGATGGTGTGGGTGACGTTGGCCTCGTTGAGGCTGGCGTTGCCCATGAGCTTCAGGAAGAACAGCGAAATGACGGCAGCGAAGACGATCGGCCAGGGGAGTGCGCCCATCTTGAGGGCGGTGTAGGCCGAGCTTGCCGTGATGATTACGCAGCCAAGGACGCCGATGACGACGCCGCGCAGCGTGAGTTGCCCGCGCATCGAAGCGCGGTTCGAGGGATTGCTCATATAGAACTCCTTTGCGTATATCCGCTTCCCCTGGGAGCGCCGCTACGGATACGGTGCGGGAAGTCGGGTTACCAAGGGCCGCCGCGTGAGCTCGCGCGCGACCGCGCACCAGTATAGCCGCAAGCTAGTCATTTTGGGATGACTGGTTTAGGTAGGCGATATACTGCTGGGCAGACGAAAGGAGCGCCGACGATGCTTAATGGGTGCGCATATATATTGACGGTCGACGTGGGCAACACGTTCATTCGCTTTGGCCTGTTTGCCGAGGATTCGGCTGCGGCGCAGGAATGCCCGCTTGCGACGTGCGAGATCACGACGCCGTCGAGCATTACGGCAGACGAGGCGCGCATGAGGCTCGCGCAGGTCATGGGCGCATTGGCAGCCGATGCAGGCATGCCGGGTGCACTCGTTCCCGCGGCCGCAGTGCTGAGCTGCGTGGTGCCGGCGCTCGAACGCCCATGGAAGGCGGCGCTTTCCCGTACCTGCACGGGACGCGTGCTCACCGTGGGGCCGGGCCTCAAGACCGGCATGCCCGTGCACTACGACGACCCGGCCGAGATCGGCCCCGACCGCATCGCCGATGCCGTGGCGGCACGCGCCGTCTACGGCTCTCCCTGTATCGTGATCGACCTGGGTACGACGACCAATATCGAGGTCATCGACGCGCACGGTACCTTTGTGGGCGGCGTCATCGCGCCGGGTCTGGCGCTCGGCGCCCGCTCGCTTTCGGCGGCTGCGGCGCGCCTACCCCAGGTCGAGCCCTCGGCACCGACGCATGTGATCGGCCGCAACACGCGCGAGGCCATGCGCTCGGGCGTGGTCTTGGGCGAGGTAGCCCGTATCGACGGCATGCTCGACATGGTGCTTGCCGAGATGCGCGCGACCAAGGCCGCGGGGGAGGGCGACGTGCCCATCGTCATTACCGGTGACGATGCCGAGGCGCTCGCGGCGTTGGTCGGCCACAGCCTGACGGTCGACGACGCGCTCACGCTGCGAGGTCTGGCCGAGCTCTACCGCATCAACCAAAAGCCCCGCCGCGTGTAAAGGTGAGGGCGCCGGTGGGACAAACGCCCCCACCTTTCACCTGCTACAATGGGTCAAACTATTGCGATTACGGAGGTGTCTGCCATGTCGGACGATCTTCATCAAACTTCGTCAGGCAAGCGCCTGGACGTCATTAGCTGGGACGAGTTCTTTATGAGCGTGGCCATCGCCGCGCAGCGCCGCAGCAAGGACCCCAACACGCAGGTGGGTGCGTGCATCGCCAACACCAACCATCGCATCCTTTCGGTGGGCTACAACGGTACACCCTCGGCGCTCAACGACGACTTTTTCCCGTGGGGCACGAGCGACGACCCGTTGCAGGACAAGCACAACTACGTGGTCCATGCCGAGGCAAACGCCGTGCTCAACTACCGCGGTTCGCTCAAGGATCTCGAGGGTTCAACGGTCTACGTCACGCTGTTCCCGTGCCATGACTGTGCCAAGATCCTGGCGCAGGTGGGCGTGGGCGAGGTTGTCTATCTGGACAATAAGTACGCCGACACCGACGACGGTCGCATCAGCCGCCGCATCCTCGACTCTTGCGGCATCAGCTACCGCCAGGTTATCGTCGATGTCCATATTGGTACCGGGGAACAGGCTCAGCAGTAGCGCGCGCCAACGCCAACTGGCGGCAAAGCAGCTAAAAGAGCCCCGTCCCAAATTGACTACTCGTGAAAGTCGTGTCCGCGCGCATGGCTGGCGCCTAAGCGGGTACATGGCTGTAGTAACATAGCCCCTGTCCGCGGGCGTGCCCGCGTTATTGTGAGAAAGGAGCCCCTGTGGCTGTTAACGAAGAGCTGCTTAAGAAGGTTCTTGAGGAGATTCGCCCCAACCTGCAGGCCGATGGCGGCGATATGGAATATGTGGGCGTCGACGATGAGGGCGTCGTCAAGCTGGAGCTGCAGGGCGCCTGCGCCGGCTGCCCCATGAGCTCGCTGACCCTGTCCATGGGTATCGAGCGCATCCTGAAGGAGCATGTGCCCGGCGTTACCCGCGTCGAGCAGGTCAATGCTTCCGGCGAGGCCGAGGACCTGTACGACGAGTACGCGCCGTTCTAAGATGCGAAAGCTGCGGACGGTACGCTCCGCATAGACGTTACGCCCAAATATGCGGCTGCGAGCGCAAGGCCCGCGGCCGCATTTGTATGTAGGGAGCAGGGATCGACATGCTCAACGACCTCTACCATATGCTTGATCCCGTCGCGATCTCGGCGGGCCCCATCACCATTTATTGGTACGGCCTGGCCTACGTGGTCGGTGCCCTGCTTACGGCGGTCGTTATGTACCGTACGCAGCGCCGCTGGGGTTTTAACATCACGATCGATGATTTGACGAGTGTCGTGGTCGGCGTGGTCTTTGGCCTCATCATCGGCGCCCGCCTGTTCTACGTCATCTTTTATGGCGACGGTTACTATTGGGCCCATCCGCTGGAGATTTTCGCCACCAACGAAGGCGGCATGAGCTTCCATGGCGGCTTGGTGGGCGGCATTATCGGCGGCATCATCGTGTGCCGCATGTACAAGCTCGACGCCTGGACCATTGCCGACCTTGCCGTGATCGGCGCACCGCTTGCTTTGTGCCTGGGGCGTTGTGCCAACTTCGTAAACGGCGAGCTGTGGGGCAAGCCGACCGATCTGC
>URIE01000151.1 GCA_900547805.1 uncultured Collinsella sp.
TCACCGCAACCGCAGTGGGCGGTAGCTTTGAGAGCGCCCGCAGCGCCGCGGCAGCCATCGAGCACTTTCAGTCGGGAGCGCTTATCCATGACGACATCGCCGACAACGGCCAGCTGCGTCGTGGCAAGCCCTGCATGCACCTTACCGAGGGCACGGGACTTGCCATCAACTGCGGCGATCTGGCGCTCACCATGGTCACCAAGACGGTTCTCGACGACCCCACGCTCGAGGCAGACGTGAAACTCCGCGTGCTCCACGAGCTCACCGAGATGATCGTTCGCACCATCGAGGGCCAGGCACTCGACTTGGGCTGGGTCCGCGATGGGCGCTTTGACATCTCGGTCGACGATTATCTGAACATGGCGACACACAAGACCGCGTACTACAGCGGAGCTACGCCACTTGCCGCCGGAGCCATTATCGGCGGCGGCAGCGAAGAGCAGATTGAGGCGCTGCGCGCCTTTGGCCTGCACACGGGCCTTGCTTTCCAGATTCAGGACGATCTGCTCAATTTGATCGGCACCAAGGAGGCCGCCAACAAGGACTTCCGCACCGACATCACCGAGGGCAAGCGCACCCTTGTCGCCGTGCACGCCCTGTCAGACGAGCGTTATCACGACGAGGTCGAGGCAATCCTTTCCTCGGGCACCGAAGACCCCGCACAACTTGCACGCGCCGTGGAGATCTTCCAGCAGACCGGCTCTATCGATTACGCCCACAACTACGCGCTGGACCTGACCGCCAAAGCCAAGGCCGCCATCGAGGACGTTTCGCTCGACCCGCACGCACGCGAACTGTTCCTCTCCATGGCAGATTTCTTTGTGGAGCGCCTTAACTAGCGGGGGTTATAAAACCTGTCAGCAGCGTATTTGGGTACAACTTGCTACACTGTTGAGTGCATGTTTATGCATCCCTTTGCGTTGTCTATCCGACAGACGCTCAAATAGTACGAATGGTACGCCGAAAGGGGTTCGTTCATGGAACCTATTACAACGGGCATGCAGGGAGCAGCCGTCGAGGACGTCCAGTCCCGCCTTCTGCAGCTCGGCTATACAATCGATGACGCCGAGGTCTCCAACAAGCGCTTTGGCACCACCACCGAGCAGGCTGTTGGCACCTTTAGGCTCGATAGCGGCCTTGTCGCTGGCTGCGCCGTCGATATCCCCTGTTGGAGCGCCCTGGTGGACGCCTCGTATAAGCTGGGCGACCGCACGCTCTATCTGCGCATGCCCAATTTCCATGGCGCCGACGTTCAGGCCCTGCAGCGCGCGCTCAACGTTTTGGGCTTTGCCTGCGGTGAGGACGACGGCTATTTTGGCCCGCACACCGAGGCCGCTCTGCAGCAGTTCCAGGAAAATGTCGGCCTGTTTGCCGACGGCATGGCATTCCAGGATACCTACGCCTATATCAACCGCCTGCATCACGTGTGGGAGGGCAAGCCCTCGGTTACCGAGGCCGAGTCGCGCATCGGTTTTGCCCGTGCCGCCAACGTGCTCGAGCGCTTCCAGATTGCCGTCATCGGTGAGGACCCCATCGCACGCAGCGTTGCATCGCGCATGTGGAACATCGCCACGGCGACGACCGACAGCAGCGGCATGATGCTTTGCGATTCCGAGGTCCCGACCGACGTGGATCTGGTGCTCGAAATCGCAAGCAATGAGTTGCCCGCAGATGCGGCGCCGCGTGCCACGATCGCCCTTGCCGAGTGTCACAACCTGGCGCAGCGCATCCGCACTGCCAATGTCGCCGCGCAGCAAAAGCCGGCACGCATCCGCATTGAGCTCACCGGCATGACGCGCTACAACGGCACCTTCACTGCCAGCGACGCCCAGACGCTCGCGGTACGCCTGCTCGATGGCGTTTGCGATGCCCTCGCAGATTAGGTAAACTAGACGAGTTGCTTTTGGCAACACCCATACTGGGACGTAGTTCAACGGTAGAACTCCGGTTTTTGGTGCCGGCTGTTGGGGGTTCGAATCCCTCCGTCCCAGCCATTAAAACTGAGCGCCCTAAGCCCATAACGGCCCAGGGCGCTTTCTTGTGGGCAAGCGGAGGAATTCGAGCCCGCAAGGGTGCGGAGCTGAGGAAACGCGAAGCGTTTTCCAGCGCAGCACGCAAGGAGCGAAGCGACGCAGCGGAGCGCGGCCGCCGACCAGGCGGACGCGGAATCCCTCCGTCCCATACCAGCAACGGGCTCCCCACATCTCGACTTACCAGCCAAACCGGCACTTAGGGACGTTCCTAAAGTGCCGGTCATCAACATGGTGCCGTGCGGCCCCGGCGGGCCGGCGTAGCATTACAGACCAAGCGACCATTTCCATGCGGGAATAACCTCGATGACGCCATGCTCCGTTTTGATCTGGGTCGCCTCGCGCAGCGTGATGATATTGGCATCCTTGATACCGGTTTTTACCATAGCAACCTCAAGGGAACCAACTTCACGCCTGCGCGTTTTCTCTGCCGTCATATCGACTGTCACCTGGTAAAGCGCGTATGGTTCCGATGCCAAAGCGTCGCCGACCAAGAAATCAACTTTTTCTCGTGCTTGCGTTGGAGCCGTAAATGAAGTCACCGTTTCCAACCGGCCGTTTGCCGTACGGCGCATGAGTTCAGCATAAATCGCAGTCTCCAAACGCTTTCCTATATCCTGCTGATTAGCACGCGATGTTGCATATGCCATCCCCTGGTCGACGGCATAGACCTTGTCTGTTGTCGTTGTCTTAGGAGCCAAAGAAGTTGAATACTCCGGAAGTAATCCAATGAGATGAGCCTGCTGGAATAAACGAACGAGTTCGTTTATTTTTTCCCATGACGCTCGATATCCGACAGACTTTAAGGCTTCCAACAAACTGTTAACCGAAAGGTCGCAACCCGTGTTTCGAAGGCAGAAGAGCCCTACTTGGTTGGCAAGAGCGATATCCGTGCGCCCGCTCCGCTCGAGAATGTCTCGTGCAACAACATCTCGCAAATAGGCTTGAAGCATCTGAATACGCGAACCGGCATCAAGCTCCTGAACCCCAGGAAAGCCACCCTCTATGAGATAACGGTCATATGCCGATTCCAGATCAGTTCGCCGCTGCGGAGAAACAGCTGGAGCCCCAGCACTAGTAGACATATCCGGCGTTTCAATGTGATGAAACGCACAATACTCGCGGAATGAAAGCGGATGCATAGCGTGCTCTTGCGAGCGACCGCGAAACTGCGTCGCTATTTCATCGGCAGATAGTTTTGAGGACGATCCGGTGATAACAAGCGTTACGCTCTCGTGCTCCGCCAAACGCTGACAAACGCCCTGCCAGCCATCGGTCTCCTGCACCTCATCCAGAAAGAGATAACAGCCTTTCGTTCGCGCTGAGGGAACCTGCCGCCAATACTCTTCCAAAATGTCGCTCATGAGCGTGTCCGGCGCCGGTCGAAGACGGTCATCAGCAAAATTGAAATAGAAGATACGCTCGGCATCGACACCGCGATCGATAAGGCGACGAATCCATTGAAACGCATAGAACGTTTTGCCGCAGCGCCTGATACCCGTGATGATATGGACAAGATTGAACGGCTTTGGCTCAGGAAGATCACTGATGGCATCGTCTCGATGCACGACGTGAGGAATCTCAAAGGAACGGGCCTCGGCAACAATCTCTGCAATACCCAACGCTGTAGGCGCCATAATGCTCTCCTTTCAACATCTTGAGTATATAACTTCTCGTCCTACAAGAGAAGTTTCAGCTACAACTTCTCGTCCTACACTAGAAGTTTGAGGTAGATTTTCAGGCATGTCCCAAAAATCTACCTCCAAAAGATAGGCGCCCCAGGCCCGTTAGGACCAAGAGCGCCTTACATCTAGAAATCATCAGCCCAGTTCCGAAAAGCGAGCCGCTTGCGACAACCAAGTAGCCACAGGCCCCGGGAGAGCGGGGGCACCGGCTTAGGTTTATCGCGAGTTCCGCACGAACAGGAGGCCACTTAATGTGGCCTCCGTCGTGA
>URIE01000152.1 GCA_900547805.1 uncultured Collinsella sp.
GTTAGTATGTATTTAGTGATTTGAAAAGGCAGCCGGAGCTGCCCTCTCAAATCTATTACATACCATCGGTATCTATATTACCACCCGGCACGGTCCCATACGTCCCAAATCTGCGCCGTTGTCTGAAGCACTTCTTCCCCCAAATCGAGTCCCACCGCGGCAGCCATCTGCGCCAAACATTGAGCGCGAGCGAGCATTCGATCCTTGGTCTCAAGCGGACGGAACAGCGGCAGCAGCCAAAGATTCGCCAACAACGATACGGCCTCCGCCGCTTCACGCGGGCATTCGCACGCAATGGAGCCGTCGGCGATGCCCTCCTCGATCACTGACAAGAGATAGCCATCGGTCGACTCGTCAAACGAGCCCTGGTACTGCATCGCCAGCAGACGCGAGCTTTTCACCGGATCTGCCGCAGGATGTATGCGTACCCATAGCTCAATTTGCGGAACAACGGACTCGGGAGCGTACAGCCGCTTGAGCTTTTGGGCCCCCGTCATATTGCCAGCACCAAGTGTCGCGCGGCGGTGCTCAACAATCGGAGCCATCGCCCGATCAAACGAGGCGTTGAAAATCTCTTCTTTGCTCTTGAAGTGATGATAGACAGCGCCCTTGGTCATGCCATCGAGACGGTCAACAATATCTTGAATGCTCGTCCCCTCATAACCCTGTGCACAGAATAGCTCCAGTGCCGCGTCGAGAATCTTCGCGACCGTCTCCTCGGGATATTTATTGCGACCCATAATCCGCCCATCCGCAACGCAAGTCTTATTCCTTATTGCGATATTTTAACGTTGCGGATAGCAAACGGTCGGCCCTACACCGCGGCGGGGCCGTGTTCGCCGGTACGGATGCGGATAACTTCCTCGACCGGCTCGACCCAAATCTTGCCGTCTCCAACGGCACCGGTGCGAGCAGCATTGCAGATGATGTCGACAATTCCGTCGACATGCTCATCGGCACAGATAAGGGTGAACTGCACCTTAGGAATTGTGTTGACAAGCAACTCGTTGCCGCGCACGTATTCCTTCCAGCCATGCTGTGCGCCGCAGCCCTGCACCTGGTTGATAGTCATACCACGAACATCAGCAGCAAACAGCGCGTCTTTGAGAACCTCAAGCTTTTCCTGGCGCACGATAGCCGTGATCTTTTTCATAATGAATTCCTCTCAATAATCAACGTATCCCTTTACATGAGACGCGGGTTTTCCAAGTGCCGCAAACTAACCTCAGAAATCAAAAAAGTGCAACTAACAGGTCTTAGCAGGTTTCCCAAGTGCCGCAGATCGGCCTGAAAGAGGAGTGCCGCGTACTTAAGGTACGCAAACGACGATTGAAGGCCGAGGTGCGGTGCTTGGGGAAGCTGCTAATCGAGTCCCGAGAAGGAGGGATACGCGCTCTCGCCGTGCTGACTCGCATCCAGGCCCAGCGCCTCGTCGGCCTCATCCACACGCAGGCTGCCGTGGAATAGCGCCTTGACCACCGCGGCGATCACCAAATCGAGCACCAGCACAATAGCGACCGTCACCACAATGCCCAGGATCTGCGAGACCAGCAGCGACACATCGCCCGTGTAGAGCAGGCCGCCCTTACCGGTCCACGAAAGCTCCGGCACACAGAACAGGCCCGTGAGCACGCCGCCCAAGATGCCGCCGATACCGTGGCAACCGAACGCGTCGAGCGCATCGTCGTAACCGAACTTGGTCTTGAGATGGCTGATGGCCAAGTAGCAGACGGGAGACACGATCAGGCCCATGACCAGCGCCGCCCATGGCTCGACAAAGCCCGCGCCCGGCGTGACCACCACAAGGCCCGCAACCAGACCGGTACTGGCGCCCACCAGCGTGGGGCGACCGGTATGCACGCGCTCGATGGCAAGCCACGAGACCATGCCCGCCGCGCTGGCCGTCACGGTGTTGAGGATGGCGAGCGCCGCCACGGCGTCGGCCTTAAACTCGCTGCCGCCGTTAAAGCCAAACCAGCCAAACCAAAGCAGGCCGGCGCCCAGCGCCACAAACGGCACGTTATGCGGACGGTAGCTCACCATGCCAAAGCCGCGACGACGGCCGAGCATTAAGCAGAGGATCAGGCCGGTAAGACCGGACGAAATGTGTACCACGTCGCCGCCGGCAAAATCGAGCGCACCGATGATGTCACCGATAAAGGAGCCCTCGCCGCCCCACACCATGTGGGCGAGCGGCGCATAGACCACAAGCAGCCAAATGCCCAGGAAGGCCGTCATGGCACCAAACTTAACGCGGCCGGCCAGGCTACCCGTGACGATAGCTGCCGTGATCATGGCAAACGCCATCTGGAAGGCAATGTTGACAATCTGAGGGTAGGCGGCACCGTCCGCGGCATTGCCCTCGGCCGCCTGCAGCACCTGGTTGAGCACCGGCAGGCACAGCAGCTGGTCAAGGCCTCCAATAAACGGGATGGAACCGTCGCCGCCGTAGGCCAGCGACCAGCCGGCAACAATCCACAGCACACCAACCAGACCAATGGCGCCAAAGCACATGAGCATGGTGTTGATGACATTTTTGCGCCTGGACAGGCCGCCATAAAAAAAACGCCAGACCCGGTGTCATTAAAAACACGAGCATGGTACAGATGAGCATAAACGTTGTCGATCCCGTATCGCACATTCGCTCCCCCTTGGTCGCATGAACGTTGTCGGCGCCCATAATGGGGCCGAGGGGCAACTGGTGTAGACCAGATACGGCGTTGTTAAACGCTGCGTTGTCGAATGGAAACGGTGCCGCAATCTTGGAAACGGCGCAGCAACGGGCGCGAAACGAACGGGAAATACGCGAGCAAGGAAGCCGTGAGCGCGCCCGTCCCGGCTAGCGGCGGAACAGCTCGCGGGCTCGGTCGCGGAGGTCGGTAGCTCTGATGACGCCCTCGTAGCGGTTGATGCGCAAGCGCGGGAAGGCATTGAAGAAGCGCAGGTCGCGGCGGCTGAGTGACACGCTCGGCACCGGACGGCTCATGCGCTTGCCGGCAAGGCGGCGACTGAGCGACGGACGCGGCATGTTCGGCGCGGCATCGGCCACGCGGCGGGCGGCAAGCGCCAGACCGCGAGCACCATCCGCGATAAACGTCGGCATCGAAGCCTTCTCGCGCAGGGCATCGAGCGCGGCGTCACCCAGCTCGGCCAGCCACGCGTTAACGGCGCGACCGCGGATATGCGTCTGCGCCACCGAGTCAATCGCCGAATCGGGAATACGTTCGAGCATAGAGTCGGAGGCATCGGCAAGCGACTCATTGATGCGGTCGGCAAGGTCGGCACGCACACGCTCCAGCTGATCGGACAGGCGGCGCCAGCTGGCCAAAGAGCACACCGCGTCGACCATCATCGCGACCGCGACGATAAAGGCGGACAGCCGCACAATCAGCACCGGCAGATGGCCAAGCAGCCCCAGCAATGCCGGCTCCACTAAACGGCAAATGCACAACGCACCCAGGCCAAACGCGCATGCCCAGTACAGGCAGATGCGTCCGTGCAGGTTAAACGGCAGGTGCGAGTAATCCCAAAAGCGAGCGCCCGTTGTTTTTTCCAACAGCACGCCCACGCTGTACTCAATCACGCTGCATACGAGCGCTGCAGCGACAAACTGGCTCGAGGCATCCGGAATCCCGCGCAACAGCAGCCAGCAGGCAATGCCGCCCACACCATAGATAGGACAACACGGCCCCAGCAAAAAGCCGCTGTTGGCAAATCGTCCGTGATTGAGCATGGCGCATACTGTCGACTCCCATGCCCAGCCGCAAAACCCGTAAAAGCAAACGAGAGCACCAGTGCCGAGAGCGGGCAGGCGGCAAGCGTCGCGCCGCCAAACGCCATGTCGATCGCGGTTCCCACCGTCTACCCTCTCCTCTTTTCACTCGATGCTTTACTCACGCTACCGTCCGCCTCGTCCTTACGCGGCAGGCGGCCGGCGACCGTCTCGCGCAGAGCACACCATTTATC
>URIE01000153.1 GCA_900547805.1 uncultured Collinsella sp.
AGCGAGGGAAGCGTATCGGCAAGCAGTTTGCCGCCAAGCTCACCAAGCTCCATCGTGAGCGCCTCGGCATGCTTACCGGCAACCGACGTAGACGCCTGCGCGCAATAAGCGCCAGTATCCACGCCATGCCCAATGCGCATAATGGAAACGCCAGCAATCTCATCACCAGCGAGAATCGCACGCTGAATAGGAGCAGCCCCACGCCAACGAGGCAGCAAGGACGCATGAACATTCACAATGCCGAGCGGCGCCATATGAAGCACTTCATCGGGCAAAATGCAACCATAAGCAGCCACACAGATAATATCGGCTTGCGCAGCTTGGAGCGCCTCAACAACCTCGGCCGTCATACGATTAGCCTCAATAACCGGCAGACCAAGCTCAAGCGCCTTAGCCTTAACAGGAGACGGCTCCAGCTTCTTACCACGTCCGCGAACAGCATCAGGACGAGTAACAACAAGCGCAATCTCATTCCCTGCCTCAACGAGCGAAGTCAAAGAAGGCACAGCAAAATCAGGCGTACCCATAAACACAATACGCATAAAGAACGTCTCCCCTCAACCAAAGCCGAGACGGCTACAAATAACAGCGGAAAGCCAAGTACCCAGCCCATCCGCAATAACAATTCAACAAGAACAAATATACCAAAAACCAAAGAAAGAGCCGCAATAAAAGCAGCTCTCTCAACAAAGGCATTATCAGCGAAGACACCCATCCCTGGCCCAACGGCACCCGGGCGAACCGAGCCAGAACAACGCAGTCCCCGGTGCTGAGCGCCCACATATCGTCCCGCGCGCAGTTTCGCAGCGAAGCGAGAATGTTTGAGCACGGGATGATATGTGGGCGCTCAGCACCGGGGACGGCCAAACAACCTACTCCGTCTCGCCCGGTCGAGCGCCGCGGGCCAGGGCGTCCTGGTACTCCTTGACTGCCTTGAGCCTCTGCATGGGCTTCAGTCGCTCAAACATGGTGTTGCCATGCAGGTGATCGATCTCGTGCTGCAGGCACACGCAGAACAGGTCGCCCGAAGCCTCGTAGCGAATCAGGTTGGCGTCCAGGTCGTACGCCTCGACGACGACATGGTCGGGACGCTCGATCTCGCAGCTAATGCCGGGGATGGACAGGCAGCCCTCGCTAAACGGCACCAGATGGTCACTCTGCTCAACAATGACGGGATTGATAAGCACATACGGGTCGTAGTCGTTCTTGTCGCTGTAGTCGCAGTCGATAGTAACGAGCTGAATAAGCTCGCCGATCTGCGGAGCAGCCAGGCCGCAACCGCCGTTGTCGAACATCATCTTCTTCATCTTCTCGGCAAGCGCCTCGATCGCCGGGGTGATCTCCTCGATGACGGCGCACTCCTGGCGCAGACGAGGGTCGGGCGACAGTACGATTCCGTTGGCTTCCATGGCCATCCTTTCGAGTTGTTACATCAAATCATAGGCGTCGACGTCAACGCTCACGCTCACGCCGCGCACAGAGCCTACCTCTTTGAGGCAGGCGTCGATATCATCAGAGACATGGTACCCCACGGGCGACTTCACAAGCAGATGGAAGCGGTAACGGTCCTTGGCTCTCTCGATTACACACGAAGCCGGGCCCAGCACCTGGGGCACCGCGCTGCCCGCCCGCAAAAAGTCGGGCGCGGCGGCATGCCAGCGGCGCTTAAGGAGCTTTGCAATGCGCCCGATGTAGTCATGCGCGTCGTCTCGGTTCGCCGACCACACCAAAATGTTGACCAGGCGAACAAACGGCGGGTACAGCGCGTCGCGGCTCTGGTCCAGGTCGTAGTCTGTAAAGATCGAACGGTCGTGCTCAGCGACAGCGCGAATGACCGGATCTTCGGGCAGGTAGGTCTGGATGATCACCTCACCGGGGCGATCGCCGCGGCCGGCGCGGCCCGCAACCTGCTCCAGCAAGTCGTAGGCGCGCTCTCCTGCGCGGAAGTCCGGCAGCTTGAGGGCGAAATCGGCATTGACCACGCCCACGAGCGTGACCTCGGGAAAGTCGAGGCCCTTGGCGATCATCTGGGTGCCCAGCAGCACCGCACAATCGGCGGCATCGAACTGCTCGAGCAGCTTTTTGTGCGCATCCTTGCCGCGCGTGGAATCGGCATCCATGCGAATAATGGCGACGTCCTCGGGAAGCATCTGGTGCAGCGCGTCCTCGATCTGTTGAGTGCCCAGACCCATTTTTGCCAGGTAGCGACTGCCGCACTTGGGACAGCGGCTTGTGGGCGCCGGATAGGGCTGCACGCGCCAGGACGAACCACAGGTATGACACTGCAGCGTGTGCGTGCGCTCGTGGTACGTAAGGGCGGTGGAGCAATGGTTGCAGGTGGGAACGCAGCCGCACTCGCGGCACATGAGGAAGGGCGCAAAGCCACGACGGTTGTGCAGGAGCACGGCCTTCTCGCGACGCTCGACCACGCGCTCAAGGCCTTCCATCAGAGGTTTTGAAAACATGGAGCGGCTGCCGTGCGAGAACTCGCGGCGCAGGTCGGCAATGCGGACCGTGGGCAGCACCGCGTGCCCCGGGCGCTCGGGCATCTCGACGCGCGTCCAGGTGGCACCGTTGTACACGCCGCGACGGCAGCGGTCGAGGGCCTCGGCGGAAGGCGTGGCGGAACCCAGCACGAGCGGGCAGCGGTAGCGGCGCGCCATCTCGGCCGCCACCTCACGCGCATGGTAGCGCGGGCTGGAACCCTGCTTGTAGCTGGTCTCGTGCTCCTCGTCGATAATGATGAGGCCGAGGTCGCTGAGCGGGCAAAAGAGCGCCGAACGTGCGCCAACGACCACGCGGGCCGCACCGCTAACAACCATATCCCACTGGTCCAGGCGCTCGCCGACCGAAAGGCGCGAATGGAACACGGCGACCGTCTCGCCAAAGCGCGAGCGGAAGCGGCCGACGGTCTGGGCCGTCAGCGAGATCTCGGGCACGAGCACGCAGGCCGAACGGCCGGCGGCCAGCACGCGCTCAATCGCCGAAAGGTAAACCTCGGTTTTGCCGGAGCCGGTGACGCCGTCGACCAGCACCACGTCGCCATGAGCGTCCAGACGAGCGCGCTCAATCTGCGCGAGTGCCTGCTGCTGGCCGTTGGTGAGTGCGACCGGCGCCTTGCCGCTTGCCGAGGACAGCGTGGTCTGCTCGCTGCAGCCACGCCACGCACGGCGCTCCTCCACCACCACGACGCCGCGCTTTTCGAGCGCCTTGATAGTCGCCGACATGCTGTTATAGAGCAGGTTGAGGTCGCGCGTCGTGACCGGTCCGCACTGGAGCGCCTCGATGAGCTGACGCTGACGAACCGCCGTTTTGGGAGGCGTATAGTCGAATCCCTCAGGCGTAAGCATGACCCAACGGTTTTGGATGGGCTTGACGGCGGGACGCTCAACCGTCCACACGCCATCATCGCCCTTGACCACGCGCGGGCTTCCACCCGGGGGCAAGAACAAACGCAGGCACTCGGAAAGCGTTGCGACATATTCGCGGCTCATCCAACGCGCGATGCGGGCGGCTTCGGCGGTAAAGAGCGGTTTGCTGAGGATGGCCTCGATGGGCTTAATGCGCGCAGGGTCGAGGGCGCTGTTGCCCTGCAGGTCGCCCAGCTCAGGCGCAATGTCGACGATATAGCCTGCGGCCGCGCGGTTACCAAAGTGGACCAAGACCGTGGAGCCGATCTGGGCTTCGCTTGCGAGGGACTGCGAAATACCGTAGGCAAACGGCTCGGATAACGCGCGCGTAGGGATGTCGAGAACCACACTCGCGTAGGCGGCGATGGGCTCAGGCGCAGGCTCGGGCTTGGCCGGAGCAACGGCAGGTGCGGACACCGCCGGAGTCTCCTCCGACTCCGGCGAACCAAACAGCGATAGTTGTTGAGCCATACACCACCTCTAACAAATCGACCAGCGAGAGGTGGGACAAGGATATCAGTAGTGTTT
>URIE01000154.1 GCA_900547805.1 uncultured Collinsella sp.
GGTCTGCCGCCAACGATGCCCCGTTTGTGGCGCTCGAGCCCTGGACCGGTCATACCACCATGGACACCGAGGACGACGTCTTTGAGCACAAGGTCAACACCATCACCTTGGCTCCCGGCGCTACCGATAAACGTAGCTTTAGCGTCACCTTGCTCTAGATGTGACAAAGGGACAGCCCCTTTGTCCCTTCCCGCCCGCTAAGCCTCCCTGCCACATCCGGCAGGGAGGCTTTTTGGTAGGTAGTCATTGGGGACGTTCTTAAACGACTACTGTGTGTCTATTAATTTTTCGCGCACATGCCGCGCTGCTTGTTGCGGGCGTATATCCTGTCTTATTGTCAGTAACGCAAAATAGGGAAGGCACCAGATGCAACCTCGGCAACAGCGCGGCATGCAGACCCAGCCGGTGTGCAGCCGTCGCATCTTTTTGGGTAGCGCTCTCGCTGCGAGCGCTTCCGTCGTCGCCGGCGCGCTCGCCGGCTGTCAGCGCCCGTCCACGCTCAAGGTGGTTCAGCCCACGACGGGCGGCGGTCGCGACGACCTGTCCGATTCCGTGATCGGCAAGGACAAGATCCGCATTGGTATGGAGGCGGCCTACGCCCCGTACAACTGGCAGGTTTCCGAAGCCAGTGAGTACACCATCCCCATCGACAACGTGCAGGGCGCCTATGCCGATGGCTACGACGTGCAGATCGCCAAGATCGTCTGCAAGGCCCTCGGTGGCGAGCCCGTTGCCGTCAAGCAGAGCTTCTCGGGCCTCATCGATTCGCTCAACAACGGCCAGATCGACCTCATCATCGCCGGCATGAGCGCCACGCCCGAGCGCGAGGAGTCGGTCGGCTTCTCCGACCCGTACTTCATTGGCTACTTTGGCCTGTTCGTAAAAGAGGGCTCGCCCTACCAAAACGCCACCAAGCTCAGCGATTTTAGCGGTGCCACGGTCCTCGGCCAAAAAGACACCATGCTCGATACCGTTATCGACGAGATCCCGGGTGTCGTGCACAAAAACCCGGTCGATTCCGTCCCTACAGTGTTCTCGAACCTGCTGCAGGGCACCTGCGACGCCGTGACGTACAACACTGAGAACGAGAAGGGCTATATGGCCCAAAACCCCGGTATCGTTCCCATTCATTTTGCCGAAGGCGAGGGCTTTAAGCAGCAGGTCGCGGCAAACGTCGGCTGCCGCAAGGGCTCAAAGAAGCTCCTCAAGCTTATCGACAAGACCCTCAAGGGCATCAGCCAGGAGGAGCGCGACCAGATGTGGGACGCGTGCCTCGACCGTCAGCCGGCATAGGGAGGCAGCATGAAGACCATCAATCGCCTGGCCTCCTTTATCAAGGCCGACCACCGTTATGTCTACCTGGGCACGAGCGCTATCGCGGCACTCGGCCTGGCCGCGAGCCAGCGCAACCCCACACCGCTGAGCTTTTTGGCACCCATGGGCGTGTTCCAGGATTGCCTCTGGGCGATCCTGTGGGCTTGGATCGTCGTGTCGGCGGCGGCACTCGTCACCAAGCTCATGCATTGGAACGACTATCGCGAGAAGTCGCCGTTCGCGTCCGATCGCTTCCGCCGCGGCGCGCGTATGGGCAGCTATGTCGTGGTTGCCATCGCGGCGATCTTCTTTATCGACCGCTGCGTCATGTCGTTTATCGACCTGGTGCAGGTGAGCATTGTCTCGGATTCCAACCCCAGCGACTTTTTGTCGAGCCTGGTCTACATGACCTACAAGAGCGGGGACTTCTTTATCCGCGGCATCGAGATCACCATCGCACTTGCCACCTTCGGCACCGTCATCGCCTTTTTCCTGGCGCTGCTCTTCGTGTTCCTGCGCATTCAGACCTTCGATCGCGTGGATAACGACCTGGTGCGCTTCTTTAAGAGTATCGGCCGCGGCTTTACGACCGTCTACTCCACCATCGTGCGCGGCACACCCATGATGGTCCAGGGCCTGCTCATCTATTACGCGGGCTTTACCGTTTTGCGCGGCATGGGCTTCGAGACCGCCCAGGCCAACCAGATCTGGAGCACCTTTACCGCCGGCCTCGTCACCATCTCGCTCAACTCCACCGCCTACATGATGGAGGTCCTGCGCGGCGGCATCGAGTCCATCGATCCCGGCCAGGCCGAGGCAGCGCGCTCGCTGGGTCTGTCGCAGTGGCAGGCTATGCGCAAGGTCGTGTTCCCCCAGGGCATTAAAAACGCGATTCCGGCGCTCACCAACGAGCTCATCATCAACATCAAGGATTCGTCGGTGCTCTCGGTCATCGGCGTGTTCGACCTTATGTACGCTACTACCACGGTCGCCGGCGTGTACTACCGCCAGATGGAGGTCTACTGCGTGGCGCTCGTGGTCTACCTGATCCTGACGCTCGTGGCGAGCCGCCTGCTCGAGGCCTTTGGCAAAAAGCTCGGCGCCGAGGCCCCGGCAACGCTGCCCAGCTCCAACTAGGCTCAAGACGAGGAGAATCATCATGGCAGATACCGCCACTACCGGCACCGCGGCCGCCGCACAGACCAATGAGCCGCTCATCCGCGTCGAGGGCCTGCGTAAGAGCTTCGGCTCGCTCGAGGTGCTCAAGGGCATCGACCTGTCCGTCAATCCCGGCGAGGTCGTCACCATTATCGGCGCCTCGGGCTCGGGCAAGTCGACCTTCCTGCGCTGCCTCAACCTGCTCGAGACCCCGGACGCGGGCCAAATCTGGTTCCACGGCCAGGACCTTACGGCCGAGCGCTGCAATATCAATAAACTCCGCGAGGACATCGGCATGGTGTTCCAGGGCTTTAACCTGTTCAACAACATGGACGTGCTCGACAACTGCACGCTCGCGCCCGTCACGCTCAAAAAGATGAGCAAGGCCGAGGCCGAGAAGGTCGCGATGGAGCATCTGACGAGCGTGGGGCTCGAAAAGTTCGCGCACGCCGCTGTGGGTCGCCTGTCCGGTGGCCAAAAGCAGCGCGTGGCCATCGCGCGCGCCCTGTGCATGAATCCGCAGATCATGCTGTTCGACGAGCCGACCTCCGCGCTCGACCCCGAGATCGTGGGCGAGGTGCTCGAGGTCATGCGCAAGCTCGCGGCCGACGGCATGACCATGGTCGTCGTCACGCACGAGATGGCCTTTGCCCGCACGGTGTCCGACCGCGTGGTCTTTATGGACAAGGGCGTGGTGCTCGAGGATGCCGCGCCGGCCGAGCTCTTCGGCAACCCCAAGCACCAGCGCACCCGCGAGTTCCTCTCGCGTTATCTCGAGGACAAATAACCGACCGCAAACGCTTATGTGGCAGGGCCGCTCCGGTGGGGCGGCCTTTGTCGTCACAATCGAAAGGATGTCATGGCCGAGGTTTGGCGCTTCTTTGCGCATGAGGACGATTTTGCCGATATAGACGAGGCCGGCGCGTGCGAGCGCTTGGGCCGCGTGCTGTCGTTTCCGACCATCTCGAGCATGGATGCCGAGGCGGTGGACTGGCAACCTTTCGACGACCTGCGCGCGTATATGCAGCAGGCCTGGCCGCGCGTGTTCGCGGCGGGCGAGGTCGAGCTTATCGACCATTCGCTATTGGTGACGCTTGCCGGCAGCGATCCGGCTTTTAAGCCCATTATGCTCATGGGCCACATGGACGTGGTCCCCGTGGTGCCGGGTACCGAGGCCGACTGGACGCACGCCCCCTTTAGCGGGCACGTGGACGACGCTTACATTTGGGGCCGCGGCGCGATCGACATGAAGGACCAGGTCGCAGGCATTCTCGAGGCTGTTGAGTATGCGCTGGCGCACGGTTGGGAGCATAAGCGCACCCTGCTGCTGGCTTTTGGCCAGGACGAGGAGACTACGCAGTGCGGCGCGGGGGCTATCGGCCGCGTGCTCGAGGAGCGCGGTATTGAACTTGAATACCTGGTCGACGAGCTGTCTCTTATACACATCTG
>URIE01000155.1 GCA_900547805.1 uncultured Collinsella sp.
TCTCGTGGGCTCGGAGATGTGTATAAGAGACAGGCTCCGCGCCCCGACGGGTTCGAACCCATGAAAGGGCGACAAAAAAGACGGCCAACCGAAGTTGACCGTCTCAACAATCTTTGGGTGGGCCGTCAGGGGTTCGAACCCTGGACCTTGGGATTAAAAGTCCCCTGCTCTGCCAGCTGAGCTAACGGCCCGCGGGTGGCATTGTACCACGGTCTGGGACTATTCCCAACTCCATTGGCCGTTCTGGAAAATCACAACTTCACGTCCATCAGGCGTAATGCCCGTAATATCGATGTCGTCCGTGCCGATCATAAAATCGACGTGCGTGCTCGAGACGTTAACGCCATGCTCCAGGAGCTCCTCCTTGGACATGTCATACCCGCCCTCGATGCATTCGGGGAAACCGACACCTAGCGCGAGATGGCAGCTAGCGTTCTCGTCATAGAGCGTGTCGTAGAACAGAACGCCACTTTCGCGGATCGGCGTGTTCTTGGAGATGAGCGCGACCTCTCCCAGGTGGGCAGCGCCCTCGTCAGTATCGATGATACTTGCGAGCGTTGCCTTGCCCACGCGGGCGTCGTAGTCCACCACGCGGCCTCCCTCGAACTTAATCCAAAAATTGTCGACCTTATTGCCGTGGTGGATGAGCGGCATGGCCGAGTACACGATACCGTCGGCGCGCATGCGATCGGGCGAAGTGAAGACTTCCTCGGTGGGAATGTTGGGGAAGAAGGGGTGCCCATCGGGCGTCTTGCCCTTGCCGCCGGCCCACTCGTGACCCTTCGTCATGCCAATCGTCAGATCGGTTCCATTTGCCGCGGTGTAATGCAGGCGGTCGAAACGATTGTCGTTCAGGAAACGCAGGTTCTTTTCGAATGCGGCGTCATGGAGTTCCCAGTCGCTCTCTGGGTCCTGGCCATCGGCGCGAGCGGTGTGCAGAATCGCATTCCACAGCTTATAGATTGCAACCTCATCGGCGTCTCCCGGGAACACCTCGCGCGCCCAAGCCACGACCGGAGCGCCGGCGATGCACCACGGATTGATGTTGTAATCCAGTCCACGGCGGAAAACTTTGCACTGCGTATTCCTCGCCTTGGATGCCGCGGCCGGCTTGGCTGGATCGATGCCCTTGAGGGCCGCAGGATCCGCACCCTCGATAAAGATAAAGCAGGCACCGTCCTGGGCCAGGGAATCCAGCTGCAGGCGCTTCCACTCGGGCGTCTGCTCAAAATAGCTTTTCTCGACATGCTCGTACGTGAGCCTCGTCACGGCATCATCGGCCCAAATGACCGTCACGTGGCCAGCGCCGGCGGCATAAGCCTCCGCAACCACCACGCGGGCAAAGGGCGCGCACTCGACCGGAGACTGAACGACAACCTCCTGGCCGGGCTTGACGTTTACGCCCTTGCGGACGACCAGGCGCGCATAGTTTTTAATCTTGGGCTCCAGGGCCTTCATGCCCTCCAGAGCTTCTTCGACCGTCAGGGCAGCTCGAATCATGTGCCACTCCATCTATCTATAGAACAGTAAAAAGGCGCGCCGCTAAAACGACGCGCCTTATATCTTAGCGATATGTATGGATACAAACGCTACTTCTTCTTGGAGTCCTTCTTGTCCTCCTCGGCAGCCGAGCGCTCGATAAGAGCATTGAGCTTGTTCTCGGACATGCCCTCGGCCTGCGTGCGGTACATGTTGCGCAGGGGACGAATACGAACGAAGTCGTAGATAAAGTCGCCCAGAATGATGACATAGGACAAAACGATGCCGACCATCTGGACGGGACTGGACACCGTGCCGCCGGGAGCGAAGTAGAGCGAAGCCCAAATTGCCACGACGAGTACCATGCCGATGGCGAGCACGGCCCACCAGATACGACGGCGCTTGGTGTAGTCCTCATCCTGCTTAAGGAGGATATTCGACACCGTATAGATGCGGTCCTCCTTGGCGCGCTGCTTAGCCTTGTGGGCGCGCTTCTCCTCTTTAGAGAGGCCCTCGAGGTTCTCGCCCTTCTCGAGCTCTTTGCGGCGTGCCTTAGACGAAGCCGGCACGACGCGAACGGAGCTCGCTGCTTGGCGGGCGGGCTTAGCAGATGCGGCGGACTTGCGCGCAACCCCGGTAACTTCGTGGGATTGCGTGCGCTTGTTCGTGGCGCTACGGGTACTCACTTATGCGTTCTCCTTCATGCTTGTGAACTGGGAGCCCGTGATGATCTGGAAGGCCTCGCGATAGCGCTCGGACGTGCCATCGATGACCTCGGCGGGCAGGTGCGGGGTCTCCCCCGTCATATCCCAGTTGGCTTTGAGCCAATTGCGGACGAATTGTTTGTCGTAGCTAGGCTGGATCTTGCCCTCCTCGTAGCTGGCAGCAGGCCAGAAACGGCTGGAGTCGGGCGTGAGGCACTCGTCGATCAGCGTGACCTTGCCATCGATGACACCAAACTCGAACTTGGTGTCGGCAATGATGATGCCACGGGTCGCGGCGTACTCGGCAGCGGCCTTGTAGATCCTGAGGGACAGGTCGCGAATCTGCGCGGCGATGTCCTCACCCACGATCTCGCAGCAACGCTCAAACGAGATGTTCTCGTCGTGGTCGCCGATCTCGGCCTTCGTGGACGGCGTGAACAGCGGCTCGGGAAGCTTGGAGGCCTCGGTCAGACCCTCGGGCAGCTGAATGCCGCAGACGGTGCC
This sequence comes from uncultured Collinsella sp., assembly GCA_900547805.1. Classification (GTDB taxonomy): domain Bacteria; phylum Actinomycetota; class Coriobacteriia; order Coriobacteriales; family Coriobacteriaceae; genus Collinsella. The sequence goes on from URIE01000155.1 coordinate 2,688, forward strand.
GTTCTCGTCATAGGTTTTCTTACCCGAACCGGTCAGATAGCCGCGGACGATGCACTCGATAGGAATCGTCTGGGCCTTCTTGACCAGCATGGCGCGGCCAGCGAGATAGTCACGATACTCGGCAAACTCCTCGGGGAAATCCGCCGGGTCGATGGAAACGAGATGGTTGGGGACGATGTCGGCAAACTTATCGAACCAGAATGCCGAGATGCGATTGAGCACCTCTCCCTTAAACGGAATCTCGTCGGGAAGAATGAAGTCGAACGCAGAAATGCGGTCGGTGGCGACCATCAGCAGGTTTTCACCGGCATCGTAAATATCACGAACCTTGCCACGGGAATCCGGACGACGCTCCATCGTTGTCACGTGAGTCACTCCTTACCTAAATACGACAGAAATGCGGGTTCTTTCCCGCATGTTTTCGCAAACTCGGAGCGGCAGGGACGCGGCCCCTCCTTCACCGAATAGCGAAAAGCTAGTGCTCCATTGTAGTAGATGCCGCGTCCGCCGTGTGCTCGCGGGGCAGATGAATTGTAAAAGTCGTACCCTTTCCAAGCTCCGACTCCACGGATATGTAGCCGTGATGACGCTCGACGATCTGCTTGGTCACGGCAAGGCCCACGCCCAGGCCGCCCGCCTCGCGGGCGCGACTGGCGTCGGCGCGCCAAAAACGACCGAAGATGCGCGATAGATCGTCCTTGGCGATACCGATGCCCGTATCCGAAACCGCAATGTTGACGTGCTTGCGGTCGCTGAGCACCGACACGACGACCCAGCCGCCCTCGGGGGTATAGCGCATAGCGTTGCTCAAGAGATTGATAACGCACTGGGTGATCATATCGGGATCGGCCTCGACGACATCGTCATGGCCCTGGGTTTCATCCGCAAAGCGCAGGCGAAGATCGCGGTCGGCGAATAGGCGCTCCTGGCCATTCACAATCGAACGCATGAACGGCACCATGTCTACCGGTTCAAGATTGAGCGGCGCGGTACTGTTTTCCATACGCGACAGGTCGAGCATCTGCTGTACCAGACGGGCCAAGCGGCGCGTCTCGGAGGCAACCGTCTCCAGATGCTCGTTGTCGGTGGGATACACCCCATCCTGCATGGCCTCGACCGTTGCGAGCATGGCCATAAGCGGCGTGCGAAGCTCGTGTG
>URIE01000156.1 GCA_900547805.1 uncultured Collinsella sp.
TCTTTATAGGCACCGTGGCGTTTGCCTTGCTGGCGCCGCTTGCGGGCGGCTTGATCGACGGCATCGACCGCAAGCTGTCCGCCCGTATGCAGGGCCGCGTGGGCCCGCGCCTGCTCCAGCCTTTCTACGACGTTGCCAAGCTGCTGCGCAAAGCCCCTGCCAGCGTAAACACCATGGACGATACCTATATGGCGTGCGCGCTCATCTTTACCGTCGTGGGCGGCGGCATCTTTGTGTCGGGCTCTAATACGCTACTGTGCGCTTTTATGGTGACGCTCGCCGCGATCTTTGTGGTGCTGGCGTCCGCCTCGACGCAAAGCCCGTTTGCCCAGGTTGGCGCCGACCGCGAGTTGCTGCAGGTAATGAGTTACGAGCCCGCCGTTCTGCTGATGAGCGTGGGCCTGTACCTTGCCACCGACAGCTTCGATTCCATCGCCGTGACGGGGCAGTCGGCCCCCATCATCGTGTACAGCGCGCCCATTTTCCTCGCGCTGCTCGCGGTGCTTACCATCAAGCTGCGCAAGTCGCCGTTCGATCTTTCGTACTCGCATCACGCGCATCAGGAGATTGTCCAGGGCGTCGCCACCGAGATGAGCGGCAGCACGCTGGCCAAGATGACCCTTATGCACTGGTGCGAGACCGTGCTGTTTTTGATGTGGGTGGGCATGTTCTTTGTTTGGGACAACCCGGTGAGCTGGGTCGTAGCCCTGGTCGTGATGGCTGCGACGTATTTTGTCGAGGTGCTGATCGACAACACCTTCGCCCGCAGCACCTGGCGCAGCTGCTTTAAGCTCGGCTGGGGCGTGGCGTTGGTGTTTGGCCTGCTCAACCTTATGCCCATCCTCGTCGACGTGTTTATTTAGGAGGCGGCATCCATGGATCATAAAATGTCGCGCTCGCCGTGGGTTATTCATTACGACGGCTCGAGCTGCAACGGATGCGATATCGAGGTGCTGGCCTCGCTCACGCCGCTGTTCGATGCGGAGCGCTTTGGCGTGGTCAATACCGGTAACCCCAAGCATGCGGACATCTTTTTGGTGACGGGCTCGGTCAATGCCCAGAACCTGCCCGTCGTGCGCCAAATTTACAACCAGATGCTCGAGCCCAAGTGCGTGGTGGCCTGCGGCACCTGCGCGTGCTCGGGCGGCGTGTTTCGCGATGCCTACAACGTGATCGGCGGCGTGGATCGCGCGATTCCCGTGGACGTGTACGCGCCCGGGTGCGCCATTCGCCCCGAGACCGTGATCGATGCCATCGTGGAGGCGTGCGGCATCCTGGACCAGAAGGAGGCCGTGATGCGCGCCGGCGGCGATCCGCTCACCGTTGGCGGCGCCGCTACCTGGGACGGTGGCGTTGAGCTGGGCGAGAGCGGGTTTGTGGCCGCTGCGGGGGCCGGGGCCGACGATGCGCCCACGGCTGGCGACGCGGTCGCGGCTGGTGGCGCGTCCGCCGCGCCCGTTGCTGCAAAGGAGGCCGAGTAATGCAAAAGGCAATCTATACCACCGTCGGGATCGATGAGCTGCTGTCGCATGTGCAGGCGCTCAAGGGCGCCGGCGCGCGCTTTGTGCAGATGCACGCCGAGCGCTGCGTAGACGACGGTTCGTATCGCCTGGTCTATACGTTTATCAACGTCCGCGCCGCCCAGGAGCACATTGCGCAGGACGGTAGCTATGCGATTGAGAATCTGGTGGTCGAGGGCATCGACCAGTACCAGGAGATCCCGTCCATCAGCTCGTATTACCCCGCGGTGTTCCCGTTTGAAAATGAGGCACACGACCTGTTCGGGCTTGCCATCACCGACATGCAGATCGACTTTAAGGGCTTTTTCTACCAGGTCTCGACCGCTGAACCCATGAGCGTTATTACGCCCGAGGTGAAGGCCGCGCGCGAGAAGGCCATGAAGGTCCGCGCGGCTGCCGAGGCCAAGGCGCGCAAGGCCGCTGCCGAGAAGGCCGCTGCGGGGGAGGGTGCCACGGGCGCTGGCGATGCCGCGGGTGCCGCTGCTCAGCCCACTGCGGCTGCCGGCTCCGATGCTCAGCACGATGAGGCCGCTGCAAAGGCCGCGCTCAAGGCTGCCGAGATGGAAGCAAAGCTCGCCGCCATGGATCCCGAGAAAGCGGCCAAGGTCCGCGCGGCGCTTGCCGCCAAGGCCGCCCGCGACAAGCAGAAAGAGGAGGCGTAAGGTCCATGGCACATCGCTCCGTAATTCCGTTTGGCCCGCAGCACCCGGTGCTGCCCGAGCCGCTTCATCTGGACTTGGTGATCGAGGACGACCGCGTTATCGAGGCAATTCCACAGATCGGCTTTGTGCACCGCGGGCTCGAGAAGCTCACCGAAAAGCGCGACATGCATCAGTTTGGCTACATCGCCGAGCGCATCTGTGGCATTTGCGCCGTGGGTCACAGCTGCGGCTATGCCACAGCCTGCGAGCGCATGCTCGACATCGAGGTGCCCGGCCGCGTGCAGTATATCCGCACCATTTTGCATGAGCTTTCGCGCATCCACTCGCATCTACTGTGGCTGGGACTGCTCGCCGATGCCTTTGGTTTTGAGGCGCTGTTCTATCGTTCGTGGACCTTGCGCGAGCAGATTCTTAAGATCTTCGAGAGCACCTGCGGCGGTCGCGTGATTCTGTCGATCAACGAGATCGGCGGCCTTAAGCACGATATCGAGGACTCCGAGCTGGCGGGCATTGTCCAGACGCTCGATGCCATGCGCCCCGACTACGAGGCCCTGGTACATACGTTTTTGGACGATGCCAGCTGCGGCGAGCGCCTGCATGGCGTGGGCGTGATCAGCAAAAAGGACGCGCTGGATCTGTCGATGGTCGGCCCGTTTGGGCGCGCCTCGGGCGTGGACTACGACGTGCGCATGTTTGGCGACGGTGCCTACGCGGATCTGGCTGCATTTGAGCCCATCGTGGCGACCGACGGTGACTGCTATGCCCGCTGCCAGGTGCGTTGCGCCGAGGTCACGCAGGCCATGGATATTATCAAGGAGCTTGTGGACAAGATTCCGCACGACGGGATTGGCGGGCGCACCAAGCTTACGCCGGCCGACGGTGCGCGCGGCGAGGTCGTGATTGAGCAGCCGCGTGGAGAGGCGTATTACTATGTTCGCGGCAACGGCACCAAGAACCTGGACCGCTTTCGCGTGCGCACACCGACGTCGCAAAACCTGGCGGGCCTGACGCATGCGCTGCAGGGCGTGCTCATTGCCAACGTGCCCATGATTATCCTGACCATCGACCCCTGTATTAGCTGCACGGAAAGGTAGGCGCGGCATGAGTTTGCTGACATTTGCCAAGACGGCCTTGGGTTCTATGGTCAAGCAGCCGGTAACGGTGTGTTATCCGCAGGAAAAGTTTACAGCGCCCGAGCGCTTGCGCGGACATATCGTTAACGACATGGACGTGTGCATTTGCTGCGGCATGTGCGCACGTCGCTGCCCGGCGGGTGCGCTGGCGGTCGATCGCAAGGGCGGCACCTGGTCGATCGACCCGTACGCCTGCGTGGTGTGTGGCGAATGCATCGAAAGCTGCCCCAAGCACTGCCTGAGTATGGACACCGTCCGCACCCCAGTTGCGGCGGACAAGACTCCCACGGTGGAAACCAAGCCGGAATAGCGCTGAAATAGGGGCCGGCGGGGCAAAAATGCCCCGCCGTCCCCGCGCTTGGGCGCGCGGCTAGGCCGCTGTGAACAAAACTATGCCGGTTTAATACGATGAATCGCCAATCTCCCACCACACCGCATTTGGTAAAAACAAAACCGACGCTCCTATAAGTTGTCAAGAGGCAGTTTGCGGGAGCGCTCT
>URIE01000157.1 GCA_900547805.1 uncultured Collinsella sp.
TGCCGGTAAGTTCTCGGTCTTTGCCGAGAACGTCGATGCCCCCACGCTCGGTCGTCTGTACGAGGAAGAGCGCGCCTACCAGAATGGCCTGGGGCAGAACAACTCGGCCGCAAGCCGCGCCGCCAGCGCTCCCCGCGCCGGCAAGCAGCAATTCGCAGCTCCGCAGCAACAGCACCCCGCCGCCATGCCCCAGCAGCCGTCGCCCCGTGCCGCCGCCCCCGACCCGCTCGCCGTGGCCGATCCCTTTGCGCCCAACGTCCCCGACCCCGCCGCCGCGCCCATCCCCGTGCCGCAGACCGTCTCTCGTGACGCCCTCGCCGGTATGGGCGGAGCCGCCGCGACCGGCGCCGCCGTGGGCCTTGGCGCCGCGGCCGGTATTGCCTCCAACATGGCGAGCACCCGCGCCCCGCAGCGCCCGCTCGCCCAGCTCGTCGACGTCGTGAGCGGCGAGAGCCATAGCATCACCTCCGCACAGGTGACCATCGGTCGCGAGCGCTCAGTTTCCGACATCGCCCTGCGCGACCCCAACGTGTCGCGCCGCCACGCCCAGCTCACCTTTACGGGCTCGGATTGGTCGATCGAGGACCTCAATTCCACCAACGGCACGCTCGTCAACAACCGCCGCATTACGCGCTGCCCGCTGCGCAACGGCGACCTGCTGACGTTTGGCCTGAGCACCTTTGAATTTAGGGGATAGTCGCTTATGAACATCGATATCGTCCTTTTTGCAGGCCGCATCGTCCTGGTCGCCCTGCTCTACATCTTCCTGTTCGCCGTCATGAAAACCGGTGTGGGACTCGTACGCGGCCAGCGCCGCGACTCCGCTATCTGGACGATCGATGTGGACAAGGGTCCGCGCGGCATCCGTGGCATCCATGTAGACATGCTCGGCCCCGTCATCGTGGGCCGCTCGCCGTCCTCGGACATCTGCATCAACGAACCGTTTGTCTCGGCCTCGCACGCACGCTTTTCGCTGCAGGGCCCGGCACTCATCATCGAAGACCTCAACTCGCTGAACGGCACGCTCGTTAACGGCCGTCAGCTGGTGGAGCCCGCAACGCTGCGCGAGGGCGACGAAGTCCAGATTGGCGACGTGGTCATGAAGGTGAACCGTCGATGATCGACGAGGAGAACAAGTCCGCAACCATGCCCGAGACGCCGGCTGCCCCCGCAGCTGCGCCGGCTCATGCCGCTCCAGCGCGCCCTGCGACCGTGGAGCCCGAGGACACGGTGTTCTCCCTGCCTCTTTCGCATGTAACGCATGATATTTCGGATCTCGCCGATAACGAGGGCGAAGAGGATGCCGTAGCGGCGCCCATCGGCGCACATGCTGCGGAACAGCCCACAGCGCCCGAAGCAATCCCGGCGCCGGCTCACTTTGCAGAGCCCGTCGCCGCGGCAATCAACGAGAGCGCTGCGGTGTTTGCAGCACCCGAGCCCGCCGCGCCGGCGTTTCCCATAGCCCTGGCATCCGAGGTTGCGCCCGCGTCTACGCCGGCGCCCGAGGCGGGGCCATCCCCCGAGGACGGCCCTGCACCCAAGGCCCCGCAGCCTGCGCCCGCAAGCGAGTCCGATGCCGTAGCCGAGCCCGCCGCCCAGTCGCAAAGCACGCCCGCGCCGTCGCACTTTGCGGCGCCCGATCCTATAGACGTCAGCCCGCAAGATGACGAGTCGACCGCCCGCGCGTCCGAGGAGCCCGGCTCCCCGGACACCGGCGATTCCGAATCAAACGCCAAGACCGACACCGTCTCTCCCGGTGACACAGCCGAGATCGACGTTGCCGCCGTTGAGGCCAAGCTCAAAGACCCCGGCTCGACCATGAGCTTTGAGCCCCTGACCGAGGAGCGCATCGAGACCGACTCGACCTATGATGCCGGCACCACCACGCAACTCATGTGGGGCGCCCGCTCTGACGTTGGCTGCGTACGCCCGCACAATGAGGATTCCTACCTGGTGCAGTCGCCGCTCTTTTGCGTATGCGACGGCATGGGTGGTCACGCTGCCGGCGAGGTGGCCTCTTCTATCGCTGTCGAGACCATTGCCAAGACGGCCCCGCAGTCCGCCGACGCAGCACGCCTGGCCGCAGCCGTCGAGGCAGCCAACGCCGCCGTAATTGAGGCGGCCCTGAACGGCCTGGGCAAGCCCGGCATGGGCTGCACAGCCACCTGCGCCTATATCGAAAACGACACGCTCGCCATCGCCCACGTGGGCGACTCGCGCGCCTACCTGCTCCACGAGGGCACGCTCATCCGCGTGACCCGCGACCACTCCTACGTGGAGGAGCTCGTGGACGCCGGCGAGATCACGGCAGACGAGGCTCGCGTCCACCCCAACCGTTCGGTCATCACCCGCGCGCTGGGCTCGGACCCCGCTATGTATGCCGACCACTTCACTCTGCATATCGAGGAAGGCGACCGCCTGATCCTGTGCTCCGACGGCCTTTCGAGCATGATTCCCGATAGCGATATCGAGAACATCGCCACGCAGTCCTCAACCGCGCAAATCTGCGTCGACAACCTAGTGGACGCGGCGCTTGCCGCCGGCGGCCACGACAACGTGACCGTAGTAGTCGTTGACCTGGTTGACGATGGCGTTATGCGCGAGGCGCAACGCGTGCGTCGCCGCAACGTTACTATCGCCGCCATCCTGGCCCTCGTCTTTGTGCTGGCAGCTGGCATCTGGGCCTACACGGGTGTCACCGGCTCGTACTACCTGGGTACCTACCAGGGCAATGTCGCCGTCTGGCGCGGCCTGCCCGGCAAGCCACTCGGACTCAAGCTCCACTGGCTCGAAAGCGAAACCAGTATCAAGCTGTCCGACCTGCCCGAAGACACGCAAAACCGCCTCAAGGCGGGCATTCCGCAAACAAGTGTCGACGATGCGCAGGACACGATATCCAAGTACCGCCACCAGATCGATGAAGAGCAGACCCGCCAGGTGATCGACGCGCAAACGATTCGCGACAACACCAATCAGGGATCGACCTCCGAATCAGATTCCGAGAAAACCGCCGAACAGTCCGCCGAGGCCGAAGCCTCCGATAAGAATTAGAAAGGGAGTGCCGCTTATGAGTCGCCGCAACACCGAGCTGCTCTTGCTCATCGCCTCGGCGTTCCCCGTCATCCTGCTGTATGCGATGTACGTCCTCACCGCGGGCGCTGCCATCTCCTTTGAGACGCTCGCCGTACCGATCGGCCTCTTTGCCGCCTTTGCCGCGGCACATATCGCCGTGCGCATCTTGGCGCCCGGCGCCGACCCCGCCATCCTACCCATCGTATTTATACTTTCGGGCATCGGCATCACGTTCGTGACGCGTCTCGCCCCCGCTCTCGCCATCTCACAGCTCATCATCCTGTTTGTCTCGGTAGCGCTCATGGTGGGAACGCTTGCACTAGTCAAAAACCTCGACGTGGTCATGCGCTACAAGTACACCTTTGGCATCATCGGCATCATTCTGCTGATGCTGCCGATCTTTATCGGCACCACGATCTCGGGCTCCAAGCTGTGGATTCGCATCGCGGGCTTTACCATCCAGCCCGGCGAGTTCGCCAAGGTCTTTATCGTCCTGTTCCTGGCCGGCTACTTGGCCGAGAACCGCGAGTTGCTCTCCATCTCCAACCGCAAGATCCTGGGCTTTAAGATCCCTCGTCTGCGACTGCTGCTGCCGCTGTTTGCCGTGTGGGGTGTGTGCCTGCTCGTCGTCGTCTTCGAACGCGACCTGGGTTCGGCCGTGCTGTTCTACAC
>URIE01000158.1 GCA_900547805.1 uncultured Collinsella sp.
CCAACACCATATTCAATCCGTCCATGTGTCCTCCTGGCACTAGCTAATTCGGAACGGGTAGTTAATTTGAGACGCGCTAGAGCTCCAGGCGCTCCTCGCTGCCGTCGATATCGCAGAAGCGCACGGCAATGTTGCGGACCGAAAAGAAAGCAAGGCGGCCGTCGTTGGCACTCTCGTGTTCCTCGCCGATGCCCACCATGTGTTTAAAACCCGCTTGACGCACCTCGTCGCTCGTAACTGCGTCGTCCTCAAGTGCGGCCTCGCCGGTCAACACGATCCAACATTCCCCCGGCTTCCAGCCCGAGAGCTCAAACTTGGGATTCGCACTCAGCTCCGCCCACACATCCTTGTCGCGCGACGTGCAAAACCACAACTTACCGTCATCGACCATGGCAAACGAAAACGGCCTCACGCGAGGCTGATGCCCGTCGGCCACATCGGTCGTGGCCAGATACCACGCCGGAATGCGCCTGAGATATGAACAGGCACGCTCAAGCTGAGCCGTGCGGTCGTTGTCGGTCATAGGGACCCCTTTCTTGCGCTCGAATCGCGCCTAAACAAGTTGAAGATTGATGACGATGACGCAGATGAGCAGCAACGTCGTCACCACCGCCGCCAACGCATCGCCGCGGCCAAATGCAAGCGCATGCAGGCGCGTGCGGCCCTGCTCGCCGTGATAGCAGCGCGCATCCATGGCAGCAGACAGCGTCTCGGCATGACGGAACACGCCGGTGAACAGCGGAATAGCCACACTGCCGAGCATGCGCACACCGCCGAGCGGACCGCCCGTCACGCGCGCGCCGCGGCTTGCCTGCGCGTCCGCCGTCTGCTTCATCTCGGTGGCAAACTGCGGCATAAAGCGCAGCGCGATACCCATAATCATGCCGAGCTCGTGCGCAGGAAGTCCCACACGCGCAAACGGCGCGAGTAGGCGCTCAAAGCCCGCGGTGAGGTCGAGTGTCGGTGTGGTGAGCGTAATGGCGCTCATGCCGGCCATCATCAAGCTCAGGCGGCACACCATAAAGACGGCGGAGTGCAGCGAGCCCTCGCTTATCTGCAAAAAGCCAAGCTGCCACAGAATGCGCCCGCTCTGGTCGGAAAACAGGTTGAGCACCGCGACCACCACGACAATCGCCAGCAATGGTGCCATCGATGATAGGACCCGGCGCAACGGCACCCGGGACACGGTATAGATCAGGACAATGAAGATTGCGACCAAGGCCAGTCCGCAGAAGCTGCTGACTGTGAGCGTCGTGATCAGAAACACAAAGCCCAAGAGCAACTTAGTTCGCGGGTCCAGGCGGTGAATTGCACTATCGCCGGGATAGTAGCTGCCAAACGAAAACACCTCCATTAGCAGCCCTCCTCTCGCGCGACCGTCTTGGATTTAGCAATGTCCGCGACGTTAGAAGGACCGTCCGAGCGAACGATCAGCAGGTCCACCAACTCGTCTGCCAGCGACTCAACCGTATAGAGGCCGTCAAAGCGCAGCGGCACGCCTGCCTTCGCAAGCGCCAGCGCCATGCGCATGGCAGCGGGAACACCCAAGCCGATCGACTTGAGCTCATCGGCATGCGCAAACACCTGAGCGGGCGTGCCCTCGGCAAACACCGTGCCCTCGTTCATCACGACAATACGGTCGCAGCAATTGGCAAGGTCATCCATACTGTGTGAGACCATGACGACGGTCAGGCCCCCATGGTGAAGTCGATCGATGAGCTCCAGGAAATCACTGCGCGCCGCCGGATCGAGCCCCGCCATGGGCTCATCGAGTACCAGGACCTCGGGCTCCATGGCGAGCACGCCGGCGAATGCCACGCGCCGTTGCTGACCGCCCGAAAGCTCAAAGGGACTCTTGTCGCCGACCGTGGTAAGGTCGAGGCCCACGCGCGAGAGCGATGACTCGACACGACGGTCGATTTCATCTTGCGGCAAGCCAAGGTTGTGCGGACCAAACGCCACGTCCTGCGCCACGGTTTCGGCAAACAGCTGGCGCTCGGGATACTGAAACACCACGCCGACCTTAGCCTTAACCGCGGCGGCGTCTTTCTTGTTTGATAGGTCGAGCCCCAGCGCGCAAACGCTTCCCTCCTGGGGACGAATCAAACCGTTAAGATGCTGGACCAGCGTCGACTTACCCGAACCGGTATGACCTGCCAAACCCAGGAACTCGCCGCGACGCACCGTCAGCGATACATCACGCAGTGCCCACGGGCTGCTGGGGTCGTTTCCCCAGAGAGCCTGTTTGTTCGATGAACCCTCGGCGGCCGAGCGCTTATGCCAACGGCGACGCTCGCGGGCGCTCAGCGAATAGCTATACGAAACATGGGATAGTTCGATGACGGGCTCTGGTACGTTATCTTCGTTGTCTGCCGAAACCGTACCGCCAACGATTTCCGATTGGGGTGTGGAAGACTGCCCCACGGTGCCTGCCCCACTTCGCTCGGCATAAGTCTGCGCAACCTCGGCGACCATATCCACCTCGCGCACCTGCGCGTGAACGGGCACGCCCTTCGCACGAAGCGCCATGCCCAAACGGCACGACGCCGGCATATCTAGGTTGAGCTCCGCGAGCTCATCTGCCCGCGTCAGAATCTCCTCGGGCGTGCCCAACATGGCAACTCGTCCCGCCTGAAACACCGCGATGCGATCTGCCTCGGCGGCTTCTTCCATAAAGTGCGTAATCATCACGATGGTCATGCCGCGATCATGCAGCGCGTGGCAGGCCTTCATAAGGCCCTTGCGCCCACGCGGATCGAGCATCGAAGACGCCTCGTCCAAAATGAGCACGCACGGCTTCATGGCAAGCACGCCGGCAAGCGCCACGCGCTGCTTTTGCCCGCCCGAGAGCGCGTGGGTCTCGTGGCGCTCAAAGCCCACCAGGCCCACGGCCTTCAGTACCTCGCGCACGCGCTGCGCGATCTGGGCCGATTCGACCCCTAAGTTCTCGGGGCCAAAGGCGACGTCGTCTTCGACAAGCGTCGCCACAAGCTGGTCGTCGGGATTCTGGAACACCATGCCCGCGGTCGAGCGAATGTCATAGACCAGCTCGGGGTCGGACGCGTCCATGCCGTTGACGCGCGCCGTGCCCGCATCGGGCTGCAGCAGCGCGTTCAGGTGCTTGGCAAACGTCGACTTGCCCGACCCGTTGCCACCGAGGATGCAGAAGAACTCGCCGTCCGCAATGTTCAGATCGATACCGTCGAGCGCCGGTGCAGCACCGTCATAGCTAAAGGAAACGTCCCGACACTCAATCATGAGCGGCCTTTGACCTGGTCCTTCTTGGGCGTGATGAGGTTCGAGACTGCCTTATACACCGCCAACGTCAACACCGAGTTGAGCACGGTCTTGATAAGGTTAAACGGCAGCACGGCGGGAATCATGAGCGGCAAAATCACGTCGATCGAGCCATACCAGAACCACACGCCAATGGTCAGGTTTGCAATCATAGACAGCGCCGTAGCAGTAATAACGCCAAGCACCAGACCAATCACGGCGCCCTTGTAGGTGTGCATCTTCTGATAGACGATAGCCGCGGGCAGAATGTAGCCCAGCGTAGCCACCAAGTTCATAAGCGCACCGACCCAGTCGCCCGTGGTAAGGGCATGGATGACAATCGCCATGGCGGCAACAGCAGTACCAGCACCAGGGCCATACGCAAATCCGCACACCATCGCCGGCACCAACGACGGGTCATACGTCAAAAACGGCGCCGAGGGAAGGATGGGCA
>URIE01000159.1 GCA_900547805.1 uncultured Collinsella sp.
CTTGACCATCTCGACCTTGTCGAACTCGTGCTGACGGATGATGCCGCGGGTGTCGCGACCGGCGGAACCGGCCTCCTCGCGGAAGCAGGGAGTGAAGGCAGTGTAGCGGCGCGGCAGGGTATCGGCGTCGAGGACCTCACCGGCGTGCAGGTTGGTGAGCACGACCTCGGCGGTAGGGATCAGGAAGTTGTCGCCCGAGACGTGATAGGCGTCGTCCTCGAACTTGGGCAGCTGACCCGTACCGAACATGGTCTGACGCTTGACGACGATGGGCGGCCACCACTCCTTGAAGCCACGGCTCGTGTGCGTGTCCAGGAAGAAGTTGATGAGAGCGCGCTCCAGGCGAGCGCCGGCGCCACCGAGAACGGTGAAGCGGCTGCCGGAGAGCTTGTTGCCGCGCTCGAAGTCGAGGATGTCCAGATCGGTGCCCAGGTCCCAGTGCGGCTTAAAGTCGAAGTCGAACTCGCGCGGGGTGCCCCAGCGGCGACGCTCGATGTTCTCGTCCTCGTCCTTGCCGTACGGGGTGGCCTCGCACGGAATGTTGGGCAGGTGAGCCATGAAGTCGTACTGCTCCTGCTCGAGGGCGGTGCGGCGCTCGGCCAGACCGTCAATCTTCTCGTTGACGGCGCGCACGGCCTCCTTGGCGGCCTCGGCCTCGTCCTTCTTGCCCTCCTTCATCAGGGCGCCGATCTTCTTGGACTCGGCATTGCGCGTGGCTTGAAGTTCCTCAACCTCGGTGATGACGGCACGGCGCTCGTCGTCGAGCTCAAAGAACTTCTCGCGATCCCAAGACGTCTGGCGGTTAGCCATGGCGACATCGATGGCATCGGGGTTCTCGCGAACAAACTTGATATCAAGCATTAGATCCTCCGGCGATATACATTCCATTTAGGTTGCAACCTTGTACATGTATGGGCAAGTATATACTTATGAGCGTTTACGACCCAACTCAACTACGCAAGAAGGCACCCAATGGACGCAGTTTTTTCCTTTTTGTTTGGTACCCGCACCGGTTTTGCCATCCTTTTCGCCGGCGGCATCCTGCTGTTTGCGATTATTGCCTTTGTAATGGAGAAGCGTACCCATAAGATGTACGTCGACCGCGGACCCAAGTCCGAGGATGAGGAAGACAGCTTCTGGGACTAACCTGCCAAAAAGGGACAGGTTTATTTTGGTCGGTTTTATCTGGGCAAACGCAAGTGCCCCGCAACTGGAATTGAGCCAGTTGCGGGGCGCTTTTCGCTCAAGGGACAAAACCGCAGGAAAAACCTGCCAAAATAAACCTGTCCCTTTTTGGTCGGTTTTACTGGAGGGTGGCGTCGATGGCCTTGACCAGGGCGCTGCGCATGCCAGCGTCCTCGAGTGCGACGACGCCCTTGATGGTGGCGCCACCAGGCGAGCACACGGCGTCCTTCGTTGCGGCGGGATGCTGACCGGTTGCAAGCTGCAGCTTTGCCGTGCCCAGCACCATCTGGCTCACGATGCGATAGGCATCGGCGCGCGGAATGCCGTGCTTGACGGCCGCATCGCCCAGGGCCTCGATTGCCATGGCGACAAATGCCGGGGCGCAACCGCCCACGGTGCCGCCCACAAACAGCAGACTCGTATCGAGCTCGACCACCGTGCCGAGCTTTCCGAGCAGGCCGAGTACCGTGTCGCGCTGTTCATCGCTAAGCGTAGAGACCTTCTCGCAGGCAATGACACCCTCGCCCACCGATACCGGCGTGTTGGGTACCGTCGAGATGTGAGCGATGCCCGGCAGGACCTGCTCCCACTTGGCGCTATCCCAGGTCCAAGCGACCGAAAGGACGACCTTGTCGGCAAGCACGTCCTTCAGCGGAGCGAAAACCTTCTCGATCATGTACGGCTTGACAGCAGCAACCACGATATCGGATGCGGCGACAACCTCTGCCGCATCATGGCAGGCAGCCATGCCGCGTGCCTCGCAACGCTCAACGAGGGCGTCATAGCGGCCCGCGCAGGCACACATATCGCCTGCAGACACACCGGCGGCAATCCAGCCATCGGCCATAGCGCTCGCCATATTGCCAAATCCGACAAATCCGATCTTCATATCACATAGTCCTCTCAGACACGTTCTTCAAAACGAAAGCTATTGTCCCACGCCATTGTTTCGTATTGCCGACCTATTTGTGATACGGCTCGCCACGGCTTATTTTGCAGGCACGGTAAATCTGCTCCAGCAGCACCACGCGCGCCAGATTGTGCGGCAAGGTTATGCGTCCAAAGCTGAGCATCTCGTCGGCGCGCGCACGCACGGCATCGCTCACGCCATCCGAGCCGCCAATCACAAAGGCGATATCGCTATTTCCTCGCAGCATAAGGTCATCGAGGCGCGCCGAGAGCTCCTCGCTCGAGCGCTCCTTGCCCTCGATGGCAAGCAGAATCACATGTGCCCTCGACGGCAGGGCGGCAAGAATCGCCGCCCCCTCCTTGTCGCGCGCGGCGTCCACGCCACCCGCCTTGGCAGGATCGATATCGGCCACCTCACGCATATCCACCTTGGCATAGGCGCCTAGGCGCTTGGTATACTCGGCGCAGGCATCCTTCCAAAAGCGCTCCTTGAGCTTGCCGACGCAAACTACGGTGTACTTCACGCGTGCCTACTCCTTCGAATCGCCTTGGACCTTGCCTGCGGCCAGCATCTGCTCGAACATCGAGGCTGACTGCGAAAAGTCGCTCGGCAGCACGACCGTCGAGTTTTTACCCGTACGAGCGAACTCCGTCATCATCTCGGTCCACTGCGTAAACATGAACAGTTGGTTGGCCTCGTCGTTGCCAACGCCCGTCTCCTGGATAATCTCGAGCGAGTCCTTGATACCCAGCGCGATTGCCTTGCGCTGGTTGGCGATTCCCTCGCCGGCCTTTTCCATAGCCTCGGCCTCGGCGGTCGCCTCGGTAACGCGCTTGATGCGGTCGGCCTCGGCGAGCTCCTGCGCCGCGGCGCGCTTGCGCTGGGCTGCGTTGATGTCGTTCATGGAGTTCTCGACCTCGGTCGGCAGTGCGATTTTAGTGATGAGTGTCGACACGAGGGTGAAGCCGTAGGCGGCCATCTGCTCGGAAACGGTAGCGTTGACATCCTTGGCGATGTCGTCCTTCTTGGCAAAGACCTCATCGAGTGTGTAGACGGGAATCGAAGAGCGCAGGGCGTCGGTGATGAAGTCACGCATCTGATCGACGGGCTCCTGCAGCATGTAGTAGCTCTTGTAGATGCCCGAATCTGCCGGGCCGGCGCCCATGTCATAGCTCACGTGGTACTGAGCAGAGACCTCAAGGCCGATGGTCACGTTGTCCTGGGTCTTAACGTCGATGCCAAAACCGTTTTTCATGGTGCGCAGGCTCACCGTGGCGGCCTTGCGGTCGATCACGGGCACCTTCAGGTGGAAACCCGCGTTGACGATACGGTTGAACTTGCCCAGGCGCTCGATGATCACGGCATGCTGTTGTTCAACGACATAGCAGGCGTTGGGAAGCAGCAGCAACAGGATGATGATGGGGATCAAAAGACTGGTAAGGGCAGCGATGATACCGGAAAACAGCATGGTTTCTCCTCTGATAGGCACACGTTGGCATTAGGATACCCGTCCGAGGCAACCAGGCATAACAAAAAAGCTCCCATTGCTGGGAGCTCTTTCATTTAATGGTGCGGGCGAAAGGACGTCCGCGCATCCGCTTCGCGGATCCGCACCGGCTTCGGC
>URIE01000160.1 GCA_900547805.1 uncultured Collinsella sp.
ACTTATAGGAGCGTCGGTTTTATTTTCACTGCTGTCACTATGGTCGCCAGGCAGCGATTCAGCCCCGTAAAGCGGTATAGTTGCTTTTTTGTAGCATTTTCCAACACGCCTAAAAGCCCCGCCAAACGAAAAAAGCCCGACCTCCGCATGGAGATCGGGCTTATAGGGCTCAGCAAAGCCGAACCTACACGGTTAAATGACCCGTAGCTTACATCTGCTCGGGAGCAGTCACGCCAACAAGGGTGAGCACCAGGGCGAGCGTCACGCGGACGGCGTCGCAAGCGGCCAGACGGGCGCGCGAAAGCTCGGAGTCGACGGGACGGCCCTCGCTCGGCAGCACCTGACAGGCAGCATAGAAGCTGTGGAAGTCACCGGCGAGCTCCTCGGCAAAGTGCGTCAGACGGAACGGAGCGCGGTCGCGAGCGCAGCTGGAGATGAGGTCGGTGAGCTCGTTGAGCTTACGCGAAAGGGCGAGCTCGGTCGGGTCGGTCAGCAGCGAGTAATCGACGTTCTCGCCAATAGCCTTCTCGGCGACGGCCTTCATGCCCATCTCGGCGGCCTGCTCGGCAGTAACGTCGGCGGCGCGGCGCAGGATGGAGCACACGCGGGCGTGAGCATACTGCACGTAATAGACCGGGTTGGAGTTGTCGCGCTTCTTAACGGCCTCGATATCGAAGTCGACCATCTGGTTGGAGCTCTTGGAGATGAGCGTGTAACGAGCGGCGTCGGAGCCGACCTCGTCGACGAGCTCCTGCAGGGTCACCATGGTGCCCTTGCGCTTGGACATACGGACGGGCTTGCCGTTGCGCAGCAGGTTGACGAGCTGGCCCAGCAGAACCTCAAACTTGCCGGGGTAACCCAGAGCGTCGCAGACGCAGCGGACGCGCTCGATGTAGCCGTGGTGGTCGGCGCCCCAGATGTCGATGACGTGGTCGACGCGCTGGAACTTATCCCAGTGATAGGCAACGTCGGAGGCGAAGTAGGTGTACTCGCCGTCGGACTTGATCAGGACGCGGTCCTTGTCGTCGCCCAGGTCGGTGGAGCGGAACCACAGGGCGCCGTCCTTGGTGTAGAGGTAGCCCATCTTGTCGAGCTTCTCAAAAGCGCGGTCGACGGCGGAGGTGCCGGCGGTCTCGCCCTCGGTGTCCTTCACGTACAGGGAGCGCTCGGAGAACCAACGATCGAAGTCGCAGTTAACGGCGTGGCAAAGGTCGCGCATGTTGTCGACCATCTTTACATAGCCGCGCTCGCGGAAGCTCTCCATGCGCTCCTGCGGATCGGCGTTGACCCACTTATCGCCGTCGGTGCGCCAGAACTCGGCAGCCTCGTCGATGATGTAGTCGCCGCCGTAGGAGTCCTTGCCCAGAGTCTCGGCAAAGTTGTCCTGATACGGATGGGTCTCGGGGTGCTCGTCGCCCTCGTCGGCAACAAAGGCGTCGCGGTCGGCGATCAGAAGCTTGTGAGCCTCGTCGATATCCACGCCCTGCTTGGCGATGATGTCGGCAAGCTGCATATAGCGCGTGCTGATGGAGTTGCCGAAGGTGTTCATCTGAGAGCCGTGGTCGTTGATGTAGAACTCACGCTGGATGTCGTAACCGGCGTGGTCCATGACGCGGCAGAGCGAGTCGCCCAGAGCGGCCCAGCGGCCGTGGCCGATGTGCATGGGGCCGACGGGGTTGGCGGAGACGAACTCGACCTGGGTCTTCAGGCCGCCACCGACGTTGGACTTAGCGAAGTCCATGCCCTTCTCGCGGGCCTCGCCAAAGATGGCGTTCTTGACGGCAACGAAGAGGTAGAAGTTGATGAAGCCGGGGCCTGCGATCTCGACCTTCTCGATTGCGGGGTCCTCGGGCATATGGGCAACGACGGCCTCGGCGATCTTGCGCGGGGCGCAGTGAGCCAGCTTAGCGGACTTCAGGGCCATGGTGGAGGTCCACTCGCCATGAGAAGTGTCAGCCGGTCGCTCGATGGCGCAATCGTCAAGTTCAAATGCGGAAAGGTCGCCGGCCTCCTGGGCCGCAGCAAGCGCAGCGCGTACCAGCTCTTCAATCTTCTCGGGCATAGATCCTCCTTGTGTTAAAGCCCCCGAGCTCTTGGTCACTCGTAGGGCAAAAGCCAGAGTTTGTAGCACTCTATCACAAGCGACGGGCACTGTCGCAGGGTAAAGCCAATCGATATTGCATATGCACAAAATTGACTACAGCTTGTATGGAGTCACTCAAAGATGCCAGTCTGCCTGCAGATTATGCAGGCGTTAAAAATGTATAAAGGTGTGAATGAGCTGCGCCTGTTATCGAATACTCTTACCTATCAGAGTTGTGTGCTTTTCCTGCATAAAGTAAGGGTTTGCGCACGTCAGCGTGTTATTCTAGACATACGTAAATTCGTATAAGTTGGAGGTAGCATGTTCTCAATCGGTCAACACGTCATTCATCCGGGTCAGGGAGTCTGCACCGTCGTCGGTTTTAGGGACGACACACCGCAGCCCATGCTGTTGCTCGAGACCAAGCAGGGACATGCGCAGACGATTCTCATGTACCCCGTGGCGCAGGCCGATCGTTTGCACGCCGCCATCTCCCAGCAAGATGCCGAGCACCTGCTGAGCCACTACGACGAGCTGGAGTGCGACACCTTTACCGAGCGCAACAGCTCACTTGAGGAGACGCACTTTAAGCAGCAGCTCAAGCTGGGCGCGCCCGAGACGGTCCGCGTGGCAAAAACCATGATGCACCGCATTCGCCAGGCCGAGGAAGCAGATAAAAAGCCCAGCTCTTACTACATGCGCGTACTCAAGGAAGCCAAGCGCCGCTCCATCGAGGAGTTCGCCGTGGCCCTGGGCGTCACCGAGGAGGACGCCGAAGCCCGCCTAGCCCAAGCCGCCCTCAACTAACCTGCCAAAACCACCACAAAGGGGACAGGCACCTTTGTGGTGGTTTTCTTGTTCTAGTAGTATTCATTCTTATCGATACCCACGAGCACAAGGAGTCTGTTATGGCAGAGCCGCTTACCGCCGGAATCACCCGCGACCGCGCGTTCGAACTGCTCAACGAGCACAACAAGGACCCGTTCCACATCACCCATGGCGAGACGGTCGAGGGCACTATGCGCTACTTTGCGCGCGAGTTCGACCCCGAGAACGAGGAGTTTTGGGGCATCGTCGGTCTGCTGCACGACCTGGATTGGGAGGAGCATGAGGACGACCCCATGAACCACACCATCTATGCGGCCGAGATCCTCGAGGGCGAGGGCGCATCGCCCGAGCTCATCCGTGCCATTCAGACGCACACGTCCGATTTCAACGCCTCGCTGCCCAAGCCCGAGCTGCAGATGGAAAAGATCCTGTTTGCCTGCGACGAGCTCACCGGCCTGATTGGCGCCGCCGTCATCATGCGCCCGAGCAAGAGCGTCATGGACTTTACGACCAAGTCGCTCAAGAAGAAGTTCAAGGACAAGCGCTTTGCCGCCGGCTGCTCGCGCGATGTAATTTCGCAGGGCGCCGAGATGCTGGGCTGGGAGCTTCCTGAGCTCTTCGACCGCACCATCGCAGCCATGCAGTCCTTCGCCCCCGACCGCGACACCTTCCAGGCTTAACACCAAAACCACCGCAAAGGCGCTTGTCCCCTTTGCGGTGGTTTTTCGTTTGCGAGGGGTTTAGGGACGAACCTGGCCGGTGCCGCGGAGCTTGTATTTGTAG
>URIE01000161.1 GCA_900547805.1 uncultured Collinsella sp.
GAGCAGGCATCGTTTGCAGGCATGGGCATGGCGCTCATCGCCCTCGACTGCCCTGGCCAAGGAGGTCCCTCCGAGGATATTGGCGGCTTTGAGGGCACGACGGTCGCCGGCCATATCGTCGCCGGTATCGACGGCGATCCCGCCAACCTCTATTACGTCCGCCTGCACCAGGACATTCGCATCCTGTGCCGTATCGTTCGCGAGCTCGAGGGCATCGATCTGGCCCGCGTGTTTGTGAACGGCGCGTCGCAGGGCGGCGGGTTGGGCATTGCGACATGCGCGCTCAACAGCGATCTTGTCAATCGTGCCGCCATCCTCTATCCCTTCTTGTCGGACTTCCGTCTGGTTTGGGATCTGGATGCCGACGATATTGCCTACGAGGGCCTGCGTTATTGGTCGCGTTGGTTTGACGAGGACTCGACTCGTATCGAGGAAGCCTATGCCAAGCTGGCGTATTTCGACTCCAAGAACTTCGCCCCCATGGTTAAGTGCCCCGTGCTGTTTGGCACGGGCACGGCCGATATCGTCTGTCCGCCGGCGACGCAGTTTGCGGTGTACAACAACCTGTCCTGCGAAAAGCGCCATGAGTTCTTTGAGGGCTTTGGCCACGAGGAGATTCAGGACTTTGACGATCTGATCATTCCGTTTTTCTGCGAGGGAGGGGAGGCTCATGTCTAAGTGCGAGAGCAATGTCGACGAGCTGATAGTCCCCGAGCTTGTGGAGATTCCCGGAACGGTTTCGTCAAGGCTCGCTGAATATCGGGACTGGCACGGTGATGTCCAGGCAGATGTTTCTGATTTGGAAGCATGCGTTTCGGATCTTGAGATTCAAGGCCCGAGCATTACGGCGATTGACTTCGCCAATCCCTGTGCCCGCTACTCGGAGGTTTCCTTTGAGCTTGGCACGGACGTGGTCCATGCGCGCTTGATCGAGCCTGCTGGGCGTACGCGAGCATCCGAGCGCGTGCCGCTGTGCCTGATGTTCCATGACGTCGACCGACCCGTGCGTGGGTGGCATCACATGACGAGATTTGTCGCCATGGGGTATGCCGTCCTCGCTCTAGATGACGATGTCGTTGGCGTAGGCGACCTGCAGCGGGGGATTGCCTCGCCCGCTTTTGTCGAGCGCGTCCGCTGGGGTTGCGCGATGGCGAAGGTCGCGCGCGATCTCGATGGCATCGACCCGGACCGCATCTTTGCGTGGGGCGAGGGCCTTGGCGGCGGCATCGCGCTGGCGGTTTCCGCCCTGGACGAGCGGGGGCTCGCGTGCACGGCGCTTGCCAACCCGCTTCCCAGCGGTCTCGAGGCACTGTCGTCTCGGGTGCGCGGCTCGGTGCTCATGGGCACTTCGCTCATGGATGCCGTAAGTGATCCCAAGGGGCAGTTTGCCGTATTCAACGGTCTTGAGTGCGACCGGAGGCATATCATCTATGCCAAATACGCTCACGAGCGCATCAACGCGTTCGAAAACGAAGTCGTCGACTTCTTTAACCAAACGTTCTACCCGTGTTCTTTGGCCTAGACGGCCTGGACACTGCCAACAAGAGTGGGCGGCACAGGGTCGCCCGCCAGACAACTAAGGAGATTCTTGTGGCAACTCAGAAATTCACCGGCGTTATCCCTCCCGTCGTTGTTCCCGATACCGAAGATCACCAGCTCGACGTTGCCTCCTTTGAGCGCAGCATCAACCGCATGATCGATGCCGGCGTCGATGGCTTGTTCTTCCTGGGCTCCTCGGGCGAGGTCGTCTTCTCCACCGACGAGCGTCGCCGTCAGATCATCGCCGAGGCCGTCCGTATCGTCGACCACCGCGTTCCCGTTCTGGTCGGCATCATCGACACCGAGACCGAGCGCATGATCGAGCACGGTAAGGTCGCTCAGGAGCTGGGCGCCGATGCTCTCGTCGCCACCTGCCCGTTCTATGCCCTGCAGGGCATGACCGAGGTCGAGGAGCACTTCCGCATCCTGCATGAGGAACTCGACCTGCCCATCTTCGCTTACGACATCCCCGTGTGTGTCCACACCAAGCTCCCTTGGAAGCTCCTTGCCAAGCTCGGCGCCGAGGGCGTCCTTGCTGGCGTCAAGGATTCCTCGGGCGATGACATCTCGTTCCGCTACCTCGTTCAGGAGAACGAGAAGAACGGCCATCCGATGAGCATCCTCACCGGTCACGAGGTTGTTGTCGACGGCGCTTACCTCGGTGGCGCCGACGGTTCCGTCCCGGGTCTCGCCAACGTTGAGCCCGAGGGCTACGTGCGTCAGTGGAAGGCCGCTCAGGCTGGGGACTGGGCTACCGTCAAGGCCGAGCAGGATCGCCTCAATGAGATTTCGCACATCTGGGATGTCACTTCGGGCGTCCAGGGCTATGCCGGTGGCGTCGGCGCCTTCAAGACCGCTATGAACCTCATGGGCATCTTCGACAGCCCGACCATGCCGCGCCCGGTGAAGGCCATGACCGGCGAGAACGTCGAGGCGATTAGGAAGGTCCTTCAGGACAACGGTCTCCTGTAAAGCTTCCCAGGCACCCGACCTCGCCGTTCAACCGTGTGGCCATGACCCATTAGGTCAATGGCCACACGGTTTCTCGGCGATCTCGGACACCTGGAAAACCTTTACTGCGCTGTGACGGCTAGCCTGACGGCGCATTTCCTGTAGTTGTTTTTATCTCCGAAGGAGAGCGACATGGAGAACAAGTACGTCTGCTCTGTCGATATCGGCGGAACTAAAATTGCGACTGCCATCATGGAGTACCCGGCTGACGGTAGTGTGCCCCATCCCGTTTTTGAGGCCGAGATTCCTACCGAGGCCCAGGAGGGCGGCGAGGCCGTCTTCCAGCGTATCGAGGCATCCATCAAGGCCGCTCTCGAGGCGAATCCCGATGTCGAGGTCCTCGGTGTCGGTATCGGTGCCGCAGGCGTCGTCGATCCCAAGACGGGTGCCATCGCGTATGCCAACGAGATCATGCCCGGCTGGTCCGGCGTTCAGTTGGGGCCGCGCCTGCGCGAGGACCTTGGTCTTCCCGTTGCCGTTGTAGGCGACGTGCAGGCTCATGCTCTGGGCGAGGCCCACTGGGGCGTCGGTAAGGGCAAGTTCTCCGTCTTGTGTCTGGGCATCGGTACGGGCATCGGCGGCGCATATGTCGAGAACGGCCGCGTGATGCAGGGCTTCCACGGCGCTGCCGGTCATATGGGCCACATCGAGTGCTCGGCTGCCGCCGGCATTCCCTGCGCCTGCGGGCGTTCCGGCCATCTTGAGTCGGTCGCTTCGGGTACCTCGATTGGCCGTATGTACGATGAGCGCTTTGGCCGCGTCGACCCCAGCCGTCCTTCGGTCGGTCGCGATGTGAACGACCTGTGCCGCGCGGGCGACGCAAAGGCGACCGAGGTCATCCATGATGCCGGCTTTGCGCTGGGTGCCAGCTTGGGCTCGCTTGCTAACATCCTGGACCCTGAGGTCATCGTGCTTTCGGGCGGTGTAATTCACCAAGGTCCCGATTGGCGTTCACAGACGTGGAAGGATTCGGTGCACGAGGGCTATGCCAGCCAGGCGCTCGATCCGCTTCAGGACACGCCGATCCTCATCGGTTCTCTGGAGGGCGATGCTCCGCTCATCGGTGCCGCCGAGCATCTTCTTGCTTCGTTGAAGTAAACATAACTACCAAGTGTGCCTTCTGAGGTGC
>URIE01000162.1 GCA_900547805.1 uncultured Collinsella sp.
ACTCGATGCCATCGACGCGTTTGAGGCGAGCGGCAAAACCATGGAGGATGCGGCGCGACTCATGATGTCGTGCAGCATGCCTCGGGCGAGCAAAGCGTTCCCCAAGGAGCAGGCCGAGCTGCTCAAGGCCGAGGCTGCCGATGCATTTATCAATATCGTGCTCGCCTGCGGTGGTCCCGCGCTCGATGCACTGGTGGGGCTTGCTCGTGCTGTGGAGGCGGAATACCGCGCGCTCAAGGCTGACCAGTCCGCGCTTGATAACAACGACCTGCTGCGCATGGCGTACGAGGCGCTGCGCGATTATCCCGCCATCCGAGCGGCCTATGAGGGTCGCTTTAAGATGGTCATGATCGATGAGTTCCAGGATACCGACCAGATGCAGGTCGATTTGATCCGTTACCTGACGGGCGCGGGGGAGCGCGCACTGTGCACCGTAGGCGATGCGCAGCAGTCGATCTACCGCTTCCGTGGTGCCGAGGTCGAGGTGTTCCGTCGCCAGGAGCGCAAGGTGGGTTCGACGACGGCGCCCGAGACGGTCGCCACGTCCGATGCCCCCGCCGGCGAGCTCGTCAAGCTTGTACGCAACTTCCGCAGCCACGACGAGGTGCTGCGCTATGTGGCGCGCGTCTTTGACGGCGACACCGGTGGTTTGATGCAGGGGTTCTTGGATCTTGAACCGAGCGACAAACGCGAGGACAAGCTCAAGGCGAAGGCATCGCGCCGCCAGTCGATCTTCGTTGCCGGTGGCAGTACGCAGGAGCGAACGCAGGCGAAAGCTCGCGCGATTGCGGAGCGATTCCAAGCACTCGTTAAAGCGGGCCAGCCCCAGGGCGGTATGGTGCTGCTGCTGGGGCGCATGACCAATGCCGATATCTATGCGCAAGCCTTCCGCGACCAAGGGCTCGACTGCGTGATCGCAGGCGGCTCGGTCTTTGCCCAGGCAGCTGAGGTTCAGACGGTGCGTGCCCTGGTGTGCGCGCTTGCCAATCCGGCCGATACGGCGCAGGGCCTCATGCCGCTGCTGGCATCGCCGATGTTTGCGCTGGGCGCCCAGGAGTTTTTGGCGCTGGCGACCAAGCTTGACGATCAGACGGGGGAGACCTCGCGCCGCAATATCGATGCGGGCATTATGAGTGACTGTGACGTGCCCGGCTTGCAGGATCTGCCGCTGCTGACGCGCGCCCGCGAGGTGCTGCGCTATGCGTTCCGTCGCGTGGGCCGCGATTCGTTCGCCGCCATCGCGCGCGACGTGGTCAACGCCTCCGGCTGGTTTGTACGTCTGGCACAGCGTGGTCCCGAGGGCAAGGCCATTGCCGCCAACGTGCTCAAGGCGCTCGATGCCGTGGCCGAGGCGGAGGCCGAGTTCGGCAACTCGCCGCGTTCCATCGTGCTGGCCTTCGACCGCTTCTTGGCGGGCAAGGAAGCCCCGGGTGCCCTCAACGAGGAGGGCGACGGCGCGGTGCGCATCATGACGGTGCATGCCTCCAAGGGTCTGGAATATCCGGTTGTGGCGGTCGCCGAGTGCTTTGGCGTGCGTAAGTCCTCGGGTGCGGCACAGATGGGCCGCGTCGAGGGCGGAGCGCAGGTCGTGGCACTGCCGGCACGCTTCGACGGCGTTAAGCTCGCCGACGGAACCTTTGTGAAGGGCGACGACGTCAAAAAGCAGTTTGAGCACGCATTTAAGGGCAAGGGCACGTCGCTGTGGCTTTCGCCGGAACTTATGGACGACGTCTGTGCGACGGGTTCTCCCGCCGAGGCATTCGTTCGCCTGCGCAACGACGACCTGCAGCTCTCGCTCGAGGAGCGGGCCCGCTTGCTCTACGTCGCCATGACGCGTGCGCGCGAGCTCGTGATTCTGGCGATGGACGTCGCCGTGAGCCGCGGTAAGGTGCCGGCGCCGTCTTTCGACGTCGAATCCGACCTGACCTATGACGTGCTGCACCGCATTTTGCCTGGCCGGGGCCTGGGTATGCCGCAGCTCGATGCCGACCACTTGGTGTTCGACAATTCCCAGCCGGGCGACTACGAGCTTATTTCGCTGGCAAACTTTACCTTTGGCGAGCAGACGTTTGAGGCTAACGCTTCGCTGGATGCCGAGGGCAGGCTTGTCCGCGGTGATGCGGAAGCGGAGGTTGTTGATACGGATGCCCGCGCAGCCGCGCCCGGTCCTGCCGATCCCGAGCCCGATGCGTTTGAGCTTGTGTATCCCCAGGCCGTGGGCGTTCGTATGGGCACCTGTCCGTATCCGGCGCGCGATTCGTACAGCTATTCGTCGATTGCCGCGGCGCTGCATGCCGAGGCCGAGGACCATGCGGCCGAGGCCCGCGTGCCCATGGACGAGGCTGGCAACGATGCAGAGTCGGATGGCTCCGAGATGACGGATGCGGATGTGGCCACCGTTGAGCCTGTCGGCAATCCCGTGGCGCTGGGTTCGGCGTTCCATGCCGCCTGCCAGTGGCTGATCGAGATGGGCGCCGACGAACTGCCTGCCGAGCGCGCCGATGCGCTGACGCGCCTGTGGCACCTGACGCCGGATCAGCGCGAGCGTTTTGACGTTGCCCTGAATCGCTGGCTCAAGTCGGCAGCCCGTGCCGACCTGCTCGCGTGGCCGTGCGTTCGTGCCGAGGTTCCGTTCTTCTCGCTGGGCTGCGAGGACGAGGACATTGCCCGCTACGGTGCGTATGCCGAGGGCGCCATCGACGCTTTGGCGACCGACCCGGCCGATCCGTCGCGTGCGCTGGTCATCGACTACAAGACGGGTGGCACACCAGACGAGACGCCGGAGCAGCTGCGGGAGAAGCATGCCCTGCAGGCGCGCGTCTATTCGGACGTTCTGCACAAGGCGGGCTATGAGACGGTGACCGTCAAGTTCGTCCGCGTGGAGCAGCCGGATCCGACCCTCTTCGTCGAACCCGCCGAGCCTCAGGTAGTCACCTACAACCTCTAGCCCTCAATAACTTGCGGTGGAATACGGACTGTTTTGGCCAGAAAAGCCGCCAATCAGTCCGTATTTCACCGCAACTCAGGAGGGTCGCTCGGGCCCTTTGAAGTTGCGGTGGAATAGTTCCTGTTTTACGGCTCAGACGGGCCAAACGGGAACTATTTCACCGCAACTGCAGTAGGAGCCGTGTGGGTTTGGCTAGGTTCGGGTGGCGTCCGCGCCGTGCGGTAAAATCGTTCAGTCAGAACACGAACCCGCATCGGAGCTCATCACATGGCATTCGTCCATCTGCACAATCACACTGTCTTCTCCATGCTCGACGGCGCAACCCGTATCCAGGATATGGTCAACCGCGCTGTTGAGCTGGGCATGCCCGCCGTGGCCATTACCGACCACGGTTACATGTACGGCGTGCCCGACCTGGCGCTGGCCTGCGACGCCGTTAACCACAACACGCCCGAGTACAAAACGTGGAGCCACGACAAGGCCTTCTTGGAAAAGGACCGCCGCGACGAGCTGGAGGAGCCCGATCCCGAGGCCAACCCGCGCGAGCATGCCCAGTATGTGAAGGACATGGCCATGTGGGACGAGAAGGGCAACATCGACGAGCTCAAGCCGCCGCTGGTCATCAAGCCCATCTTTGGCTGCGAGGTCTACTTTACGCCGGACGAGACGCTCGCCCGCGACCACAAGCCCGAGCTCTACCACATGATCCTTC
>URIE01000163.1 GCA_900547805.1 uncultured Collinsella sp.
CCCCAACCAGGCAACGCTCACCCTGCGCACCTGGGTCGATGGCGTCGGCGAGACTCTCATCCCCATGGAGCACGAAGGAGATGGCATTTTTACCGGCGAGCTCAAGTGCGCCGAGCCCTGCCTTATCTGGTACAGCTTTATATGCAATATCGAGGGCCAGCCCGAGGTCCGATTGGGCGCACCGCAAGGTCGCACCGGCGGCGAGGGCGTAACCTACGATTACGTCGAGGTACCGTCCTTCCAGCTCACCGTTTACAAACACCGCGAAGTTCGTCCCGAGTGGTACGAGCGCGGCATGGTCTACCAGATCTTCCCCGACCGCTATGCACGCGACGAGCATTGGCGCGAGCGCACGTTGGCCGAGCTCGAAAAGCCGCGCAAGGGCATTCAGCGCTGCATGGTCGAGGACTGGAACGAGCCGCCCGTGTACGAGCGCGCGGCCGATGGATCCATTACCACTTGGGACTTCTACGGCGGCTCGCTCAAGGGCATCCAGGAAGACCTGCCCCGCATCGCAGAGCTGGGCTTTACGGCCATCTACCTCAACCCCATCTTTGAGGCGACGAGCAACCACCGCTACGACACGGCCGACTACACCAAGATCGACCCGATCCTGGGCACCGAGCAGGACTTTACCGAGCTGTGCCAGGCAGCCGAGAAGCTGGGCATCTCCATCATCCTGGACGGCGTCTTCAACCACACGGGCGACGACTCGATCTATTTCAACCGCTATGGCAACTACCCCGGCGTGGGCGCGTGGCAGAGCGAGGATTCGCCGTGGCGCGATGCGTTTTATTTCCACGAGGACGGCTCGTACGACTGCTGGTGGGGCGTGGGCAATATGCCCGCCATCAATGAGAGCTCCGAACTGGTACGCGAGCGGCTCCTGGGCAAGGACGGCGTGATCCGTAAATGGCTGCGTGCCGGCGCTCATGGCTGGCGCCTCGACGTGGCCGACGAGCTTTCGGACGATTTCCTGACCGAGATCAAGAAGGCCGTACTTGCCGAAAAGCCTGACGCACTGTTGCTCGGCGAAGTCTGGGAAGACGCCTCCAACAAGATTAGCTACGGCCATCTGCGTCGCTATCTACAAGGCTCCGAGCTCGACTCGGCTATGGATTATCCCTTCCGCGACATGGTCATCGGCTTTTTGATGGGCTACAAGAACGCCTACCAGGCAGCCGAGGATATCGAAACCCTGCGCGAGAATTATCCGCGCGAGGCCCTGTCCTGCGCACTTAATCTGCTTTCGAGCCACGACCGTCCGCGCATTATCTCGGTGCTCGGCGGCGGCCCCGACGAGTCGCAGCTGCCCGAGTGCGAGCGCAGCAAGTGGCGTCTGGACGAGAACGCGATGGGCCTTGCCAAGAGCCGTTTTTGGCTCGCAACGCTCATGCAGATGACGTTCCCGGGCGTTCCCTCAATCTATTACGGTGACGAGTACGGCTTAGAGGGTCTCACCGATCCGGGCAATCGCCGGACCATGCCGACCAAGGAAGACCTGCACGACTTCGATACGTTCGCGATCGTCAAGAACGCATCTGCTGTGCGCCGCGCGCTGCCGTTTATGATCGACGGCGAGATCAAGGCCTTTGCACTCAATGACGAGGTGCTGGCCTACAACCGTACGGGCAAGGACGGCGAGTCCGCGACAGTCATCATCAACCGCAGCCTGCGCAATTCGCATCGCGTGACCATTCCGGCGCTCGGCGAATGTGCGAGCGATGTGATCAGCGGTCACGAGTGCGAGATCCACAACGGTACGGTCACGCTCGATCTGTATCCACTGGGCTCGTCGATCATCTATCACCATGCCGAGCAGCGCCTGCAAGAGCCGCTCGATCACGGTGCGGGTGTTGTATGCCATATCACATCGGTGCCGACCGACGACGGCAAGCCCGGTACGATCGGCGCGCCCACGCGTCGCTTTATCGACCATCTGGCCACCATGGGCATGCGATACTGGCAGGTTCTCCCCGTCAACCCCACAGACTTCTTCCGCTCCCCTTACGCCGGTCCATCGGCCTTTGCAGGCAATATCGACCTGCTACCCGAAAGCCACGAGGAGCTGGCCGCCGACTTTGAGACCTGGAAGGCCCGCGGCGGCGAAGATGCCGATCCGCTGTACACCGCGTTTAAACATCGCAATGCCGATTGGCTCGAGAAGTACTGCGTCTACATGGCCGTTAAGAAGTTCTTTGAGGGCGAGTCGCGCCACGATTGGCCGGCAGATGTCGCGCGCTACAACGAGCATCTGATCGACGACAAGCGCTTCCACAACGAGGCCGAGCTTCAGGCGTACATGCAGTACCGCTTTGACCTGGCTTGGTGCGAGCTCATGAACTATGCGCACAAGAAGGGCATCGAGGTTATCGGGGATATTCCTATGTACGTGTCCGACGATTCGGCAGATGCGTGGAGCGAACCCGAGAACTTCTGGCTGTCCGATACCGGCAAGGCAATCGAGATTTCCGGCGCGCCGCCCGACAACTTTGCGCCCGAGGGCCAGGTGTGGGGCAACCCGACGTTCCGCTGGGAGCACATGAAGCAGAACGGCTATAACTGGTGGATGGATCGCCTGCGCCGCGCGTTCTCGCTCTACGACCGTGTGCGCCTGGACCACTTCCTGGGCTTCCACAGCTACTTCAGCATTCCCGCGGGTAAGGCATGTGCCGACGGGCGTTGGCTGGCAGGCCCGGGTAAGGACCTGTTCCGAACTGCCTACGACGAGCTGGGCCCGCTCAACTTTATCGCCGAGGATTTGGGGTATCTGACACCCGGTGTTCGCGCGATGGCTTCGACCTGCGGCTTCCCCGGCATGGACGTGCTGGAGTTTAGCGATTACGACGTTCGTTGCGGCGTGCATCCCACGCCGGGCAAGATCCTGTACACCTCGACACACGACACCTCGACGCTCGCCGGTTGGTGCACGCGCTCCTTTGCGGGCGGCGATGAGCCGAGCGGTAAGGAATTTGCGGGCAAGCTGATGGGCGACGCGCTGGCAAGCGACGCACCGCTCGTGATGATGCCGCTGCAAGACGTGCTGGGTCTGGGCGACGATGCGCGCATGAACGTGCCGGGTGTCGCCACGGGCAACTGGACTTGGCAGGCCGATGAGGCTGACGTTGAGGCTGCTGAAGAGAAAACTGCACAGCTCCTGCGCAACACCCATAGATTCTGGGGCGAAGCGTGATAAAACCCCCGATATAGGGTACAGTTACAGCTGTTTGAATTTATGCGGGCAGAGCGATCTGCCCGCTTTGTGCTGAAAAGGAAGTATTATGGCGCGCTACGATTACAAGTGCTCGAGCTGCGGCAACGTGTTTGAGGTTGAGCATCCCATGTCCGAGACCCCCGAGGTCGTGTGCCCCAACTGCGGCGCTCCGGCCGCCAAGACGTTCTCGGCCAGCGGCATTAAATTTGAGGGTAGCGGTTTCTACAACACCGACCAACGAAGCGGCGGCTCCAGCACCAGCGCCACCAGCGGCTGCTGCGCCAACTGCCCGCATAACCACTAGAAACAACACGGCCCCGCGATCAACATCGATCGCGGGGCCTTTTTTGCGGCCAGGGTAGCTAATTTGGGACGGGGCTATTTTAGCTACCGCACCTGCCGGATGATTTTTCT
>URIE01000164.1 GCA_900547805.1 uncultured Collinsella sp.
CACGATGGAGTCTATCAACGTGTACGGACAGAAATCAAGCGCCGCTTGCGAAATGACGCGCGGGCGGCGTTGGTTTCCCAAGTGATTATTCGGCTTAAATCCGAAAAAGTGTCGAAATCTCCCGTGTAAAAGTACGGAAAAGTGTCAAATTCGATAGGCAAATTATTCGGAAAAGTGTAGCTGGATGACAAAACAGCACTTAGAAGCCGGTGCTGGATGCGGGATCCTGCGGCCGCCTTTAGCCCTCGCTACTCGTCGTCCCCGTCGTTGGGGTCGCCCTTGAGGGTGTTGATGTCCAGATACTCGTTATCGTCCTCTTTTTGCTGGGTCTCCGACTCCGCTTGGGTGGGGCCGCGGAACAGCTGGAATCCCTCAAACGCAATGGCGCCGAGCAGGGCAATGACAATGGCGATAAAGGCAACCTTGACTGCCTGCGGAAATTCCGAAAAACGCAGCGCCTTTTCCTCGGCGTAATAATCGGCGAAGCGCTCTTCGCCCGTGCTTTTGGTATACGCCGGTGCGGACGCGGCCTCCGGGTCATATTCCGGTGCAGGCGTGGTGGCGTACGGATCGTTGAGATAATCGCTCGATGTGGTGCCATAATCCTCGGTCTCGATGCGACCGGCGTCAGCATAGCCATCGGAATAATCGGAATATGCCGCACCGCCCTCATAGCCCGCGGCGCTCGTGTTGGCGGCAAAAAGCGGGTTAACTGGAACGTCGAGCGCCGGCATGCCGGTAGAGGTCTCATCCAGATCGGCTGCAGCCCAGGAATCGTAGGCAACCTGATGGGCAACGGGCTCATCGAGCCTTGTGACCGGAGGCTTGCGTGCCGCAGGAACAGGCAACTGCTGGGCGCTGTACATAACGGTGCTGTCGGCCGATTTGCCCTGCGTCGCTGCAGCGAGAAATGCCGCCGTCTCGGACGGGTCGCTTGCGGGGCGGGGAGCGGGCGTGGGCGCCGGAGTGGGTGCGGGCGTAGGCGCGGGCGTCGAAACGGGCGACTGCGCAGGAGTCGGCGCAGATGCGGGCTTAGGCGCAAGTGCGGAATTGGGGCTTGACGGGCGAGCCCCACCGCCCATGAGTTCGTCGGCGGTCCACGGGCGATCATCCATCACGTCGTCAAGGCTCAGCGAAAACAGGTCGTCTTCACCCTCATCGAACATGCGGTGCACATGTCCACCAATTGCCGGAATCAATCCGCGACCGGTGCATGATGCCTTGCTCAACGCCATTCTGTTCCACCCTTTCGAAATACTAATGACATCGATTATATGGAACTTCCCAAGCGGCTCGGTCTTGGATTTGTGCTTTCCAGAACTCGCGCCCAAAAGGGGAGGGGCGACTGGGCGAACTTCCTACTTGTCGCTGGCCGCAGCTTTGGCCTCGTTGAGGTAGCTATAGAAGCTGTATTTGGAGATGCCAAAGAACTCGCAGGCGCGTTCGCTCGACTTGGAAATGAGGAAGGCACCGCGACGGTCGAGGTAGCCAATGGCGCGAATGCGCTCGTCTTTGGTCATGAGTGCCGCGGGCTTGCCCACAAACTGTTCGCACTCGTGCAGCAGGTCCTCGAGCAGGTCGCCGATGTTCTTGGTAATGGGCTCGGGCTCGGTGTAGCCCGTGCCGCCGGTGCCGGTAAAGGCGTCGAGCGAACGCTCAAAAGCCTTCATAAGCGTAATGTCAAAGTTGATGCCCAAAATGCCGACGGGCTTGCCCTCATCGTTGCGGATAAAGATGGTCGAGGACTTGAGCAGCTTGCCATCGGCGGTTTTGGTGAGGTACGGCTCGCGGTCGTGCACGTCGGCGGTGCCCTCGTGCATGGATTCAAGCACAATATGGCTGGGGCCGTCACCCAGTTTGCGCCCGCTGACGTGGCCGTTTTCGATCACCACGATGGAGTGGTCCACGTCCTCGGTCTCCAGATCGTGGACGACGACTTCGCAGTTGGGGCCAAATTGGAGCGCCAGGCCGTGTGCAAGGCGCTTATAAAACTCAATCTGTGCGGGGGTCATGGGTGCCTTCCTAAAAATTAGTTTGGGCACACTTTGCCATAAACCACACTTGTTCGCAAATAACGAAAGCATCGCTGCGTTATGTGACCGTTCGGCGGCGAAAAGGTACCGATTACGGCAACAAACAATTTGTTAGGTTTACCAATAAAAAAGTGTGATAGAACAGTGCTAACAAACTTTTTGTTTGGCATCCACATAAAAGTTCAGTCGCATGAATGGGAATGGGCTGAAACGCGTATGCGGGGGCCGGCAAGAGAGGACTTAAGGAGTTCACCGTATGGCCGATAAGATCCAGTGGGCGAGCAACACGATGCCCAAGAGCGATGACAAGCACTTGGGAATCATGAGCCTCGACCACGTGAAGAAGGCCCGCGCCTTCCACCAGTCGTTCCCCCAGTACACCGTCACTCCGCTTGCCCGCCTGGATGGTCAGGCTGCGCGCCTGGGCCTTTCCAACCTGTGCGTTAAGGACGAGAGCTATCGCTTTGGCCTCAACGCCTTTAAGGTCCTGGGCGGCTCGTTTGCCATGGCCAACTACATTGCCGACGAGACCGGCAAGGACGTTGCCGAGTGCACCTTCGATTACCTGACCTCCGATCAGCTTGCCAAGGACTTTGGCCAGGCTACCTTCTTTACCGCCACCGACGGCAACCATGGCCGCGGCGTGGCATGGGCTGCCAACAAGCTGGGCCAGAAGGCCGTCGTGCACATGCCCAAGGGTTCCACCAAGCCCCGCTTCGATAACATTGCCGCCGAGGGCGCCACGGTGACCATTGAAGAGGTCAACTACGACGAGTGCGTGCGCATGGCCGCCGCCGAGGCCGACGCCTGCGAGCGTGGCGTCATCGTCCAGGACACCGCCTGGGAGGGCTACGAGAAGATCCCGTCCTGGATCATGGAGGGCTACGGCACCATGGCTTCCGAGGCTGCCGAGCAGCTGCGCGAGATGGCCATCAACCGCCCGACGCACGTCTTTGTCCAGGCTGGCGTGGGCTCGCTCGCCGGCGCCGTGGTGGGCTACTTCACCAACCTGTATCCCGATAACCCGCCCACCTTCGTCGTGGTCGAGTGCGCGCCTGCCGCCTGCCTGTACAAGGGCGCTGCCGCCGGCGACGGCGATCCGCGCATCGTGGACGGCGACATGCCCTCCATCATGGCCGGCCTGTGCTGCGGCGAGCCCAACATCCTGGGCTGGGATATCCTGCGCAACCACACCACCGCCTTCGTGTCCTGCCCCGACTGGGTCACCGCTCGCGGCATGCGCACCCTGGGCGCTCCCGAGAAGGGCGACCCGCGCGTTATCTCCGGCGAGTCCGGCGCGGTGACCACCGGCCTGGTCGAGACCCTCATGCTCGATCCCGAGTACGCCGAGCTCAAGGAGCTCATCGGCCTGGACAAGACGAGCTCCGTGCTCTGCTTCTCCACCGAGGGCGACACCGATCCGGATCAGTACCGTCGCATCGTCTGGGAGGGCGAGTACCCGACTTGCTAGCGGGTCTGACCTGTCCGGAGGCAGCCGGAGGACTTTACTCCCTGCTCGGACAGTCCTGCTCGCACGGAGAGCACATTAAGTGCTCTCCGG
>URIE01000165.1 GCA_900547805.1 uncultured Collinsella sp.
GTCCGTCTTGCGCAGGACTGTCCGCAGTAGCGAGCAAAGCGTCGGGACGCGCCCCTCAGTAAGAACTACGAGAAGTCAGCAACCTGGGCAGTCAGCGCCGCCAGGATCTCCTTGAGCTCAGCTGCACGGTCCCTCTTCTTCTGGACCACCGCAGGCGCGGCCTTAGCAACAAAGCCCTCGTTGGCCAGCGTCTTCTCACAGCCGGCGAGCTCCTTCTGAGCCGCGGCGATCTCCTTCTCCAGGCGCGCCTTCTCGGCCGAAAGATCAACCTTGCCCTCGAGCACCACAAAGACCTCGACGCCGCTGTCGACCACGGCGATACTCGCGGCCGGCTTCTCGACGTCGGTGCCCATGACCAACGAAGCGGTGTTCGCCAGCGGCTCAATCGTGGAACGCAGGCTCTCGAGCTTCTCGACGTCCTCGGCACCGGCGCGCACGACCACGTCGAGCTCGGCCTTGGGGCTCAAGCGATAACGCGAACGCGTAGCGCGGGCGGCAGACACGACGGTGCGGCACAGCTCAAACGCGCGCTCGGCGTCCTCGTCAACATACTTAGCGTAGTCGGCGGGCTCGGGCCATTTGGCAATCATGAGCGCCTCGGCGCGGTCCACGTTGCCCTCGGCGTCCAGGTCGAGCACGCTCGCCGGCATGTTGTCCCAGATCTCCTCGGTAACAAACGGCATGAGCGGGTGCATCAGGCGAATGGAAGTGTCGAGCACAAAGATCAGGTTGCGCTGAGCCTGCAGACGGCCCTCGCCCTTCAGACGGGCCTTGGTGACCTCGACGTACCAGTCGCAGACCTCGTTCCAGAAGAACTGCTGCACGCCGCGGGCCATATCGCCAAAGGTGTAGTTCTCAATACCCTCGGTGACCATCTTCACGGCCTTGGCCAGACGGCTGAACATCCAGGCGTCGGCCGGCGTCTCCACAACGGGCTCGCCGGGCGTGTAGCCCTCCATGTTCATGAGCAGGAAGCGGCTGGCGTTCCAAATCTTGGTCACAAACGACTTGGCCTGGTCGGTACGCGGGCTGTCGATAAGCTTCTTGGTCTTCTTATCGATGTTCGCGTCGAACTTGACATCCTGGTTGTTGGTGCACAGCGTAAGCAGGTTGTAGCGCATGGCATCGGCGCCGTACATGCCAATGAGGTCCATGGGATCAACGCCGTTGCCCTTGGACTTGGACATGCGGCTGCCGTCCTTAGCCAGGATCGTCGGGTAAATGACGACGTCCTTAAACGGTACCTCGTCCAGGAAGTACAGCGAGCTCATGACCATGCGGGCGACCCACAGCGCGATGATGTCGCGCGCGGTGACGAGCGCCGTCGTGGGGTGATGGCCCTCGAGCAGCTCCGGCTTTTGCGGCCAGCCCTGCGTGGCAAAGGTCCACAGCTGCGAGCTGAACCAGGTGTCCAGCACGTTCTCGTCCTGGTGCACGTGATGGCCGCCGCACTTGGGGCACACGTCGGTGTCCTCGGTCAGAGCGTCCTCCCAGCCGCAGTCCTCGCAGTAGAACACGGGGATACGGTGACCCCACCAAAGCTGACGGCTGATGCACCAGTCCTTAAGGTTCTCCATCCAGGTGGTGTAGGTCTGCGTCCAGCGCGCGGGGTGGAAGGTGACCTTGCCGGAGTTGACGGCGTCAAGCGCCGGCCCCTTGAGCTTGTCGACGGCAACGAACCACTGCTCAGAAAGCCACGGCTCAAGCGCGGCGTCGCAACGGTAGCAGTGCATGACGGAGTGATCGTGCTCCTCGACGTGATCGAGCAGGTCGTGCTCCTCGAACCACTTGATGACGGCCTCGCGGCACTCCTCGCGGGTCATGCCGGTAAACTCGCCATAGCCCTCGACTACCACAGCGTGCTCATCGAAAATGTTGATCTGCGGCAGGTCGTGGGCCTGACCCATGGCGTAGTCGTTGGGGTCGTGGGCCGGGGTGACCTTGACGAAGCCGGAGCCAAAGTTGGCGTCGACATGCCAATCCTCAAAGATGGGGATCTCGCGGTTGACGATTGGCAGCATGACGGTCTTACCCACGAAGGCGGCCTTCTCGGGGTCCTTCGGGGAGACGGCGACGCCCGTGTCGCCGAGCATGGTCTCGGGGCGCGTAGTGGCGACGACGATGTAGTCCTGGCCGTTGACCGGCTCAGTCAGCGGGTAGCGCAGGTGCCACAGGTGGCCCTTCTCGTCCTTGTATTCGGCCTCGTCGTCAGAGATAGCGGTGGTGCAGTTGGGGCACCAGTTGACGATGCGCTTGCCGCGGTAGATCAGACCGTCGTGGTACCAATCGCAGAACACCTTACGCACGGCCTGGGCATAGTCCTCGTCCATGGTGAAGCGCTCGTTGTCGAAGTCGACGGAGCAGCCCATACGCTTGATCTGCTCGACGATGATGCCGCCGTACTCGTGGGTCCAATCCCAGCAAGCGTCGACAAACTTGTCGCGACCGATCTCCAGACGGCTGATGCCCTCGCTCTTGAGCTTCTTGTCGACCTTGGTCTGCGTGGCGATACCGGCGTGGTCGGTGCCCAGCACCCAGCGCGTGGACTTGCCGCGCATGCGGGCCATACGGATGATGGCGTCCTGGATGGAGTCGTCGGTGGCGTGACCCATGTGGAGCTTGCCGGTCACGTTGGGAGGCGGAATGGTGACGGTGCAGTCGCCCACGCCCTCACGGCGCTTGTAGTAGCCGCCGTCGAGCCACTTCTGCAGGATCGCCGGCTCGTTGGTCGACGGATCGTAGTTCTTGGGCATCTCTTCCATATATCTCTCCCTGTCCCGCCGGGGAGGAATGTAGGCCCGATTTTCGCTCGGTCAAGTCCTGGCTCGCACGAAGACCACATTAAGTGGTCTTCGGCTCGTGCGGAATCTACGAAAATCGGGCCTACATTCCTCCCCTTAGGTATCGATTACTTCAGTCTGAATGGACTTTACTGAGACTTTAAACAAACACACAGAATAACACAGGTAGTTGGGGTTATTGCGTATATATAAAATAGCCTCCGACCGCGGGTGGTCGGAGGCTATTTGCAAGCACGTTTTTGGCTGGTTTAGCCGTAGATGCGTTGGGGCTGTTCTTCGCCCTTTACGGAGGCTTCGGTCACGATGACCTTGGCGACGCCTTCCTCGCTCGGGAGGTCGAACATCGTCTGCTGCAGCACGTCCTCGCAGATGGAGCGCAGGCCGCGGGCGCCGGTCTTGCGGGCAAGCGCCATGCGGGCGATCTCGTGCAGGGCCGCGTCCTCAAACTCGAGCTCGACGTCCTCGAGCTGGAACATCTTGCGGTACTGGCGCACCACGGCGTTCTTGGGCTCGGTCAGGATCGACACCAGGTCGTCCTCGTCGAGCGCCTGCGTCTGGGTGACGACGGGCGTACGGCCCACGAACTCGGGAATCATGCCAAAGGCGTTGAGGTCCTGCGGGAGCACCTGGCGCAGCAGGTCGTTCTCGTCGACCGAGGTGGGGCCGGCGATCTCGGAGTTAAAGCCTACGCCCTTGTTGC
>URIE01000166.1 GCA_900547805.1 uncultured Collinsella sp.
GCTCTCCCCCGCGCGCACCAGGCTCTGCCTGGCGCTGCTCGTGCTGTTGGGATTCTCGCTCGGCTGCTCCGAGTTCGTGGTCATCGGCATCGAAAGTGACTTGGCGACGGAACTCGGCATATCGCTTGCCGCTGCGGGCCAGCTCATCAGCGTTTTTGCACTGGTCTACGCCATCGCGACGCCGGTGCTTGCGCTCAGCACGGGGCGCTTCCGTCGTTACCAGCTGCTCGTGTGCTACAGCATTATCTTTGTGCTCGGCAACCTGGTCATGGCGTTGGCGCCCAACTTCCAGGTGCTCTTTATCTCGCGCATTGTCCTGGGATCCGTCTCGGGCG
Source organism: uncultured Collinsella sp. (assembly GCA_900547805.1). GTDB lineage: Bacteria > Actinomycetota > Coriobacteriia > Coriobacteriales > Coriobacteriaceae > Collinsella. Next base: position 336 of record URIE01000166.1, read on the forward strand.
CGCTGCTCGCCGTGGGCGTGACGTACATCCCCGAGCTGCTGTCCCCGCAGCAAACTTCGCTTGCCATCTCGGTCGTGTACGGCGCGTTTTCCGTGGCGATGGTCTTTGTCACTTCGATCGGCAAGTTTGTGGCCGACACGCTCGACTGGCACGTTGCCATGTACGGCACGCTCGCCTTCGCCGTTCTGATCTGCGCCGCCCTCGTGGCGTTTATGCCGCGCGCCGGACAGACCGACGAGCCTGCCACTTTCCGCGAGCAGGCGGGGCTTCTGCGCGAGCCGAGCATCATCACCGGCATGCTCATCTTTTTGTTTGGCGTGGGGTCGGTCTACGTGTTCTACGGCTATGTGACGCCCTATCTGGAGCAGGTACTGGGCATGGGCACTGTTCAGGCGAGCACCACCCTTATGGCCTACGGCGTGTTCTGCCTGATCTCGAACATTCTGGGCGGATGGATCGATGCGCGTTTTGGCATGAAAGCGCTGCTCGTGACGTTTGTACTGCAGGCCGCGGCACTGTTTGGGCTGTTTGCCGTGGGCGGCACCATGCCCCTCGCGCTTGCCTTTGTCTTTAGCTTGGCGATGCTTATGTACCTGTTCTCGGTCTCGTGCATCACGCACTTTATGGACGTGGCCCGGAGCCGCCATCCCAAATCGATGGTGCTCGCGAGTTCGGTGGAGCCCATGGCATTTAACGTCGGCATCTCGTTTGGCACCGCGGTGGGCGGCGCCGTGGTAAGCGGAATTGGCATTGCCTACGTGGGCGCGGTTGGCACCGTGTTCTCGCTCGTGGCCTGGGCACTCACGCTGGTGACGATCAAGCTGGCGCGCTGGGAGCGCAAGCGGGCAGCACAATCTTCGATGCAGGCATAGGGGCGGGATCGAGGCAGGCGCAAGTACGCTCAGAGTGGCGAACGACCGATGAAAACCGCCCCATACGAGCAGTGTTTATCCGCCTGCGAGCTCCAGTAGTGCAATTTCGTGTATTTCAGATACACGCTTTTCCACGATTTCGTGTATTTCAAGTACACGAAATTCTATGATTTTATGTATCTGGAATACACGAAATCTTGAGCAACTCCGTCTTCGCGGAAAACGTTTTTCCCGCTTAGCATCAGACGATGGGTGTGAGCTGCGCCATCCTCCACTCTGTGCAGTTGGCCTCATTGGAGAGGGCTGCGCCACAACGCCACTGTAGGCCGTACGACCCTGTCTAGAAAGGAAACCGCTCATGCAACGCATTCTTTTTATCTGCTACGGGAACATTTGTCGCTCGACGATGGCTGAGTCGGTGTTTACCGAGCTGGTGCGCCGCGCTGGGCGCGAGGCGGAGTTCGTCATTGATTCTGCCGCGACCTCGACCGAGGAGATTGGCAATCCGCCGCATCATGGCACCGTTGCTAAGCTGCGCGAGGTCGGGATTCCCGTCGTTGCCCACCGCGCGCGCCAGGTTCGTCGCGCGGAGTATGCCGACTGGGATCACATCGTCTATATGGATGCCGAGAACGCGCGCGGCCTGCGTCGCATTTTTTGTGACGATCCCGACGGCAGGATTTCGCGCCTGCTCGATTGGACCGACCGCCCCGGCGACGTGGCAGACCCCTGGTACACCGGCAACTTTGATGCGACGTACCGTGATGTGCTCGCCGGCTGCACGGCCATGCTCGAGCAGCTGTAGGCGCTCGGGCGGCGCAGACGCACGAGCCACACCATCGGCATAAAACGAGCGTGGATTTTCTCCCGTATACAAATTGAGCGTGGATAATCTCCCACTTTGAGCGCGAAACGGCGCTCTAAACGGGAGATTATCCACGCTCATTATCTTAGCGGGAGAAAATCCACGCTCGATTACTCGTCGACGATCTCGGCGAGCCAGACGTTCAGCGTATCGACCTCGGGACAGCAGAACTTTGCCGTACCGGGTTCGTTGCCGGGCACGGTGCCGCCATAGCGCAGGATATCGATATAGGGAAAGCCCACATGGCAGGCCATGGAGCACATCTCGCCGCGGTCGCGGTCGAAGTCGAACACGTCGCCCGGCTTGTGTCCATGGTGACAGCGGCACGTACCCAGCTGGTCCACGCAGCTAATGCGAATACGTGGGCGCTTGCCACGCGGTGCACCGAGCGGTTTGCTCTCGTCGGCGTTACTCATGGTCGATCACATCCAGGCAGGCCTCGATGGGCAGGCCGGCAGACTTGTCCTCCTGGTCGGCGTTGCGCTCGATAAGCTCTGCCACCACGCGCATGGCATCTGCCGTTGCGCGCTGCAGGCTCCACCCGGCCATAACGCGACCGACAAGCACCGCCGAGAACGTGTCGCCCGTACCCGGGAAGTAAACCGGGATCAGGTCGAAGGGGATCGTGAAGTACTCCCCCGTCACGTGGTCATAACCGATAACGGCGTTCGTGCCGTCGACCACAGCGCTCGTAATGACCACCGACTTGGCGCCCAGCGTGCGCATGGCGTCCACAAGGACGCGGGCCTCGTCGGGCGTGATTTGCTCTGCAATAGGCGTATCGGTGAGCAGACAGGCCTCGGTGTAGTTGGGAACCGCGTAGTCGGCACACTCGAGCAGGTGCCTCATGAGGCCGATCGTGGACTCGGGCACACCGGCATAAAGCTTGCCGTTGTCGCCCATGATGGGGTCGACGAACACCTTGGTGCCCTTTTGCGCGCGACGGTGGCAGAAATCCGAAATGATACGCGTCTCTTCCTCGGTCACGATAAAGCCAGTCGAGATGGCGTCGAACTCAAAGCCGAGTTCCTCCCAGATGGCGAGGCTCTGACGCACGTACTCCGTAGTGTCGTGGATGTAGAACTTGGGGTAGTTGAGCGTATCGGACACAAGCGCCGTCGGCAGGTTGTGGATACGGTAGCCCATGTGCGACAGCACCGGCAGCATGGCAGAGAGCGCGACCTTGCCGTAGCCGCACATATCGTTGATCAGCAGCAGCTGAGTGTTCTTCATGAGTGTCCCCCTTGGGTCGGGAGCGGCGCAAAGTCGCCACAGTGCGACTAAGTGTAGCGCAGGGGACGTTACGGACGGAAGCTAGTCATTGGGGACGTTCTTAAATGACTAGTCAAACAAGAACGTCCATTACAGTCGAAATTGTCAGCCCGGGCCCGTCT
>URIE01000167.1 GCA_900547805.1 uncultured Collinsella sp.
TCGCACAGGTGCGCGACGCCGGCACCCTTGTCGACGCCCAGGTTCATAAAGTCGATCCACTCGCGCCCGGCGTTGGTGACGTAGAGCTTGTCCGAGAACTCGGGGCTGTAGTTCTCGCGAAACGCGGGCTCGGCATCGTAGGCGGGGAAGAAGATCGAAATCTTGTTGGACTCGATATCAAGGCCCTCAAAGCTATCGACGTAGTTGATCGTGTTGTAGTACACGCTGATCTCGTCGTGGTACTGATGGTCGCGGGCGAGCACATAGAACTCGTCGTAGCAGCACAAGACGGGAACGGCACGCGGGTCCTCCGAGGCACGGCCGAGCACCTGCTGATACAGCGCCACATCGATGTTGCTCTTATAGATATAGCTGCCGCGATAGATGACGCAGGCTCCGTTGTCGGGACAAAAAGCAAGTCGGTTCTTAATGCTCTCGAACATTTCCTCGAGTTTGGGGGCGGGGCGTCCGCTGGCGGGGCAGAATACGATACCGGCATTGGCGAGCTTGTCCAGGCGTTCGTCAAGGCCTTGCGGCAGCACGCGCTCGTCGGTCAGCAGCGTCTTGTCCATGTCGACGGCAATGAGCTTAATGTTGCCGATATTGGCATCCGATTCGTAAGTTTGCATAAAACGCGCCTTTCGTTTCGAAATTGTTTCAGACGTTATAACCACCAACTAGTAGTCGAGCGTATTTTCGCAGGATTGGCGCGTATTTGCACCACGCTTCACAAAGTAATGAAAAAACTTTTCAGAAATTTGAATTTGTCGCTTGTGCAGCGGGCACTTTAGCGTAATATAGCGACCATCGAAAACGGAGGCGGAAAAACAGCCGTTTACCGAGGAATAGGTACCGTTTACGATATATGAATTGCGCCCGGCGATATGCGAAAGGAGAGGCAGATGCAGTTCGTACAGATCATCACCACTGCAGACAATGCCATCCGACGCCAGCGCGCAATTTCCCGACGACGATAACAATCGTCTCTGTCCGTATGGGGCGAATTGCCTCAACAGAGTCATTTTGAGGTCGTTGGGTTTTAGCACGACATTGCTGCATGTTTCTAGGGCATGTTGTGCTGCTTTTTGCTATTTAACCTGATATTGCACGGTTTTTGACCTCGAAATGACTTGCAACTGACCGATGTTCTAACTAGCTACCAAGGGCGAAAGGAAACAGCCATGAGCAAGGAAAAAGTCGTTCTCGCATATTCCGGTGGTCTTGATACATCCGTATGTGTCAAGTGGCTCCAGGACGAGAAGAATCTCGATGTCGTTTGTGTCTGCGGCAACGTGGGCCAGGAGGAGACCGGACTGGATGCCAAGAAGCAGAAGGCACTCGACCTGGGCGTTCTCGATTGCCAGGTGCTCGACCTGCGCGACGAGTTCTCCGATGAGTTCCTGACTAAGGCCATCGCCGCAAACTCTATGTACGAGAACAAGTATCCGCTGCTCTCCGCCCTGTCCCGCCCGTTGCTCGCCAAGAAGCTTGTCGAGGTCGCTCACGAGTTTGGCGCGACCTACGTCGCCCACGGCTGCACCGGCAAGGGTAACGACCAGGTCCGTTTTGAGGCCGCCGTCAAGGCCCTCGACCCCGAGCTCAAGGTTATCGCCCCGGTTCGCGAGTGGGACCTGAAGTGCCGTCCCGACGAGGTCGCCTATGCCCACGCCCACAACGTGCCGGTTCCCGAGGGTGCCAACGACAACCCCTACTCCATCGACGACAACCTGTGGGGTCGTGCCATTGAGTGCGGCCACCTGGAGGATCCCTGGAACGAGCCGCTCGACGACGCCTGGGTTATGACCAAGAACCCCGAGGACACGCCGGACACCCCGACCTACACCGAGATCGAGTTCGAGGCCGGCAAGCCCGTCGCCGTTGACGGCAAGAAGATGAAGCTCTCCGAGATCGTCATCGCCCTCAACAAGATCTCCGGCGACAATGGCTTTGGTCGTCTCGATCTGGTCGAGGATCGCCTGGTGGGCCTTAAGAGCCGCGAGTGCTATGAGGTCCCCGGAGCCCTGACGCTCATCACCGCCCACAAGGCGCTCGAGGACATCTGCGTCGAGGGCGACCTGCTCAAGACCAAGATCAAGCTCGAGCAGGATTGGGCCACCGCCGTGTACAACGGCCAGTGGTACAGCCCGCTCAAAAACGCGCTCGATGCCTTTATGGCCGACACCCAGAAGTTCGTGACCGGCACTGTCCGTCTGAAGTTCTTTAAGGGCAACTGCCATGTCGTCGGCCGCAAGAGCCCCTTCAGCCTCTACGACTACGGTCTGGCTACCTACGACCGCGACACCACGTTTGACGAGAAGGCCAGCGCCGGTTTTATCGAGATCGATACGCTGTCGCTCAAGACGTGGGCTAAGGTCCAGGGCCCCAGCTCTGCTGCCGCCCAGGCCTAGCGCCTCTTTTCCTTGGTATCCGCGCGGCCCATCCGCGTGATACATAACGGGCGCATGGGGTCCCTACCTTTCGTTATGCTTGCTGACACTTCTTAACATCGGTGGCCCCTACGTTCCGCCCGCATATATGATGCCGCGTTTGCGGCTGAGTCCGAGCCCCGCCGGGGTTGTCCGGCGGGGCTCCTTCTATCAATTTGGCGGCTCTGCGCCTATATATATGAGGAGTATCCATTATGTTCAATGCTATCGCGCATGCTTTACTTGCCCTCGCGCCCGAGTTCGATGCTGCAAGGGTCGAGGACGTCCCTATGAGCCTGAAGGCCTGGATCGATGGTTCGCAGGGCAACATCCGGAGGGAGACGTTGGGCGCCAAGTGCCTGGTGCGTCACTTCTTTGCAAATTAGCTATATGGCCCCGCGCAAGGTGGGGAATATGTAAAACTAGCGGTTGAAAAATCGCTTTAGCGACATGGCGCATTGCTTTGGGCGCTTGTTTTGGTATTTGGAGAAAGGGGACGATTCCATGGCTCTTTGGGGCGGTCGTTTTGAGGCGGGCGTGGCTGAGGTCACGCAGGAGTTTGGCGCGTCGCTGCCGGTCGACAAACATCTCTATAAGCAGGATATCGCCGGTTCTAAGGCGCATGCCAAGATGCTGGCGGCCCAGGGCATCATCTGTGCCGAGGACGAGCAGGCGATTGCCAAGGGCCTGACCGGAATCGAGCAGGATATCGATGCCGGCAACTTCACCTTCGATATCAACGACGAGGACATTCATATGTCCATCGAGAGTGAACTGACGCGCCGCATCGGCGAGGCCGGTAAACGCTTGCATACCGGGCGTTCGCGTAACGACCAGGTGGCGACCGATACGCGCCTGGGCGTCAAGGCGCTGGCCAAGGAGCTCATGGAGGCCAATCTTGAGCTGCGCCATGTGCTGGTGGATGCGGCCAAGAAGTACGACAAGGTGATTCTGCCGGGCTACACGCACATGCAGCATGCTCAGCCCGTGCTGCTGTCGCATCACCTGCTGGCGTATTCCTGGATGTTC
>URIE01000168.1 GCA_900547805.1 uncultured Collinsella sp.
GGAATCGGGAGCGGGCGCCGACGTGCCGGCGGGCATGGCACGCTCTCCAGCAGACTCTCCCGCATAGAGCGGATTGACGACCGTGGCGGTCACATCGCTCGGTGCGTGCTGAGGCGTCGCCCCGGTCGTGCCGCTCTCGTTGCTGGCGACATCGTTGATATTGCGGTTGAACAGACTGTCCATGGTGTACTCCAATCGGATGGGTGCGGAGCCGCCTGTTCTGGCGGCTCCCGCATCGAAGGGGATGGCATGGTCTCGACATGCCGTCGCGAGGTGGTATGGCTGTCCTCGTGACGATGCTGTTCTACCGCGGTTAGCGTGCCGGCAAGCGCTCGGCATGTGAGCCTTAAGTTTGGCTAAGCCCTATCCAGCGTTTTTAAAAACATGCAGGTTGAGCTGCTAAGGCTGCGCTAAGGCAGTTGACGGTGCGCTATTATCGGCAGTATCGAAACCTGTATTTCCATGCGCCAAAGGAGCAATCATGAAGCTGATGCTTGCCGAGGACGAACCTGGCCTCTCCCGCGCCCTTACCGCGATTCTTCAGCATAGCGACTACGAGGTCGACACCGCACTCGACGGTCTGACGGCACTCGATTATCTGCTGGGCAACGACTACAACGCCGCGATCTTGGACATCATGATGCCAGGCATGGACGGCATCGAGGTACTCAAGCGCGCACGCGCCGCCGGCAAACGTCTGCCGATCATCATGCTTACAGCCAAAAGCGAGGTGTCCGATAAGGTCGAGGGTCTGGACGCCGGCGCCAACGACTATCTGACCAAGCCGTTTGCCGCCAAGGAGCTGCTCGCGCGTATTCGTGCCATAACGCGCGCCGCGACGGCGATCGACGCCACAACGCTCAGTGTGGGTAACGTGCGTCTGGACACGGCCGCCTGTACGCTCGTTGGCCCTGAGGGCGAGGAGCATCTGGCAAATCGTGAGTTTCAGCTTATGGAGCTCTTTATGCGCAACGCCGGTACGCGCATGCCCACGGAGCGTTTGATGCTCGAGGTCTGGGGTGAGGACGCGCCCGAGGGTGCCAACGTGGTCTGGGTCTATATCTCGTATCTGCGCAAAAAGCTGACGACACTGGGCGCCAACGTGGCCATTCGCGCATCGCGCAACCAAGGCTATTCGCTTGAGGTTGTCGAGGAGGGCGAGTAGACGTGAGCGTGAGCACGTGGTGGGGGCGTGTGAAGTCGAAATGCGGCTTTGACGCGGGCGCGAACGAACCGGCGCGTACCGATGCCGCCAGCGCCATGGGGCACCGTCTGCGTCGCAAGTTTATCCTGGTCGCCATGGGTGCCGTTACGGCGGTGCTCGCGCTCATCATCGCCGGCATCAACATCGTCAACTACTCGCATGTTTGCAAAACGGCCGATGCGCGTCTGGACTTCATCTTGGCGGGCAAGGGCAACGTCGATTGGACGGATGAGCCTAAGGCCGATCCGGGCGACGGCAAGGATGTAGGTGACAACGGGGGCACGGCCGCCGGCGATGGCGAAGATGGTGGCGACGGTGCTGGCATTAACCTGGAGCACGTTCCCGTTAGACATTTCGAAGGCATGACGGCAGAATCGCCCTTCGATACACGCTACTTTACGGTGACGATTTCCGGTGGGCAGGTTGCCGATGTCAACACCGCCCGCATTGCCGCGGTGGGCACCAAGCGCGCTTCGCGTATCGCCTCGGAGCTGTATTCCAAAGGCTGGACCTCGGGTTTTTCTGGCAACTACCGATACACCGCCAGGGTTCAGGGCGGGGAGACCACCTACGTATTCGTCGATTGTTCGCGCGAGCTTGCAAGCTTCCATTCGTTTTTGAGCGCGAGTGTGTCCATCAGCTGTATTGGATGGCTGGCGGTGCTGGCGATTGTGACGGTTGCCTCGGGCGCGGTGATTCGACCGATGGTCGAGAGCTACAGCAAGCAGAAGCGATTCATTACCGACGCGAGCCACGAGATTAAGACGCCGCTGGCTGTAATTGACGCCGCCAACGAGGTGCAGGAGATTGAGAGCGGCGAGAGCGAGTGGACGCAGAGCATCCATGAGCAGGTCGCTCGACTGACGGCGCTGACGGAACGCTTGGTGTTTTTGGCGCGCATGGACGAGGGCTCCGCTGGCTTTACCATGGCGCCGATCGATCTTTCGGAGGCCGTGGACAAGGCCGCGGCACCGTTTGAGTCGGTGGCGGTCTCACGCGGCAAGCGTCTGTCGATGTCGATCGCGAGCGGCGTGCGGGCCCATGCCGATGCCGCGGCGGTGGCGCAAGTGGTTGAGCTACTGCTGGACAATGCCACGCGCTACGCGAGCGAGGGCAGCGTGATTGAGCTGAGCCTGCGTGCTGTCTCGCGCGGTGCGGGCAAGGGCACGGCCGAGCTTATCGTTACGAATGCCGTGGATGAGCTGCCAGAGGGCGATCTGGACCGATTGTTCGACCGCTTCTACCGCGCAGATGTTTCGCGCAGTTCCAAAACAGGCGGCTCGGGCGTGGGCCTATCCGTCGTGCGCGCCATCGCCGAGGCCCACGGAGGGTCCGCTACCGTAGCCGGCCACGACCATCAGATCACCTTTACCGTCCGCCTCTAAAATCTGACAAAAAGGGACAGGTTTATTTTGGCAGGTTTTATCATGGGAAATGACGCTGGGGGAGGCTGTGGACGGAAGCCATGTCCCAGTGCGGCGCGCGGAATGGGACGCCGTTTCCCCTTGGGGCGCCAAGCGGAAACCGCATCCCAGTTTGACGCCTCAGAATGGGACGAGCTTTCCGCTAGAAGGGCGTTTCGGAAGCGGCATCCCAGTTTGGAGCCTTAGAATGGGATGCACTTTCCGAACGGTCCTCCAAGCGGAAAGCGCATCCCAGAATATTGCCTTAGAGTGGGACGCCGTTTCCGGATGGCACCATCTGCGGGGTGGTGTCCCATGCTATTCGACAAGTTTGACGGGATGACGAATCACGGTCTTGAGCTTTTCCGGTGCGCATTTGCGTGGGTCGGAGAGGTAGATCTCGTGATGAAGACGAGTATCGGAGAAGTCGAGGACGTAACCTTGTTCTGCCGCAAGCTCATGCATGGCGTCCACGGTTGCCGGTTCGTTGTCGTAAGGTCCGGTATGCATGCACTGTACGCACAAGCCCTCGTCAGCCTTAAGCAGCTCGACTGCGGAAAAGTCCAGCTTCTTTTTGGCCGTGGCTTCCGCGACGGCCCAGTCAAAGTCTGTCTGGGTGACGAAATCGGGCAGACGGATACACGAGATAAAGTTGAAATCGTCTTTGCGCACGTAATCGATGTCGCTGCTGGGGGAGTCTTGCCACCAGAAGCCCTCGAGCGGCGGTACCACAAAGTCGAAACAGCCTTCGATGTTTCTCGGACCTTTCTTCGACATCTTGATGGTGTAAGCG
>URIE01000169.1 GCA_900547805.1 uncultured Collinsella sp.
CGAGATCTACACCTCTCTATTCGTCGGCAGCGTCAGATGTGTATAAGAGACAGCTCCTAAGGAGCCACAAGCTTTGGCTTCAAGTTTCAACATAGCTCAACCAAAAAGGCGCGCCGTCTGAATCAACTACAGACAGCGCGCCTTCTCCTGTTATGAAAGGGAAACTATGTCCCAGTATTTCGGATCAGAACGGGGCACGGTTTCCCCCAGGACCTCCTTGCGGAAACCACATCCCGTTCCGAGCCTTCAAAGCGGGACGCGGCTTCCCCGAGAAAGTATCGACTACTTACCGTCGTCGTCTTCGGCTTCTTCGCGCGCATAGAGCTCCAGCATGCGGCGGCGGTATTCGCGCACAGCGAGCTTGGCGCGCTCCAGGCGGCGGCGCTCACGCGGAGTCAGCTCGGACGGGTCGACCTCGTCTCCATAGGTCTTATCGGCAAGCAGGTGCGCCGCGTCCACGATGCGGGCATCGATGTGGCCGCTCGCTGCCTCGGCGGAAAGACGCTCGGCAATCGTATCGAGCGTAGGCAGGCCCTCGAATACGCGACCATGGCCATGCGAGGTCAGCAGCTCGTGCTCGCGCGCGAGCAAGCTCGCTAGGTCGTGGTGGGCGCGCAAGATGTCGAGCGCATCGGATGGATGCTCGGCAACCTCTGCCACGGCGGCGACCGGTGCGGCATCGACCACGCGGTAGAAGAGCTGCGCGAGCAATGGCATCAAGAACACCGTGATGGCGCCGGCGGCAACCATAACCGACGCGATGTCTTGCGACAGCGCACCCGCGTTGACGGCAACGCTCGTCACGGCAACGATGATCGGCAGCGCCGTGGTGCAGTAGAGCGCCACGGTGATGCGGCCATACGCCGAGACATCGCGCGTCGCAGGACAAATGCTCATGGAAATAAGAATAGGCACGGCACGAATAATCAACAACGCCACGATAAAGCCCACGAGCAGACCCGGGCGCGACGCCACGGCCGTCAGGTCGATCTTTGCACCCGATACGGTAAAGAACACCGGAATCAAAAAGCCGTAGGCCAGGCCGTCGAGCTTGGTCTCGAGCGTATGGTTGCCCTCGGGGATGATATAGCGCAGGACAAAGCCGGCGGCAAAAGAACCCAACACGATGTCGAGATCAAAGACGGCCGAGAACGCCACGAGCGTGACCAGGATGAGCACCGTCAGGCGCACGAAGGTCTGCGACGTGGTATCGGCGCGCTCCTCGACAAACGCAAAGAAGCGGCTGCCGACGCGCTTGGAGCGGCTTGGAACCACGGCCAGCAACACGCAAACCACCGCAAACAAGCCAAGGATTACGAGCGTTTGGATGCCAGTGCGGGCAGACAGCAACACCGACATAGCAAGCACGGGTCCAAGTTCGCCCCAGGTGCCATACGCGAGAATCGAGTCGCCCACACGCGTGCCAGTGAGCGAGCGCTCACGCATGATGGGCACGAGTGTGCCGAGCGCCGTCGAAGTAAGGGCAAGCGTCACGGCGATACCGTCGAAATGACTGACCGAGAACCACGGGGTAAAGCGCACGGCAAGCCAGGCGATACCAAACGTGACGACCCACGTCGCCAAGCCGTAGCGCCCCTCGACGCCCGTGATGCTCTTGGGATCGATCTCAAAGCCGGCAAGCAAGAACAAAAAGGCCAGACCGAGCTCGGACACAAGCGAGACCTCAGCATCTACATGGATGACGCCGAGCATATGGGGTCCCAGTACCGCGCCGAGCACGAGCAAAAAGACCGTCTCGGGAACGGGTTTTCCGGGAATCGCCGAGGCGATAAAAGGGCTCGCAAAGGCCACGAGTGCAATGATGGCGAGTGAAACGAATGCCATGTGATGCCTTTCTCTTGTTTGCGCTTCACTGTAGCACCCTCGCCGTCCTCAACGCGCCGCGAGCTGTCGTATCATAGTGAGGTTTACAAACATGTGGCTCAAGGCGACCGCAGGGCAGACCCCGCAAACCGACCGCTGCCGCATACCGTACCGTACGCCCAACCGATCAGGAAGGCAGGAACCAATGGTCTCTCGTATCTACGTGGAGAAGAAACCCGGGTTCGACGTCGAGGCTCAGCAGCTCAAGGGCGAGCTGACCGAGATTCTCGGCATTAAGGGCATCGAGGCCCTGAGGATCATCAACCGCTACGACGTCGAGGGCATCGACGAGGAGCTTTTCCGCTCCTGCGTGCCGACCGTCTTTAGCGAGCCCCAGGTCGATGTGACCTATGACGAGCTCCCCGCAAGCGATGGCGCCGTCTTTGCCGTCGAATTCCTGCCTGGCCAGTTTGACCAGCGCGCCGACTCCGCCAGCGAGTGCGTGCAGCTCATCAGCCAGGGCGAGCGCCCCGCCGTGCGCTCCGCCAAGGTCTACATGATTTCGGGCGACTTGGACGAGGCTGCCATCGAGGCCATCAAGCACTACGTGGTGAACCCCGTCGAGGCCCGTATCGCCTCGCTCGATCTGCCCGAGACGCTGCACATGGAGACCCCCGAGCCCCAGCCCGTCGAGGTGCTCGACGGTTTCCGCGAGCTCGATGAGGCCGGCCTTGCCGCCTTAATCGCCGAGCGCGGCCTTGCCATGGACGAGGCGGACATCGCCTTCTGCCAGCAGTACTTCCGCGATGAGGATCGCGACCCCACCATCACCGAGATCCGCGTGATCGATACCTACTGGTCCGACCACTGCCGCCACACCACCTTCGGCACCGTCCTGGACGACGTGACGATCGACGACGCCGTGGTGCAGCAGGCCTTCGACCGCTACATGGAGATGCGCCACGAACTCGGCCGCGACGCCAAGCCCGTCTGCCTCATGGACATGGGCACCATCGGCGCTAAGTACCTTAAGAAGACCGGCGTCATGACCGATGTCGATGAGTCCGAGGAGATCAACGCCTGCACCGTCAAGGTGAAGGTCGATGTCGATGGCGAGGACCAGGACTGGCTGTTCCTCTTTAAGAACGAGACCCACAACCACCCGACCGAGATCGAGCCCTTCGGCGGTGCCGCCACCTGCGTGGGCGGCGCCATCCGCGACCCGCTGTCGGGCCGCAGCTACGTGTACCAGGCCATGCGTGTCACCGGCGCCGGCGACCCCACCGTCCCCGTGTCCGAGACGCTCGAGGGCAAGCTGCCGCAGCGTAAGCTCGTGACCACTGCTGCCGCCGGCTACTCCAGCTACGGCAACCAGATCGGCCTTGCCACCGGTCAGGTCAACGAACTCTATCACCCCGGCTACGTGGCCAAGCGCATGGAGGTCGGCGCCGTCGTGGGCGCCACCCCGGCCAACCACGTGCGCCGCGAGTGCCCCGCCCCCACTGACAAGATCATCCTGCTGGGCGGCCGTACCGGCCGTGACGGCATCGGCGGTGCCACCGGCTCC
>URIE01000170.1 GCA_900547805.1 uncultured Collinsella sp.
ACCATACTGTCTCCCACTCTGCCCGAAAGGCTCGGGCGCATAGCATACATTCGTTCAATATCGTGCCATAGAACGGTTGCGAGCGGGTTACGAATCTGCGCGTTCACTTTATCTCAGTAAAGCAAAGGACGAGCCCGGTGTGGGGCCGGCAGATTTGGCGCAAGAGTGTCCCTTTCGACTAGTCATTTAAGAACGTCCCCAATGACTACCGCATCCGGAGCAAGGCAACGCCGCAGGTAGAGGACGGACAGCGAGCGACGTCCGGAGCGAACAAGTTGGCATGAAAAAGGCAAGGCATAGACCTTCTGGTCATGCCTTGCCTTTTGAATGACAAATTGTCGCTCCGGACGTCGCGCAGCGTCGGCCGTTCGGTAGAACGGCGGAACCTAGAGATCTCCGCCGGCGCCCAGTAGCTTGCGCATGACTTGCTCGGGGTTAACCGAGCCATCGCGCGGGGCCAGGGCGGTGATCTTCTTCTGCATCTTATACTCGTGCAGCTCGTCCTCGAGCTGGCGCACGCGGGCGCGGAGCTTTTCGTTCTCGCGCTCGCGCTCCTCGGCACGCTCCTTCATATCGAGAATGCGCACCACGCCGGCAAGGTTGATGCCCTCGTCGGTCAGCTGGTTGATGAGCTCTAGGCGCTCGATATCGGCACGCGAATACAGACGCGTGTTGCCGCCCGAGCGCTGGGGGTTCACCAGGCCCTTGGACTCGTAGACGCGCAGAGTCTGCGGATGCATGCCGGTCAGCTCGGCCGCCACGCTGATCATGTACAGCGGTTTATTCCTATTGTCCTCGGCCATGCTACCTGACCCCTTTCCGTCTCGTTATCGTCCATCATAAGCCCGCGGGCGCGGGCGTGCGCCACGACCGCCCTAGTATGTCGCCTTGTAACGGTTGACCTTCTCGCGATAGTCGCGCGTGTCGGCCTCGCGCAGCTTGGTCATGGCATCGCGCTCGTCATCGGACAGGTTCGTGGGAACCTGCACCTTGATCTCGACGAGCAGCGCACCGGTGCGGCCACGGTGCTTGACGTCGGGCGCGCCCATCTCCTTAAAGCGGAACTTCTTGCCCGTCTGGGTACCCGCGGGCACCTTCAGACGAACCGTCGCACCGCCGGGCGTGGGCACGTCCACCGTGCAGCCGAGCGCCGCCTCGTAGACCGAGACCGGTACCTCCATGGTCACGTCGGCACCTTTACGCTTAAACAGCGGATGCTCCTCCACGTGCGTGGTCACGACCAGGTCGCCGCGCTCGCCTCCAGCAACGCCGTACTCGCCACGGCGCTTGTAACGCAGCTTGCCTCCGTCGACCGCGCCCGCAGGCACCGAGACCGTAATGGTCTGCTGCTCGCCCGTCGAGGGAATGCGATAGGTGACCTTGTGCGTCACGCCGCGGAACGCGTCCTCGGCCGTCACATCGACGGTCAGCGACAGGTCGCCGCCCTTGCGAGCACGGCTGCGGCCCGCGCCGGCATTACCCGCAGCCCCGGCAAAGCCCGAGCCCCAATCGCTGCCCCAGGCGCCGTTGCCGCTAAAGATGCTGTCGAAGATGTCGCCCCAGCCGCTGGCGCCCGCGCCGGCACCGTAGCCGCCGCCATACGCGCCGCCCGCGCCCGGCATGCCGCCAAACATGAGCATCTGGTCGTACTCTTTGCGCTTCTTCTCGTCCGAAAGCGTTTCGTAGGCCTCGTTGATCTCCTTGAACTTGGCCTCGTCGCCGCCGGCATCGGGGTGATATTTTTGCGCGAGCTTGCGAAACGCGCTCTTGATCTCTTTGTCGGAGGCGCTCTTGGATACGCCCAGGATGTCATAGAAGGTTTTGCCTGCAGCCATCGTAGCTCCTCTCCTGTTACGTCCGCCGCCCATGCAGACGACGGCTCATGCTTTCATATGGCACTAGGCCAGAAAGGGCCCCGGGTGTTGCCCCGGGGCCCTTCTCAATTACTCCTCGGTGCTCTCGGCCGTATCGGCCGTAGCATCCTCGGGCGCCGCTTCGGGCTCCGGTGCGGGGCGCTTCTCGCCACCGTAGGTCACCGTCACCATCGCGGAACGCAGGATGCGGTCCGCCATGCGGTAGCCCTTCTGGTACACATCGTTGACGGTCTCATCGTACTGCGATGCGTCCTCGACGCGACCCACAGCCTGGTGCTCGAGCGGATCGAACGCCTCGCCCTTGGGGTCGATGGGCTCAACGCCCTCGTGCGCAAACACATCGAGCAGCTTGGCATGCACCGCGTCGACGCCGTCGACGAACTGCTTAAAGTCATCGGCAAGCTCCTGGCTGCGGGCATGGTCAATCGCACGCTCGATATCGTCGACCACCGGCAGCAGCGCAGTGACGAGCTTCTCGGTCGCGCGCTCGCGCTCGGCGATACGCTCATTGGCGGTGCGGCGACGGAAGTTCTCCCAGTCGGCCTGCAAACGGGCGGTGCGCTCGGTGGCGTCCTTCGCCTTGTCCTCGGCGGCCTTCTGAGCCTCTGCCGCAGCATCGAGCTCGCTGCGCACGTCGGCGAGCTCCTTTTGGGCCTGCTCGAACTTGAGCTTAAAGTCGTTGTCGGCGGCTTCCTCACCGGCGCGGATAGCGGCTTCCACCATCTCGTCCTCGGTCATCGTCGCCTCCTTGTTGGAATCCTCTACCTGGTTCTCGGCAGCCTCGGCGGCCTCGGCCTCGTTGGCCTCGGTATCGTCGACGGCCTCTACGGGAATCTTCACGTCCTTCTCCTCAGAGTCAACGGGGGCGGCGCCAGCGGCAGCCGCCTCCGTGCGAGCTTTACGGGCGGACATGATTACTTGTCCTCGTCGTCCACAACCTCGTAGTCGGCGTCGACGACGTCATCGTCGGCAGGCTGGGCGCCGGCGGCGCCGTCGGTCTGCTGCTGAGCGTCGGCGTAGACAACCTGGGCCAGCTCGTAGGCCACGGACTGCAGGGACTCGCCGGCGGCCTTGATGGCCTCGACGTCAGAGCCCTCGAGCGCCTTCTTAGCGTCGGCGATAGCGGCCTCGGCCTTGGACTTCACGTCGGCGGAAACCTTGTCACCGAGCTCGTTGAGGGTCTGCTCGGTGGAGTAGCACAGGCTGTCGGTCTGGTTGCGAACCTCGACCTCTTCCTTCTGCTTCTTGTCCTCCTCGGCATGAGCCTCGGCGTCCTTGACCATACGATCGACTTCGTCGTCAGAAAGCGCGGTGGAGCCGGAAATGGTGATCTGCTGCTCCTTGCCGGTGCCCTTGTCCTTAGCGGAGACCTTGACGATGCCGTTGGCGTCGATGTCGAAGGTGACCTCGATC
>URIE01000171.1 GCA_900547805.1 uncultured Collinsella sp.
CACAAACCTTAGAAAGCCCTTAAGCTCAAAACCTTACAAGAGTGTTACTCGATAGCTCTGACCTGCGGTTTCATCGTAATTGCAAACCTCATTAAGCCTTTCTTTAGCGCTTCTTTGCAACGGGCGCGGCATAATACTGCCAACGCACGGGACCTAGCAGCAGACCCCGTGCGCAACCTTTTGGTGGACATCGAGGAGGCCGCATAAGCATGCATTCTTCCAATGACGCAGCACAGCAGCCATCCCTAAAACATGCAGACCTTTTCTCCTTCCCCCCGACACAGAGAAACGGCCTCCTCGACTCCCCCACCACAAAAACCAAGCACTCAGCCGATCAGAGCCTCAACTTACGAGCATCCTTCGAAAAGCTCCAAGCATCCCTAGACAAGGCGTTCCCCGAACAGGCAAGAGCAATCTAAGCCCATCGCGCTTTATACTGATGCCATGCGAAACATGGATCACATAGAATTGCACCGCGGAGGACGCGAGGAAGCGTTTCCCGAGACCGCCGAAGACTGGCCCTATATTGCCGAACGCGCAGAATTCGCTCGCTATCCGGGCAATTCCGTCCCCTGGCACTGGCATTCCGAAGTTGAGCTTTTCTACATGGAGCAGGGAGCGATTGACTATCGAACGCACGCGGCTCATGAGCACGTACGCTTTGAGGAAGGGTCCGCCGGCTTTATCAACGGCGGCGTTTTGCACAGCACGCTGCAATCACCCAATTCGGCGCCAGCCATTCAAATGCTGCATATCTTTCAGCCGTCGATGCTCGGCGATCCCGCGGGACGTCTCCAAAAGCGCTACATCAACCCATTGCTTCAATGTCGAGGCGTCGATGCGCTCAAATGGTCGCCCACCAATCCCGACGATATGCCCTTTATCGATTTGCTGAAGAGCTCCTTTAGCCACGACCTTCAACGGCCGCAGAACGAGATGGCGCTTCGAAATAGTTTGTCAGAGCTCTGGATTCAGATTAACGCCAAGACCGAACCGCTCTTTTCTTCCGACGGCGCCTCTTGGATGACCAGCCGCGACGTACAGTTCAAGGCAATCCTGGACTTTATCCGCGCAAACTATGCAGCCGCTATAGATGTGCCCCAGATGGCATCTGCAGCCGGCGTAAGCGAAAGAGAGTGTTACCGCATTATCGAAACTTGTGCAGGAACGACCCCGGCGGCATATCTACGCGCATACCGCATAAACCGTGCTTGCGAACTTTTGGCACACACCACGCGAACGGTACAGACAGTCGCGCGCCAATGCGGATTTATAACAGCAAGCCATCTTGGCCAGGTATTTAAAGAACAAATGGGGTGCACTCCTTCGAGCTATCGAGCAGCGAGGCAGAATCTCGATAGCACCAGGCAGAAATCCCGCTAGCCCTTCTTCTGTCACTGCATCAAACTTGCAGGCAAACAATAGAGAGGAGCAATCATATGAAGCACTTTGACCATATCGTATTTGACGTTGATGGGACATTGGCAGATACAGAAGAAAGCGTTCTGTCATCGCTTGTCCAGATTGTCCAAGAAGAGACCAGCAAAACGCTTCCCCGACACGAGCTTGACTTTGCCCTCGGCATACCCGGCAAGGATGCCCTTGAGAAACTTGGGATCTACTCGCAGGCAACGTTGGATCGCTGGTGCCAAGTTGCCGCCAGCTTTAAAAGCACCATCAGTGTGTTTCCAGGTTTGCTTGAAGTCATCGCAACACTCGCCGATAGCGGCTGCAAACTTGGCATCGTCTCCTCACGTGCGCGCGACGAATACGCAAAAGAAATTGCACCCCTTGGTTTCGATAAGTATTTTGAGCACATCATCCTTGTCGAAGACACAACCGAACATAAACCCGCACCCGCACCCATGCTCGAATATCTCCGACGTGCGGGCGCGAATCCTGGCAACGTCGTCTACGTTGGCGACACCGTCTACGACGAACAATGCGCAACTTCAGCAGGGGTCAGTTTTGCCCGAGCAGCATGGGGATCACACCAAGATATCCCAAACGCCACCTACAACCTCAAAACCCCCAACGACCTACTAACCCTAACAACCAAATAACCCACACGTCCCACCCTTTCAGCCCCAACACCACAAGGGCGATTGAGCAGGACGGTTTGGGCGGGTCCCCGTACTTAGTTTCCAAAATCATTCCGCAGCGCGAAGGCTTCTTATTATTTTCAGACCTAACGCCACAAGGGCGACGACCTCGAGTAGGTCAACTTGGGAGGGATGAGGGCTTAGTTCCCCAATCTTTCCGCAGGGGGCAAAAAGCCTCGCCGCACGAAGTGCGCAGCGAGGCTTTTTGCATGCCCGAAGACGATTGGGGAACTAAGCCCTCGTCCCTCTCCGGGATATGTAGCGAGTCGGAGTACCCTTGCTGTTACTCTGCTTTGCCCACAGAGTTGAGGTTGGTCATGCGGATCTTAACCAGCTCGGTGATCTCACGCATGCCCTCCTTGGCCGGCTTCTTGGGATCGAAGCAGGCGGGGTTCTCGGCCATGTAGGCCATGAAGCCCTTGGTGTAGGCCTGACGCAGCTCGGTGGCGTAGTTAACCTTGCAGATGCCGTTCTTCACAGCCTCGGCAACCTGCTCATCGGGCACACCGGAGGTGCCGTGCAGAACCAGCGGCACGTCGACGGCGTCGCGGATGGCCTTGACCACGGACTGCTCGATGTGCGGATCGCTCGTGTACACACCGTGGCTGGTGCCAACGCCAATTGCGAGGGAGGTGCAGCCGGTGCGCTCGACGAACTCCTTGGCCTCGGCCGGATCGGTGTAGGGGCTCTCGCCCTCAACCGCGGGACCGTCGTCCTCCTTGCCGCCAACCTTGCCGAGCTCGGCCTCGACGGGCACGCCCATGGCGCGGCCAGCATCGGCGACGGACTTGGTCAGAGCGATGTTGTCCTCGAAAGACTCGTGCGAACCGTCGATCATGACGGAGGTGTAGCCCGTGCGGAAAGCCTGCATGCAGCGGTCATAGCCATCGCCGTGATCGAGGTGCAGGGCAACGGGCACGGAAGCGCGCTCGGCGGCAGCCTTGACCATGCCGTAGAAGTAGTCCAGACCAGCGGTCTTGATGGTGCCCGGGGTGGTCTGCATGATGACGGGGGACTTGGTCTCCTCGGCAGCGGCCAGAACGGCCATAACAAACTCGAGGTTCTCGACGTTGAACGCGCCGACGGCGTAGTGGCCGGCCTGAGCGTCCTTGAGCATCTTTTCGGTGGTAACAAGTGCCATGAGCGTTTGCTCCTCTCCCTCGCCCGCAT
>URIE01000172.1 GCA_900547805.1 uncultured Collinsella sp.
TGTTGGTTGAGAGTTATTCAAATCCCAGCCAATTCGCCGTCAGCCAAAGGGTAGCTAAAAAAGCCCCGTCCCAAATTAGCTACCCCTCAGCAACGCCGTCCCTAGATCACCGTCACGCGACCCTGGTTACCCACAATGGCCTTGGCCTCGGCCAGCAGCGGAATCGAGCGTGCGTTGACCTTGGCCGGCACCTCGGCGCGCAGCACGCGCCCGTCCACCTGCTCGATAAAGATCTCCACGCGGTCGCCACCCGGATTGGTGGTAAGCACCGTGGCCAGGCGCGCCATGTTACCCTGGCTAAAGCGGCTATTGGGCACCATGACCTCAAACACCTTGGGCTTGTTGTTCTCCTCGTTGAGCTCCAGCGGCACGATCTCCTGCGCGATGATCTGGTCGCCGCGGTCCGAGCGCTCGAGCTTGCCCTTAATGCGCACAAAGGCGTCGGACAGCTGCGCGCCGGTCTCGGGATCGACCTCGCCGTACAGATACCCCTCGGCCTCCTTGTAGGTCTTGGGGAACACCACGACCGTGGCCTCGCCTTCCATGTCCTCGAGCTGTACGATGCCCATGGGGTCGCCGTTTTTGGTCACGCGCTTGGACACGCTCGAGACCATGCCGGCCCACCACAGTGCCTTGCCCTCAGGAATCTCCTGGTTGATAGTGCCGCCCGTGGGGTTTTGAACTTCATAGCCAGTGTCGATCTGCGAGAACGAGAAGTCGCGCGCTTTGCTGAGAGCATACTCAAACGGGCGCAGAGGGTGGTCCGAGACGTAAATGCCCAGAACCTCCTTCTCCTGGCTCAGTTTAAGGTGGCGGTCCCACTCCTGGCCGTCCGGATCGGGCACGCTGACCTCGAAGCCCGAACCCTCAACGTCGCCGAACATATCGAAGAACGAGGTCTGGCCGCTCGCGCGGTCCTTCTGGCGCTTCACTGCGGCATCGATGATGTTCTCGGGATTGTTCTTGTCCACAAAATGCATCATCTGACGGCGCGGATAGCCCGTGGAGTCGAAGGCACCTGCCTTGATCAGCGATTCGATCACGCGACGGTTGGCCTGGCTCGAGTCCACGCGATCGACAAAGTCGTGCAGCGTCTTAAACGGGCCGCCCGCCTCGCGCTCGGCGATAATCGCCTGCGCCACGCCGGTGCCCACGCCGCGGATGCCGGCCAGACCAAAGCGCACGCCTTCCTTGGTAGCCGTGAACTCGGTGCCGGACTCGTTGACGTCTGGCGACAGCACGGGAATGCCGTCGTGACGGCACGCCGAGACGTAGTGCACGATCTTGTCGGTCTTGCCCGTATAGGACGTCAGAACGGCCGCCATGTACTCGTGCGGATAGTGTGCCTTGAGCCATGCCGTCTGCATAACCAGAATGGCGTAGCCGGCGGAGTGCGACTTGTTAAAGGCGTAGGACGCGAACTCAAGAACGTCGTCCCAAATCTTCTGGGCGACCTCGCGCGTGTAGTTGTTCTTGATAGCGCCGTTCATCCAGTGGTCGTAGGTGGTCTCGTCCGAGCCATCCTCCCAGTGCAGCACCGTCGACGTGAGCAGCTTGATCTTTTTCTTAGCCACGGGCTTACGGATACGCGAGTCCGATTCGCCCTTGGAGAAGCCGCACATCTCGACGGAGATGAGCATAACCTGCTCCTGGTAGACCATGGTGCCGTAGGTTTCGCCCAGGATGTCGTCCAAGCGGTCGTCGTAGGAGACCGCCGGCTCCTTGCCGTTCATACGGTTGATGTAGGACGAGACCATGCCGGCGCCCAGCGGGCCCGGGCGGTACAGGGCGATCAATGCTACGACGTGCTTGTACTCGGTGGGCTTCATGTTCTTGATCGTGGCCGTCATGCCGGCGGACTCGACCTGGAAGACGCCGGCGGTGTGACCGGAGCCCATGAGCTTAAAGATCTCGGGATCGTCAAAGGGAATCTCTTCCTCTTTGATGTCGATGCCAAAGTTCTTTTTGATGTTGGCCTTTGCCTTGGAGATAACCGTCAGCGTACGCAGGCCCAGGAAGTCCATCTTGAGCAGGCCCATGTCGGCGACGGTATGGCCCTCGTACTGGGTAATCTCGACGCCGCCCTTGGTGTCGAGCTTGGTCGGTACGTGCTCGTTGACGGGGTCGCGGCAGATCAGAACGGCGCACGCGTGCACGCCCTCGCCACGAGTGAGGCCCTCGATCGAGAGCGCCGTGTCGATGATGCGGCGGGCGTCGTCGTCCTTTTTATAGGCCTCGGCAAAATCGGGGTTAAACAGATCCTCTTTGCCGGGTTGTTTGTCGAGCACCTGCTTGAGCTTGACCTTGGGGTCGCTCGAGACCATCTTGGACAGACGCTGGCCCATGTAGACCGGGTAGTCCAGGACGCGCGCGGCGTCGTTGATGGCCTGCTTGGCCTTGATGGTCGAGTAGGTGATGACGTGGGTGACCTTCTCGGGGCCGTAGAGCTGGCGAACGTGCTCCACGACCTCGAGACGCCGCTCATCGTCGAAGTCCATATCGATATCGGGCATCTCGGTACGCTGCGGGGACAGGAACCTCTCGAACATCAGACCGTTCTCGAGCGGGTCGAACGCGGTAATGTTCATGGCGTAGGCGACGATAGCGCCGGCGGCCGAGCCACGGCCGGGGCCGACGCCGATGCCGTTGTCCTTGGCCCATTGCACGTACTCGGCAACGATCAAAAAGTAGGCGGCAAAGCCCTTGTCGCAGATGACCTTGTATTCGTACTCAAAGCGCTCTTTGATGTTGACGCCACCGATCTCGCGCGTGGCCCAGTCGTCGCCGTAGTGCTGGCGCAGGCCCTTCTCGCATTCGCGGCGGAACTGGCTCTCGTGCGTCTCTCCGGGATCGAGCAACGGGAAGCGCGGCAGGATGATGGAGTCCCAGTCGAGCTCAACGTAGCACTTGTCGGCAATCTCGAG
Organism: uncultured Collinsella sp.; assembly: GCA_900547805.1. GTDB lineage: Bacteria > Actinomycetota > Coriobacteriia > Coriobacteriales > Coriobacteriaceae > Collinsella. The sequence goes on from URIE01000172.1 coordinate 2,925, forward strand.
CGTGTTGTCGCATGCCTCGGGGCAATACGGGAACATCGCCCGCATCTCCTCCTCGGTCTTCATGTAGAACTCCGAGCCGGTCATGCGCATGCGGTTGGGGTCGTCGACCTTGGCGTTCATGCCAATACACATGATGACGTCCTGCACGGGCGCGTCCTCGCGGCGCAGGTAGTGGAAGTCGTTAGTGGCGATGACCTTGACGCCCACCTGCTTGGCGATATCGATGAGCGTGCGGTCCATCTGCTCGTCGGTCAGGCCGTTGTCGGTGGTAATGCCGTGTTCCTGAATCTCGATATAGAAGTCAC
>URIE01000173.1 GCA_900547805.1 uncultured Collinsella sp.
AGAAGGTCAGCGCCCTTTCGTTTCACGTCACCTTGTCTCAAATGCTACTCGCTCGCTGACTCTGCCATAACATCGGCGTTTCTTTGGCTGTCAATGTAGTCATTGGGGACGTTCTTGTTCGACTAGTCGTTTAAGAATGTCCCCAATGACTACCTAGAACGTCCCCAATGACTACCTTGCATCAATCTAATAAGTTGCGGTGAGATAGTTCTTGAATTGGCCTTTTTTGAGGCTAAACAGGAACTATCTCACCGCAACTGCGTTGAGCGTTTTTTTGGCAGCCGTTTTACTTGCTTGCGAACAGCCAGACTAGGATGATCACCAGGATTGCGGCGATGATGCAGACGATGGCGCCGGTGAATTTGATGCGTGAGTCGCGGGTACGCTCGCGCACCGCGTCCTCGGTGGCCTCGAGCTGGGTGACTTCTCGCTCGGTCTCGGCGTGTTCGGCTTTGTCTCGGGCTAAGGATCCTGCAAGCGACTCAGTGATCTCTGGGTGGTCGTGCACCTCGGTCGCCTGTTCGATAATCGACTGCGCATGCGCGGCATCTGCTTGGGCGTTGGCTATGCTCTGCTCTTGGTCGCGGCGTGCCTTGTCCTCGGCGGCGATCTTCTCGCGCAGTTCGCGCTGGCGCGTTGCAGCGGCGGTTTTTGCGGTCTGCAGCTCGTCGCGCGCGGCATCGGCCTCTGCCGTCACGGCCTGATGGGCTCGCTTGGCGTCGGCGATGGGGGCTTGCGCCTGCTCGACGGCCTGCTCGGCTGCGGCAAGCGAGTGCTCAAGGTCGGCGGTGATGCGCGGGACATCTTCTTCGGCTTTACGCAGGGCATCTGCCGTGTCGGAGATCTGCATCGAGAGCTCGCTGGTGCGCACCGTATAGTTGGCGGGATTTGCCGAGGGATTGCGTTGCAGTTCGGCATACTCATGACGCAGCGTCTCGAGCTGGGCGCGCGTGGCGTCGACGGTTTGTTGTGCGGCCGCAATGCCGGCGTCTCGCTCGGCCTTCACCTTGTCGCGGATGCGCTTGGAATCCTCAAGACGTCGAACGAGGCGGTTGCCGGTATCGCGAGAGCTCGCCTCGCGGGCCTCCACGGCATCGAGCGCAGCCTTCAGGCAGAGCTCAGTCGCGTCATCCTCTGTCTTCATTTGTTCGAGCTGACCCCTGAGCTCTGCTACTTTGGAAGCATGGACATCGCGATCGATTTCGGCTGCCGCAGCGGTCTTTTGCGCTGTGGCGATCGCCTGACGCTGGTCGGCGACGATCTGGTCGTAGCGGCCTGCGATATCCTGGCGCGTCTCGAGTTCCTCGGCCTGATCGGCAATGCGCTGCTCAAGTTCGGCCAGGTGGGCGCGGGCATCGGCAAGTGCCTTTTTCGCGGCGTTCATCTCACGCATGGCCGAGGCACCCTGGGCGATAAAGGTGCCCACGGCGTTCGCAGTGTTCGAGACAGCGGTCCCCAGATCGCGGCTCGCGGCGGGGGAGTGCGGGGCGGTCGGGCGAGCGGTGTCGGCAGCGTCCGCATCGGCAGCCTGCGGCGCGGCGATATTGCCGGTACCGCCCTCGACCACAGAAAAGCCTGCTGCGTGCGGATCGACCGCATCGGCGCCAATCGTGGGGTGCTCGAGCTGCAGAAACGAGGGCATGGTGCTGCCCTGGTCGGCAACCGGAGTCTCGCCGGGCACAAAGGTCGAGGCGGCCTCAGCGGCCTCTTCTTCCTCGGCGTCAACGTCGGCATTGGCGACAGCATCCTTCATCGCTTTGACAGCATCCATCATGGAGTCCATGACGGCATCGAGCTCTTCTTCCGAAGAGACCTCGATGGGGCCCGCTGCTTGCGGGGCGTCGTCCTGAGCGGGCGCATCGTCGTTTTGCTCATCGGCGTTTTCTGTTTCGGGGGTTTCCGCCGTAGCGCTTTCGTCCAGGATGGGGTCGTCGATGTCGATACTATCGCAGGTCACAGCGTCAGTATCTGCGGTGACGTCTGCGGAATCATCAATATGCTGTTGAGTCTGGGGGTCCAGCTCGTCTGTCATAGGCATGTGCTCCTCATCGTTGTTTGTCACCCTATGATAAAGTCTCGCGCCGACTTCCCGCGCGCCGCAGCAAAGTTTCAAAACGTGTTCGATGGCTCGATCTGATGACAATAACTCGGCCGTTTAATCCAGTTTGTACTTGACAATCCCTTCGCCGAACGACGTGGTGCCGTTCGCCTACCGCGGTCTTTTATTTTCGCTTGAACACGCTAAAGTTGCATCTCAGCTTTTGGCGCGTGAAGTTGGATACGCGCAGTCGGCGGGCGTGCCCGTCGCGATTTGAAAGGACTTTGTATGGGACTTTTCACTGGTAAGACCGTGATCGTCACCGGCGGCGGCAAGGCCACGCTTAAGGACGGTTCCGCTGGCTCCATCGGCTACGGCATCGATATCGCATTTGCCAAGGAGGGCGCGAACCTCGTCATCACCGGCCGCAACGTCGCCAAGCTCGAGGCCGCCAAGGAGTCTCTCGAGGCCGAGTACGGTGTCAAGGTTCTGCCTGTTCAGGCCGATGTTTCAGCCGGTCAGGACAACGAAGCCGTCGTCCAGAACGTCATCGACAAGGCCATTGAGGAGTTTGGCCGCATCGACGCCGTCGTCAACAATGCTCAGGCTAGCGCCTCGGGCGTGACCATCGCCGATCACACCATGGACCAGTTTAACCTGGCCATTTACTCCGGTCTGTATGCTACCTATCTGTACATGCAGAAGGCCTATCCGCACCTGAAGGAGACTAAGGGCTCCGTGGTCAACTTTGCCTCGGGCGCCGGCCTGTTTGGCAACTATGGCCAGTGCAGCTATGCTGCCGCCAAGGAGGGCATCCGCGGCCTGACCCGCGTTGCCGCCAACGAGTGGGGCAAGGACGGCATCAACGTCAACATCGTGTGCCCGCTTGCTTGGACCGCTGCGCTCGAGAACTTCCAGGATGCTTACCCCGAGGCTTTCAAGGCCAACGTCCACATGCCGCCGGCAGGCCACTACGGCGACGTCGAGAAGGAGATCGGCCGCGTGGTCGTTCAGCTCTGCGGTCCCGACTTTAAGTACATGAACGGCGAGACCGTCACCCTCGAGGGTGGCATGGGCCAGCGGCCGTAGGGTTACGCGGTTTTTCCAAACCGCGTAACGGCTCGACGCTGCGCGGTCACCAGGGCGACAACTTGTCATTCAAAG
>URIE01000174.1 GCA_900547805.1 uncultured Collinsella sp.
GCCGCCCTCCCCCCTATCCAAACGCGTACGTCAGCCTCCAAACATGTCATTTTTTGTCGGTTTTGGAGGCTGGTGTACATGTTTTGGAGCGGGGCCGCACACGATCAGAATTACGCCTGCACTCCGTCCACCACAAAGTTCGCCAGACTCAACAATTTTGAACTTTCTACGCAGTTCATCGGCCAAAAAATAACCCTCGGCATACTTACCCGCTGCACGATGTTACTCTAGTTGCATTTGGCTAACTAAGCGGCTGCCGAGAACCCCGCCCGGCACCGTTACGGCATGGGAGGTTTCATGTTCGAGAAGCGGCTCTTCTCCCTGGTTCCGCAGGCAACGCCCTACATTATGGCAAGCGTCCTGTTTAAGTGGATCGCGCTCATGGCAAACATCACGGTAATGTGGGTACTCGCGCGCATCTTGGGCGGCATCGTCACGGACGGCCTTTCCGCCGCGCTCGCCGTCGATGCCCTCGCACAGGCGGCCTTGCCGCTCGCCGCCGCCATCATCGTTCGTGCCGCTGCCATCTACCTGGCCCAACGCGCCGGCGACAAGGCCGCGTTCGAGGCCGTCCGCCGCGTGCGTTCGCTCGTCTACGACAAGCTCACCGCACTCGGCCCCTCCTACACCGAAACCGTCCCCACCGCCGAGGCCGTCCAGACCAGCGTCGAGGGCGCCACGCAACTCCAAGTGTACTTTGGCGGTTACCTGCCGCAGCTCTTCTTTGCCGGCTTGGCACCCATCACGCTGTTTGTACTGCTCGTGGGCCAAGCGGGTCTTCCCGCCGCGCTGCTGCTCGCCTGCGTTCCGGTCATCCCCGTCTCCATTATGATGGTCATGCGCAATGCCAAAAAAATCGGTGCCGAGTACTGGGGCAGCTATGTCGATCTTGGCGGCATGTTCCTGGAGGCCGTGCAGGGTCTCACCACCCTTAAGGTCTACCAGGCCGATCGCAGCTGGCACGAGCGCATCAACGCCGAGTCCGAGCGTTTCCGCACAGCGACCATGCGCCTGCTGGTGATGCAGCTGCGCTCCATTTGCGTTATGGACCTGGTCGTCTATATGGGCGCCGCGCTCGGCATTATCGTAGCCGTGCTGCAGCTCGCCACGGGCAAGATTGGCTTTGAGGCGGCCTTCCTCATCGTCTTTCTGTCGCAGGAGTTCTTTTTGCCTATGCGCCGCCTGGGATCGCTGTTCCACACGGCCATGAACGGCATGGCCGCCTCGCGCCGCATGTTTGGCATTTTGGATACGCCCGAGCCCGAGCGCGGCGATGTTGAGCTTGACGGTCGCGGCGATATCGAGCTCGCGGGCGCGAGCTATGCCTACGGCGACCGCACGGTGCTGGACAGCACCAACGCGACCATTGCGCACGGCTCGCTCGTGGCACTCGTGGGCGAAAGCGGCGGCGGCAAGTCCACGCTCGCGGGGATTATCTCGGGCCGCAAGGACGCCTACCGCGGCAGCGTGCGCATTGGCGGCGTTGAACTGCGCGATGCCACGGCCACCTCACTCATGTGTGCCGTCACGCTGGTGCCCACCAACGGCTACCTGTTTGCCGGCACCCTGCGCGACAACCTGCTGCTCGCCCAGCCCAACGCCACCGATACTGAGCTTTTGCGCGCGCTCGACCGCACGCGCGTGGCGGCCTTTGTGCAGGCCAACGGCGGGCTCGACATGATGATTAACGAGGGCGGCACCAACCTTTCGGGCGGCCAGCGCCAGCGCGTGTGCATGGCCCGCGCCCTGCTGCACGACTCGCCGATCTATGTGTTTGACGAGGCTACGAGCAACGTCGATGCCGCAAGCGAAGCCGCGATCGGCGAGGTCATCGCGTCGCTTGCCGGCGGGCACACTGTAATTGTGGTGGCACACCGCCTGTCGACGATCGTAGACGCCGATCAGATCCTGGTGCTGGAGCGTGGCCGTATTGCCGAGCACGGGACTCACGGCGAGCTCTTGGCCACCGCGGGCGCCTATGCGCGCATGTGGAACAGCCAGGAGCAGCTCTCGGCATATGCGTATGCGGAGGATGATGCCGAGGATGCCGGCGCGGTTGAGGCTGTTGGCGGCAGTACTGCCTGTACCGATGGCCTCAACGGTGCCGGCTCGTCTTCCGCTACCGCGGTGCCTGACTCCGGCCGCGCCCGTCGCTCGGCGCCGTCCATCATGTGGCGCATGATGGGGCTCGTCCGACCGCTTGCCGGCTGGCTTGTGCTAGCCGTCGCGCTGGGCAGCATTGGCATGCTCACCGCCGCGTTCGTGCCGGCCTTTGGCGCCCTTGGCCTTATGGCCGCGCTGGGCCGCAACGCCTTGGGGCTTGGTCTTATCGCAGCATGCGCGGCCTGCGCCGTCTGCGGCATCGCACGCGGGCCGCTCCACTATGGCGAGCAGCTCTGCAACCATTACATCGCGTTTCGCTTGCTCGCGCACATCCGCGACCTGGTGTTTGGAGCCCTGCGCCAGCTGGCACCCGCCAAGCTCGAGGGCCGCGGCAAGGGCGAGCTCGTGAGCCTCGTCACCTCGGATATCGAGCTGCTCGAGGTCTTCTACGCGCACACCATCTCGCCCATCGCCATCGCATTGGTCTGCACCGCCGTCTTTGAGGGCTTCTTGCTGGCCGTGAGTCCCGAGCTCGCCGGCATCGCGCTTGTGGCCTACGCGGTCCTGGGCGTGCTGCTGCCCCTGGTCTCGGCCAAGACATGCGGCACCACCGGTCGCCAAAGCCGCGAAGGCGCAGGCAGGCTGGGCGCCTTTGTACTCGACAGCCTGCGCGGCGCATCCGAGACCATCCAGTTTGCCGGAGGCACCGATCGCAGTCGCGCCCTGGGCGAGCTAACTGAGCAGGTCGGCACCGTGGACGCACGCCTCAAGCGCCACCAGGCAGCCAGCGAGGCCGCGGCCGACGCGCTCATCCTCGTTGCCAACCTGGTGATGCTCGGACGTGCGCTGCAGCTGGTGGCTGCGGGGACGATTGATTTCGCCGCGGCATTTGTCGCCGTTTTCACCTTTGTTTCGTCCTTTGGCTCGGTAATGGCCGTGAGTCGTCTGGGCGCTTCGCTGCAGGAGACGCTCGCCTCGGGCGCACGCGTGCTCGACCTGCTCGATGAGCAGCCCCAGTGTGCCGAGGTCGCGGACGGCCAGGACGTGGAGTTCGCTGGCG
>URIE01000175.1 GCA_900547805.1 uncultured Collinsella sp.
CCTCTCTATTCGTCGGCAGCGTCAGATGTGTATAAGAGACAGTCTTTGCCGTGGCCATCGCCGCCGTAGGCCTCGCCCTCGCACGCACCAAATCCCGCGCCTAGCCACCTAGTCATCGGGTACTCATTGGGGACAGACTTAAACGACCAAGAGTGGTCATTGGGGACAGTCTTAAACGACCGCCTAGTCATCGGGGGCAGTCTTTGCCGATCAGCTGTTTTGCCGGCTGGGTTGTCAAGTGGGGTGGCAAGGACTGTCTCCATCTGCCGGCAGGAAAGGAACGTCCCCAAGTACCGGGCGGCGAAAGAGTGTCCCAAACGGCTAGTCGTTTAAGAACGTCCCCAACGACTAGTTTGGAAAAAGTTGCGCTCGTCACACAAATATAGTTCGCCTAGGTTTACTATTACCCTAGAAAAGTAGCAAAAGGCTAACAATGGGGGATAGCATGGCGACGAAGAAAGCCTACGTCCAGGTCAAGGATCTCAAAAAGCACTACGGCGACGGCGACGCGCGCCTGACGGTGCTCGACGGCATCGACACGTCCATCAATCGCGGCGAGATCTGCGTCATGCTGGGCCCCTCGGGTTCGGGCAAATCGACCTTCCTTAACCTGATCGGCGGCCTAGAAGATGCCGACGGCGGCTCCATTATGGTGGACGGCTGCGACCTCACGGTGCTCAAGCCCGCCGACCTGGGCGAGTATCGCCGCCGCGAGCTGGGCTTTGTCTTCCAGTTCTACAACCTGGTGCCTGATCTCACCATCAAGGAAAACATCGAGGTCACGGCGCACCTGTCCAAAAACCCGCTCAGCGTCGACGACCTGCTGCGCTCGCTGGGCCTCTATGAACATCGCAACAAGTTCCCGCGCCAGGTCTCGGGCGGTCAGCAGCAGCGCTGCGCCATCGGCCGTGCGCTCGTCAAAAACCCGGGCCTGCTGCTGTGCGACGAGCCCACGGGTGCGCTCGATTACAAGACATCCAAGGAAATCCTGCAGCTCATGGAGGACGTCAACCGTACCTATGGCTGCACCATCATCATCGTCACCCACAACGCCGCCATCGCCCGCATGGCCAATCGCGTGCTGCGCCTGCGCGACGGGCGTATCGTCGAGGACGAGCTCAATGAGTCGCCGGTCGCGGCCGCCGAGCTCGATTGGTAGGCCGTGCCATGACACCTCTCGCAAAACGACTCCCGCGCGAGCTGCGCCGCAATATCGGTAAGTACCTGGGCATCTTTCTGCTTATGTGCGGAAGTATCGCCCTCACGTCGGGCTTTTTGCTCGCCGCGCACTCCATCGGCCGACTCATCGACGATGTGCGCGACGAGTACACGATCGAGGACGGCCGTCTGACCACGGCGTTCGAGGCGACCGACGATCAGCTCAAAGCCGCCGAGGATGCGGCCGAGGACGTCGGGGGCGTCACGCTCTACAAGAACTTTTCCATCGATGCCATCATCAAAAAGGCGTCCGGCGACGACGGCACCAAGCGCACTCTGCGCACCTACGCGCACCGTACCAAAGTCGATATCGCGTCCTACTGCGAAGGCAAGCAGCCCAAGGCGGACGACGAAGTGGCCATCGACCGCGTCTTTGCCACCAACAACGACCTTGCCGTGGGCGATAAGGTCGAGCTCGAGGGCCGCACCTACACCATCTGCGGCATCATGACCCAGCCCGATAGCCAGGCGCTGTTCCTCAACAACTCGGACTTTACGGTCAACACCATCACCTATGGTGTGGCCGAAGTGGCCGACGCCGGCTTTGCCGCGCTCGAGGACGCCGGCGGCGCGCCCGCCTACACCTACTCCTTTACTTTTAACGACCGCGACCTCTCCACCGCGGACCGTATCGATGCCGAGCAGGATATGGTCGAGGCGCTGACGGATGCCGATGCGCGCGTGGACGACCTGACCGATGCAGACTCTAACCAGGGCATTGGCTATGCGCGCGACGATGTGGACGGCGACTCTATGATGTGGACGACGTTGCTCGACATCATCATCGTGATTATGGCGTTTGTTTTTGTGGTCCTTACCGACGCCACCATCGAGGAGGAGAGCGCCATCATCGGCACGCTGCTCGCCAGCGGTTATCGCCGTCGCGAGATCGTCCTGCACTACCTTGCGCTTCCCGCCATCGTGGGCGTGCTCGCGGCGCTTTTGGGCACCGCGCTCGGCGTCGCGTTCTTTACCGAGCCCATGCGCAGCCTCTATTACGGTTCGTACAGCCTGCCGCCTTTCCAGGTGTACTGGAGCTGGGAGATCTTCGTGAAGTGTGCCGTGGTTCCTGCCGCCGCGCTCATCCTCATCACGCTGGTGGGTCTGCTTCGCAAAATGGGCAAGACGCCGTTGCAGTTCCTTCGTCACGAGGCGAGCGGCAAATCGGGCACCAAGCGCGGCCTGCAGCTGCCAGAGCGCATGGGCTTTGTCTCGCGCTTCCGCCTGCGCGTCTTTTTGCGCAATCTGGGCAACTTCGCCACGCTCTTCGTAGGTATTGCGTTTGCGTCGCTGCTGATGCTCTTTGGCCTGGCGATTCTGCCCACGATGACGCACTACGCCGACAACCTCGAGACAAGCCTGGTCGCCGAGCACCAGTACACGCTCAAGGCGCCGCTGGAGCTCGAGGGTACTGCCGAGGAGCGCGAGCAGTGGTCGGCACTCGAGCGCTTGCAGTCGGTTGACGGCGCGCTGCTTTCTGCCGCCTGGGATGCCGATGACGAGCTTGACGACGCGGCCGATGCGGCGCAGGCGGCAGCCGATGCCGCGACCAGCGCTCCGTCTGCCGAGAGCCTGGCCGCGGCGCAGGACGCGCTTGCCAAGGTCCAGGATAAGAAGGATGCGCTCTACGCGTGCCTTGACGATCTTGCCGATGCCCTCGGCTGCGACCGCGACGAGGCTATCGACCTGATCGACAAGGCCTCTAAGATCGACACCGACAACGACGACATTCACCCGGTTAACACGATCGACAACGGCGCGGGCGCAATCGCACAGGCCGAGAAATACGCTGTTTACCAGCTGCAATACGATCGCGGCGACGGAAATGGCGAGGAGACGATTTCTGTTTACGGCATTTCATCCGATTCGCGCTATTGGAAAGACCTCAACGTCGGCGACGGCCGTGTCGTCTTTGGCGGCGGTCTGCTCGATAAGTTTGGCTG
>URIE01000176.1 GCA_900547805.1 uncultured Collinsella sp.
TGTGGGTAACCAGGGTCGCGTGACGGTGATCTAAGCTACCCCGGGTGAGATTGGAGGAAGTGATGGCGCAGGGGACGTTTGTGCAGGCGCTCCGAAAAGAGGCGGCGCTGAGCGGCACCTTTATGAAGGGCCGCTCGCTCATGCTCAACGGCGCCGTGCTGTCGATTGAGGACTGCGGCTCGCGCTTCTCCAAAAACGTGACGGTTGAGGGTACGGTGCGCGGTTCGCGCGGCGACCTGTACAAGACGCATGTGGCGCTCGACGTGGACGAGCACGAGGTTATCGACTACGACTGCGATTGCCCCGCGGCCTACCGCTACCCCGGCATGTGCAAACACGCTATCGCCACGGCGCTCGCGTATTTGGATGCGAGCGGCACCGAGCCCGTCGAGGGCTTGCGCACGCCGGTTCGCACGTTTACGGCGCCGCCCAAGCGGCCTGAGCGCCCCGCGTCCGCCACGTCGGCGGTCAACCCCAACTTTCCTTTCCCGGCGCCGGTCCCCACGAGCCCGAGTCTCATGAAAGCGCTCTCCGATCTTTCGGACGCGCGCATGGATGAACTAGCGGGTATGCGCCGCAAACTCGCTGCCACCGTCGACCCCGACGCCCCCAAAGCGGTGTTGGAGCCCTCGCTGGTGCCATACTACAATCCGCTGTTTGCCGATCGCTTTACCTGGGCGCTCGAGCTCCGTATCCGCTGCGGCTCGGTGTCCTACGTGGTTAAGGATATCGACGGCATGGCCGACGCCTACGTGCGCGGCGGCACGTTCTCGTACGGCAAGAAGCTCACGTTCCTCCATACGCCCGAGGCCTTTGACGAGGTTTCGGTGCGCCTGCTCGACCTTGTTGTGGCAACGGTTGTGTATCTGAGCGACATCACAAGCTCGCGCTCGGCGTCGTACGACTTTGCGCGCAGCGGCTTTGTCGCCGAGCGCCAGCTGCCCCTGTCCGAGCATGACATCGTATACATGCTGGACTTGCTGCGCGGCCGGACCATCTCCTTTGAGCCCGCCTGGTCACGGGGGACGACGACGCACCGTTCCTACGAGGTAGCGGTTGAGTCGGCGCCGAAGGGGGAGGATGAGGCCTCGGCAAAATGCCCGCCGCTCCTTGCTGCCATGATCGCGCCGGCGGCCGGTGGCAGCTATGACCTGCGCCTGCCCGCCGATGCGTACTGCTTTGCCTCGGGCGATGTTGCCTATCTGGTCGACACGCACCGCGCGCGCCGCGCCGATGCGGCGTTTGCCCAGCATGCGGCACCGTTCCTGTCGCGTCTGCTGCCCTGCCGCACGCCGGTCCATATCGCCGCCGAACAGGTGGGCGAGTTCTGCCGCATGGCGCTGCCCGTGCTGCGCGAATACACCGACCTCACCGCGCCCGCCGCGCTCGATACCGTGGCACCCGAGCCGAGCTTTGCCATGGCGATCGGCGTCGACGATGGGCTCGTGACCTGCAAAATTACGGTTGCCTACGGCGATTGGTCGGCGGATCTCTTTAGCCTGGGCGCTCCGGGCAGTCCTTTCGAAGAGCAACGCCCCGGCGTTCCGCCCCGCGATACGGTGGCGGAGTTTCGCGTTATGGACACGGCGGCCCTGTATTTCGACTTTTACGAGGGCGGCCTGGCGTTTGAGGAACGCGATAACGAGAGCCTGTTCCACTTGCTGACCGAGGGCCTGTCTGCCCTGTCCGAGCTGGGCGAGGTCATGCTCAGCGATCGCCTGCGCCAGATCTCGGTACGCCCTGCGCCTAAGCTTTCGGTGCGCGCCACCGTCAAGAGCAACTTGCTCGACGTCGAGCTGGGTGCAAGCGGGCTTTCGGCGGCAGACCTTGCCATCTATCTTGATTCGTACAAGCGTCACCAGACGTTCGCTCGCCTTACGTCCGGCGACATCGTTCGCCTGGACGAGAGCGCTCGTGCCGCGTTTGGCCTTGCCGAGGACCTGGGTGTCGATGCCGTCGACCTGCTCGACGGCGTGTCGCTTCCCGCGTCGAGCACCCTGTTTGTCGATAGCATGCTCGCACGTACGCCGGCACTCGAGGCCGATCGCGATGCTGCGTTCCGCCGTACCGTCGAGCGCCTGGACACGCTCGGCAAGATGGACTTTACGGTGCCGGTATCTCTTAAGGCCACGCTGCGTGGCTACCAGGTCGATGGCTACCAGTGGCTCGGTTCGCTCGAGCATCTGGGCCTCGGTGGCATTTTGGCCGACGACATGGGCCTGGGCAAAACGCTGCAGATGATCGCGCATATCCTGGCGCGCGTGGAGGCGGGGGACGCCAAGCCCACGCTCGTGGTGTGCCCTGCGTCGCTCGTGTACAACTGGACTGCCGAGCTGGAGCGCTTTGCCCCGTCGCTTGATGCGTGCGCCATCGTGGGCGCCAAGGCGCAGCGCCGCGTGCAGATTGCCGGCGTGGCTGAGCATAACGTGGTCGTGACGTCGTATGACCTTATGCGCCGCGATATCGATGAGTATGCCGAGCAGGACTTTGCCCGTGTGGTGCTCGACGAGGCCCAGTACATTAAAAATCCGCTCACCCAGGTGGCGCGCGCCGCCAAGCGCCTGCCGGCCGGCGTGCGTTTTGCCCTGACGGGTACGCCCATCGAAAACCGCCTGTCCGAGCTCTGGAGCATCTTCGACTTTTTGATGCCGGGCCTCTTGGGCACGCAAGAGTCGTTTGCCAAGCGCTTCGAAAGCCCGGTCGAGCATGCCGAGGGCGATAGCGCCGCTCGTCTGCAGGCGCTCGTGTCGCCGTTTGTGCTGCGTCGCGTTAAGGAAGACGTGGTGGCCGACCTGCCCGAGAAGATCGAAGACACGGTGATGGCGCAGCTTACCGGAGAGCAGCGCAAGCTCTACCTGGCAAACCAGGACCGCATCGCCCAGCAGGTCCAGCACCGCGAGGCGGGGGAGTTTAAGAAAGACAAGCTCAAGGTGCTTGCCGAGCTCACCAAGCTGCGTCAGATCTGCTGCGACCCGCATCTGCACTATGCGGACTACAAGGCGGGAAGTGCCAAGCTCGATACGTGTATGGAGCTCGTTCACGGCGCGCTCGATGGCGGTCATCGCATCTTGCTGTTCAGCCAGTTTACGGGCATGCTCGATATCATCGGCAAGCGCTTGGCCAAGGAGGATATCGCCTTCCTTAAGCTCACG
>URIE01000177.1 GCA_900547805.1 uncultured Collinsella sp.
CTCTACGAACTCGACCTAACAGCCTAGCCCAAGCAGCCACACCTAGTCATTTAAGTCTGTCCCCAATGACTGATCCCCAACAACTAGTCATTTAAGTCTGTCCCCAATGAGTGTCCCCAATGAGTAGCCTTGGTGGTCTGCAAATAGCTGTGGTCAAAAAACATCAAATATGAGTACTGTTACCTTTTTAGTAGCAGCGATTCGGGGCATTTTTGATGCTTATAGGCATGACGACCAGCTGCACGAGCTGACGTAGCTCCTCAAATGTTCAATAAAATGGGCCCCTAACGAGAAGTGCTCTCATTAGGAACCCATTATTATGTGCAAACATATGTGACCAACGCAGCAACAGTACTCATATTTGGCATTTTTTGTCCACTGCCCCTTGCGCGAAGGTCCGCAGCGGAAAGTTTGGCCCGTTTCGATGCACAAAAATGGGATGAATCTTCCCTGGCAACCGCCCAGAAAGATCCACCCCAAAGCAAGCGCTCGCTAGAACGTTCCACCGCCGCCTCCGCCGACGCCGCCACCGCCGCCACCGGAAAAGCCGCCGCCGCTGCCGCCGCTCGAGCTATCGGAACTCGAAGCCAGCTCGCGGATGGTCTCGTGATACACATCGTTGAACGAATCGAGCGGAGACTCGTTGCCGTAGTGATGGTAATACCACCAGTAGCAGGGGTAGTTGTCGTAGAAATCGTCACTGTTGCGCAGGTCCGCAGGCACGGCTTCGGCCAGCTGTCGCAGCACTTCTTTCGAAACGCCCAGGGCAACGCCCATCACCAGCAGCTTGTTCCACAAGATCAGGTCGCTGGGAACGGCCTCCTTCAGACGCGTAAAGTCCTCGAGCCAATGCTTGAGCGCCTTGCAGCGAGCCGCCACCTCGGCGCCCTCCGGCGTGTAGCGACGGAAGGTGCAGCTCAGGACAAAGCCCACGATCGTGACGGGGATCGAGATCATAGCGGCGCCGACATTGGCATCCGCAAAGTCGGTATAGATCAGAGAGCCCAGAATGCCAAAGACGATGATGATGCCGAGAACCAAGCCGGCAACCAGGGCGATGGTGCCGTCCGAGGCGATTAGCTCGCGCGCCTCCAGCTTGCCCTTAACCGTGCTCTGATAGTCCTCGAGCTTGTCACCAACAGATGCAGTACGCTCGCTGGCATACTCCTCCAGCTCGCTAAACGTGCGCGAACGGACGCCGTCTTTATCGGGCTTAACGCCAGCGAAGAAGACCTTGAGCACATCGCGGTCGATGCCGTCCTTCTTGGCAGCCTTCCAGGCCTCGTCGGTCACTGTGATGCGATACGTCTGCTCCTCTTTTTCGCGACGGAGCAGACCCTTCTTCTTGGTCTCGGTCGCTTCTTCCAGCTTGATCACACGGTCGTCGGTGAGCTTCATAAGCGTGGCGATATATGCCTGATCGGGCACGTCGTTCCAGCTCATGAGAGCTGCAAGCACCGCGGGATGGTCGGCCGAGGGCACATCGCGGAAGTACTCGTCCTGGAAGAGCGGCTTGGGCTTGGGCCTGCGCAGCTTAAGCATCACGATCACACCGGTATAGGCAACCGCCACGACAACACACACCACGGCAATCGCGCCGGCAACCGCACGCGCGTGCTCACGGCGAGCGTTGGCCTCGTCGGCCCATTCCTTCTCTTCGCTCAGAATCGTCGACATGCGCTTTTCGCCCGAGACGGCAAGCTGCGGCACCCAGTCGCTGGGGAAGGCGATGCGTGCCTCGGCGAATTCGCCCTCATGCACGCAGGGAATGGTATAGGTGACCATGGGCTCGTCCGCATCGAGCGACACGTCGCCCGTCAGCGGGCCGTGGCCCCATGCGCGGAAGTTATCGCCCTTGACGGCAGCCGTCCCGGCAGCGGCATTTGCAAAGTAGACTTCCATCTCGACGTCATCGGAGTCCGCCGACCAGCCGTCGCCGACGAATTTCCAGTAAAGCTCGGCGGTATCGGCCCAGTTCATAACCGCACCGGTCATGGAATAACTCACGTAGTAGATTGCGCTGTCGCCGCTCTCGTGGGGGCTGAACACCTTAATCTTTACGCCGTCGTCGGACTGTTCCACCGTGTAAACGCCGTCGTCGCCTTTGTTTGCGCTGTCGACCTTGTTAAACGCAGTGTCGTCTTCCTCGACGCTCAGCACATTGACGACCACCGAGCCGCCTTGCTGGTTAGAGCCTGTATTGATATCCCAATACACGCCGTTGATGTCATCGTCGAAATCGAACTGGCGTCCCTCGACAACGGTCAGCGAGCCATCGGCCTCAACCGTGGCGCCGATGTAGGTTTGGCTCATGGAGTAGCCGTCGGCGTGCGCGACGGCAGGCAGCAGCAGCAACGCAAGCGCGACGAGCGCGCAGACGGAAGCGAATCGCGCAAACAGGCGGCGCTGCCGACAGGTCTTGGCAACGGGGGCGTTCATAGGCACATCCTTTGTCTGTGGTACCAGTAGCGTCATTGTCCCACGTTTGCGGGTTCATGTGACGAACATCTAGGTCAGCGGAGCGTCAAAACGGGACAAAAGTCACGCCCACGGGCAGTCGTTTTGGGGACGTTCTTAAACGACTAGTCGCTGGGGACACTCTTTGGCCAGGCACTGCCCCGGCAATAGATACCACTTCATAGCTCCATCACAGGTGTAGCGGCTTTGTGTGGGCGCGGCATGCGCTGATTGAGCCGCCAGTTGAGGGGCATAAAGCAGTTGAGCGAAAACGGTTTGCCCCTTTGCCGTCCGCTCGAGGATCATGTCCCCCTTTTCCGCGGAAACCCCGGCAGTTGCGAAGAGCTGCCGGGGTTTCTGTCGTTTGAGGGCTAGATTGATTGACGGCGATTAAGGCGCCGAGCCGGTGGTCCGGCACGCGCAACGCGCGGCCTCAGCAACTTGCAGGCCACGGCAGCGTCTCCCCCACCGCGCCCCGCGCTATACTCGTCCGCATGGACATCAACGCACGCAACATAGCAACACCCGCCGCCGACGCGCCAACGACGCCGGCCGCCCCCACCCCCGTCGTGGGGCGCTTTGCCCCGTCGCCCTCGGGCCGCATGCACCTGGGCAACGTGTTCAGCTGCCTGTGCGCATGGCTTTCGGCCCGCAGCCAGGGCGGCAGCATCGTGTTACGCATTGAGGAC
>URIE01000178.1 GCA_900547805.1 uncultured Collinsella sp.
AGCCGCGCGAGGCCGTAAACAAACGGCCTCGCGCGGCTTCTTTAAAACAAGTTCTGAACAACCGTAAAGCGCAATACGCTACTTGCGCAGCGGCTTGGGCAGCGGAATGCCGGCGGCGATGACGGCCGCGACGATCATGCAAACGATACCCTTGAGTGGGAAGCACATGAGCAGCAGGCCCACAACCATAACAGGCTGGCGCATAACGGCGCCCATCGTCGATGCCGTGCAGACGGCGACGCAAAAGACCGGATCGGCACCGGTGAGGATGGCAAGGCCGTAGCCCAGGCTTACGCCCGAGAAGATAACCGGGAAGAAGTGGCCGCCGCGCCAACCAAGGTTGATGAGGGCGGGCGTCAGCATGGCCTTAACAAGACCGGTCGCGATAAGCACGCCAGCGGGAATGGTCAGATAGGTTTCCATGAGCACATCGGCCTGGGTCTCGCCGGCAAACATGGTGTAGGGCAGGACCGTGCCACAGATGGCGAGCGCCAGGCCGGCCAGCATGGCCTTGACGACCGGGCGCTCCCCTATTGCATGGGACAGTGTCTCGCTTGCATGCTCAGAGACAAAGTACAGCCAACCGCATACGGTGCCGACCAACGCCAGCGGAATGAGCCAGACAAGTTCCAGGTTACCCACCTGGGCGGCCTCGAACCTGGGCATGCCCATGCCGCCGCCCATAAGCTGGCCGAGCAGCAGATAGGTGCCCAGACCGCCGGCAATCGCGATGCCGTAGACCACGGTCTTTTGCGCCTTGGGCAGCTTGATGGTGATCTCATCGGACGCGGAGTCCTCGCCAGCGCCCTGGCCGTCGGCGCTACCGGCGAGCGGCGCCACAAAGCCAAACACGGGCGCGGTAAAGAGCGCCGTCAGGGCAGCCTGGGTGCCCAGCAGCGTGAGCTCCCTAAACTCGGCGCCAAAGCGACGCATGCGGTCGCCGACCCAGCTGCACAGGCCCGCGATAACGCCGGTCAGGCCGGCCTCCGGTCCAATACTTCCGCCAAACAGCAGCGGCAGCAATGCCGCAAGCGAAAGCTTGCCGAGGTTGTCGTACGGGTAGCGACCGTCTTGTTTAACCTTGGCCATCACCTGGTTGAGGTCATCGGTCTTGGTGCCCGTAATCTTTTCGTACAGACCGATCAGCAGGCCGCCCAGCAGGCAGACGAAAAACGGGTATGGCAGAAAGCCAAACGGGCCGCTGGCAAGCTCGGGCGAAGCGACGCCCAGCGCGTGTGGAATCTCGGTCCATAGATAGTCGATGCCGTGCTCCATCGCAAAGAAGAACAGCCAGACTGCGGCACCTGCGAACGCACCGGTCACGGCAACGCTAACTAAAAACAGCGCGCGGTTTGTGGGTTTGGCAAGGTTATCCATCGGGTCCTCCCGCGGTCAAAGTCGACATAGATACGTTTTATTGTAGAGCGAGCGTTACCCGAACGAGCCAACCGTCTGCGCCGCAAACGGCACCATTGGGAGTCATAGTGGGGCAGGCTCAAGACTTATCCGTTGATAATCGAGGCAATCTCGCGCAAATCGTCGGCAAAGTAGATGCCGTGCTGGCGCCTCGGGCTCGAAAGCCCTTTATCAATCATGTGCTCGAGCAACGCCTTAAGATCGTTGTAGTAGCCCCCAAGGTTGTACAGAATGCACGGCGCATCGAGATGCCCCAACGACACGGCGGACATGACCTCGGCAATCTCCTCGAGCGTACCCGTCCCACCGGGAAAGGCGATGAACGCGTCACCGAGCTCAATCATCTTGGCCTTGCGTTCGGCCATGTCACTCGTCACGATGAGGTCGTCGATACCGTCATGTTGAAACTCGGCCTCGATAAAAAAGCTCGGTTCAACACCCGTCACGTGTCCACCTGCCTCGAGTACGCTATCGGCGAGCGCACCCATCAGACCCGACTTGGACCCGCCGTATACCAACGCGTGTCCGTTAGCGCCAATCCAGTCGCCCAGCTCCTGCACCGCGGGCAGAAACGCCGGGTCATTGCCGACGCTGGCACCCAGGTATACCGTGATATTCATATTCAGTCCCCCTCGTCGTGACGCGCGGCGCCCGTTCTAGCGTTGGCGTCGGCGATATTCGCGCACACGGCGCGATAGGTCGGCAAGCTCGTCACGATCGAGCTCTTCCAAATGCTCCAGATCATCCATAAAGCGCGCCATGGTGTCCTTTTGGCGCATCTTGATGAGCGTGTTGCAGTAGTTCACCGCCACGCCCGTGAGCATGGCGATGTAGAAGATGCTGATGACGCTCAAAACGACGGTGATAGCGCGGGCAACCGGCGTCTCGGCCGGGATATCACCGAAGCCGATCGTCGATACGGTCTCAAAGCTAAACCAGAGGCCGTCGCCAAACGTAAGGGTCGTGGGCTCGGACAGCCAGACGGCCGTCGAGCACAGCAGATAGAAGACGAGAAACAGGCCCGTGATGCGCGCAAAGCCAGCCTGGCGCAACACGTCGGCAAGCGTCCTCAACTTGTTCATCGCGACCCCTTTTCCCAGACGCCCAATCACATTCGCTCGGTATTGTCCCACGCCTCCCCCGCAAACGGAACTAGTCATTGGGGACGTTCTTAAACGACTAGTCAGTTAAGAACGTCCCCAATGACTACCTAACCGTTTAGCGGTGCGGCGGCTGAATGGGCAGGCTGAGCTGGTATCCTTATGCGAAACTGTCTCAACTCGATAGGATTTCATGTGAAACCTTCCGCTGTCTTTCGCTTGGCTCTATATCGCACCCTGGCCGTCGCGCTTGCCGCGCTCGCCATACTGAGCGCCGTCATGCCCGCCCCCGCCTTTGCCGCCGACTCCGACCAGCAGGTCAAGACGGTCCGCGTTGGCTGGCTCGTCAACAACAAAGGCTTCCAGGAAGGCATGCCGGGCGAGCGACTCTCGGGGTGGGGCTACGAGTACCTCCAGACCCTCTCGTATTACACAAAGGGCTGGCAATACGAATACGTTAGCGGCACCTTCTCCGAGCTTATGGACATGCTCGAAGCAGGCGAAATCGACCTCATGCCCAACATCTCGTATTCGGCAGAACGCGAGCAGAAGCTGCTCTTTTCCTCGAACCCCGAGGGCACCGAGCGCTACTACAT
>URIE01000179.1 GCA_900547805.1 uncultured Collinsella sp.
TGGACACCGTCATGGTCGCCGAGGCAAAGATAGCCGTGTGAACCTCGGGCAGCCACTCAGTCGCCAGGGCCTCGCCGATATCGATGCGCTCAGCGGTCATCGACTCGCCGCCGGCACGCAGCCTGCGATTGACCTGCAGCGAGTACACGTAGTGTTCGTCGGTACCATCGATGATGAGCTTGAGGTTCTCCGTTAGTTCGTGCAAACGATGCGAGATATCACTCAGGTCGACAACGGTCTCGGGCTTGTCGCCGGCAACGGCCTGCACCAGCGCATCGACACTCTTGTCCGCTTGCTCCAGCGCGTCGATGGCGGCTTGTGCCGACTGCATAAAATCATGCCAGTCGTCCGATTCGCGCAGCTCGGGGCCAATCCACAGGTTTGCGTTGTCGTAGCCCCCGCGGGCGCGTCGGCCCAGTTCACGAACACCATCGAACACATCGGCAATCGCCATGCTCGCGCGGGCAACGGTGGATGTCGCCTTGGCGGTCAGGCCAAGATAGAGCGTGGAGCCCTCGGAAGTCGCCAAATCACGGGAAACCTGGCTCAGCGCACCGGAGCTCGAACCGCCCAGGCGCTCAAACAGAACGCGTGACTCATCGGCCGAGACCACGCGCGCCCACTGGCGGCGAGCCTCGCGCTCGATGGAATGGGCCTCATCGACTACCCAATGGCGAATCGGGGGCAAAATCCTGCCCTCGGCAGCGACATTGCGGAACAACAGCGAGTGGTTGGTGACCACCACGTCGGCATGCGCTGCACGGCGGCGGGCGCCGTGGACCAGGCATTTGTCGGGGAAGAACGGGCATAGGCGACGGGCACACTCGCGCGAGGCCGTCGTAAAGTCTGGACGATTGACGCTGCGCCAGCGAATGCCAAGCGAATCGAGGTCGCCGTCTGCCGACTGGCACACGTACGCCATGATGACCGCAACTGCCGTGAGTGTGTCAGCCGGATCGCGCTTGGTGGTGATCTCGACCTGACCGCGACTCATGCGCTCGAGTTTGCGCAGGCACGGATAGTGGTCATACCCCTTGAGCGCGCAAAACGAGAGGCCACCGTCCAGCTGCTCAGCAAGTTTTGGCAGCTCATGATACATGAGTTGGTCGGCGAGATTATTCGATTTGGTCGCAATGCCAACGGTAATGTTGTTACGGCGCGCAGCTTCGGCAAAAGGCACCAGATAGGCCATCGACTTACCGACGCCCGTACCCGCCTCGATTACACGGTGCGTGCCCGTGACGAGTGCGTCGCGCACCTCGAGCGCCATCGCAATCTGCTCATCACGCGGCTCGTACGTGGGATACATGCGATTGACCAGGCCTCCCGGGGCATAATCCGCCTCGATTTCTTCGCGGCTCGGCATCTTGAGCACCGGCAGCTCATCGGCATCCACGCGATCGTCGGCACGGTCGGCCTTAAGAACGTCGGCGCGCGCAGCGCTGAGCGAGAAGATGGAGCCCGGGTTCTGCCCCGCCAAAAACGAGAAGATGGGGCGATAGGACCAAGGCACATCGGGGTGTATATCGGCCAGGCGCGTCATAAGGCCCTGAGGTAGGTCGGTAAGCGCCACGAGCAGCACGCGCCACACCCCACACAAGGCGTCGACATCGGCATTCGCACGGTGCGACACCGAGTCGCAGCCGAACAGGTCGGCCATAAAGGACAACTTGTGCGACGCCAGGCGCGGCAGTGCGATGCGAGACAGCGCCAATGAATCGATCCAAATATCACTGACGTTGACGCCGCCCTTAACCGACTCGATAAACGAGCGGTCGAAGGTGGCGTTATGTGCGATGACCGGGCAACCGCCGACAAAGTCGGCAAGGGCCGCGACGGCATCGACAGCCGACGGGGCATCGGCCACGTCGGCGTTCGTGATACTCGTGAGCTCGGTGATCTCGGCGGGAATCAACTGCTTGGGATGCACAAAGGTATCGAAGCGGTCAACGACCTCGCGGCCCGAGAGTCGGGCCGCGGAAATCTCAATCAGCTCATTGTCTTGCACCGAAAGACCCGTGGTCTCGGTATCGAGGACAATAACGTCCTCCTCGATAAGACCGAACGACTGCGTCTTGGCGCGCTCGGCAAGCGTGGCGTAGGAATCGATGACAAACTGCGGCGTTCCAGGGGATACGGCGTCCTTGATTAGCATGCAACGCCCGCTCGGCGAAGGCCCATGCGAATCAGGCTGTCACAGACCTGCGGGAACGTCATATCGTCCGTATGACGTATTTCATCCGGATACAGCGACGTATCGGTCATACCCGGAATCGTATTGGTCTCGAGGATAACGGGGCCGTCCTCACTCACGATAAAATCGCTGCGCGAGATGCCCAGGCAACCGAGGGCCTTGTGGGCAGCGCAGGCAAGTTCCTGGGCGCGAGCGTAGTTCTCGGGCGAAATCTGTGCCGGAATGCGATGGATATCCGTGGGGTCGACGTACTTTACGTCTAGATCGTAGAACTCGCAGTCCTCGGGCTTGCGAATCTCGACGATCGGCAGGGCGCGCACCTCGTCCTCGCCATACACACCCACCGTGATCTCGGTTCCCTCGATGCACTTCTCGACCAGCACCTTATCGCCGTACTCGAAGGCCTTGGCGATGGCGGCGGGCAGCTCGGAAGGCTCGTGAACCAGGGAGATGCCATAGCTCGAACCGTTGACGGCGGGCTTCACAAAACAGCGCTCGCCACAAACCTCGACGATATGATCAATGTCGACTTCGTCTCCCGTCTCGAGCGCCAGACCGGGGGCAATGGGAATGCCCGCCTTGGCGTACAGGAGCTTGGAGACCTCCTTATCGGCACCACAGGCGCTCGCGAGCACGCCCGAGGCCGTGTAGGGGATACCCAAGGTCTCCATAGCGCCCTGCATGGCACCGTCCTCGCCGCCAGCTCCGTGCATAGCGATAAACGCCACATCAAAGCCGCCGGTTGCCATGGTCACCATAAAGTTATCGGCAGCCGTGTCCAGCAGTTCAACCGAGGTGTAACCGGCCTCCTTCAGGGCCACCACGACGTTCTTTCCCGAATTGAGCGAGATCTCGCGCTCAGCGGAATGACCGCCCGCCAAGACCGCTACGTGCATGTTCTTTAGGCTTTTACCCGG
>URIE01000180.1 GCA_900547805.1 uncultured Collinsella sp.
CGCCGCCGGTAAGATGATCTCGCCGCAGACGCTCGCGATTGGCCTTGCCGACGTGCACGTGCGCGGAAAGGACGCCGAGCTCCTGGGCGCGGTGCTGCCCTACGCTGCTGGCATGCTGGTCCTCATGAGCGCCATCGCCATGCTCGGCCAAGGCCTGCCGCTATAACTAGTCATTGGGGACGTTCTTAAAAGGCTAGTTACTGGGGACAGTCTTCGGATTGCTTGCCGCTGGAGGCTGTTTCGCGCCGCCGTGCAGGGTGTCTATAAAGAGTCGTGACCAAAAATCGTCAAATATGAGTACTGATACCTTTTCAGTAGCAGCAATTTTGGCCATTTTAAAGACTATCTGACGTATCTATCGAGTGGATATGCTGTTGTATCTCTCCAAATGTTCAATAAAAGAAGCCCTTGATGTGAATAAATTCCATCAAGGGCTTCTTTTATAAACAAAATAAATGTATCCGCAACGGTAACAGTACTCATATTTGCCATTTTTTGGCCACAGCCCTTCAGAGAATCTACGAAAACGGTCCTGTGCCGGCATCCGGGGACGGTCCTTGGTTGTTGCCTGTTCAAGAATGTCCCCAACGATTAGTCGTTTAAAAACGTCCTCAATGACTAGGCCGCTTGCCTGCGATTTTTGACCGTTGGGCGGGCGCTTCGCCGTTGCCGCAAAAACGTTTTTGCATATCGGGTACAACGGGCTTTACGTGAGTAAAGTGCGCGCCTCGTCCACGTGTCGCGCTTTTAAAGGAGGCCCCATGCCAGGTGTTACCCCTGCAGAAGTTCTGTCCAACTTTGGCATTACGCTGGTCGAAGATCCTGCCGAGAACCAGCCCCGCCTGCTGGTCGACCTGCCGGCAGCCGAGCTCGTCGAGCACGCCATCCGTCGCAACGAAGGTCGTATGGCCTCCAACGGCGCGCTGGTGATCGAGACGGGGGAGCGCACTGGCCGCTCGCCTAATGACCGCTTTATCGTTGACACCCCCGATGTTCACGACAAGATTGCCTGGGGTGCCGTCAACCGCCCGCTGTCTGTCGAGAGCTACGAGGCCATCAAGGCCGGCATCGTCGACTATCTCAACGAGCGCGATGTGTTCGTCACCCGCGGCATGGCCGGCGCCGACCGCAACCACACGCGTCGACTGCTCGTTGCCTGCGAGCGTGCCAGCCAGGCACTCTTTATTAAGCAGATGCTCGCTCGCCCGCTCGCCCGCGAAATCGCGCGCACCGGTGAGCCGGACTTCTGCGTGCTCGCCGCGCCGGGCTACCAGTGCGATCCCGCCATCAAGGGCCTCAACTCCAGCGCCGCCGTGGTCATTAACTTCCAGGAGCGCGTGATTCTGGTCGCCGGCACCGGCTACTCCGGCGAGATCAAAAAGTCCATTTTCAGCGTCATGAATTACCTGCTGCCCGTCGAGGACGACGTGCTGCCCATGCATTGCTCGGCCAGTATGGACCCCGTCACGCATGAGACCGCCGTGTTCTTTGGCCTCTCCGGCACCGGCAAGACCACGCTTTCGGCCAACCCCACGCGCCTGCTGATCGGCGACGACGAGCACGGTTGGTCCGACATGGGCATCTTCAACATCGAAGGTGGCTGCTACGCCAAATGCGAGGGCCTGGACGCGTTCCACGAGCCCGAGATCTTCAACGCTGTCCGCTTTGGCGCGATCTGCGAAAACGTGGTGCTCGACGAGAACCGCAAGCCCAACTACGACGACATCTCGATCACGCACAACACGCGCGTGGCATACCCTGTGGAGCACATTCCCAACGCGTGGACCAAGGGCATGGGCACCACTCCAAGCGTCGTGCTCTTCCTGACCTGCGATGCCTTTGGCGTGCTGCCGCCCATCTCGCGCCTGACGGCCGACGCCGCCATGTATCACTTTGTGACGGGCTTTACGGCCAAGATCCCCGGCACCGAGGTCGGCGTCACCGAGCCCACGCCCACGTTCTCCTCGCTGTTCGGAGAGCCGTTTATGCCGCTCGACCCTATGGTCTATGCCAAGATGCTCGGCGAGCGTATCGCCGACGGTCGCACTCGCGTCTATCTGGTCAACACCGGCTGGATTGGTGGCGGTTACGGCGTGGGTCATCGCATCGAGCTGGCTTACACGCGCTCGCTGGTCGCGCGCGCCCTCGACGGTACCATCGAGGACAGCGAGTTCGTGCACGACGATATCTTTAATGTCGATATTCCCACTACGTGCCACGGTGTGCCCGACGGCATCCTGGTGCCGCGCCAGTACTGGCAGAGCACCGCGCGCTATGACGAGGCCGCGCACAACCTGGCGGTGATGTTCGAGGAGAACTTCGAGAAGAAGTACTCGCACCTGCCCGAGTCCGTCAAGGCCGCCGGTCCGCACGCTCAGGTGCACGCCGACGTCCGTCATCGCGGCCGCGGCCTGCTGGGACTCCGACACTAACGTTGCTTCAGACCCAAAACCACCATAAAGGGGACAGGCGCCTTTGTGGTGGTTTTACTCGCGCGGATGACTCGGGTTACAATACGCCTGACATATCGCTCCCTTCTCCGGATGGGGGCAGCGTAAGCGCTCTTGTGGCGGCACCGTAGGACTTTGAAGGTGGCCGTCGTAAGGGCGCTTTTTGTTTAGGCACCCGGGCTCGGGCGCATGCTATGAAGGGAGAGCACATGAAGAGTTTCGTTGCCGAGGATTCGTTTTGGGAGCTATTTCCGCAGGCGGCTGTCGGTGTTGTGGTCGTAAAGGGCATGAAGCCCGCGGCTCAGATTCCTCAAGAGGACGTGGGTGCGATTGCGGCGTTGCTCGAC
Source organism: uncultured Collinsella sp. (assembly GCA_900547805.1). GTDB lineage: Bacteria > Actinomycetota > Coriobacteriia > Coriobacteriales > Coriobacteriaceae > Collinsella. The sequence continues at coordinate 2,798 of URIE01000180.1, forward strand.
CGCGCCAATATCGATGCGGAGCGTCATCTGACCAGCGATGCTATCAGCGAGAACGCACCGGTCAAGGCATGGCGCGAGGCTTATCGGCTGTTCAAGACCAAAAAGGGCGCCCGCTGCTCGATCGAGAACTTGCTCAAGCGCGTGCTCAAGGGCAAACCGGTGGGCCACATTACGCCCGCGGTGGACATCTACAACACGGTGTCGCTGACCTACGCGCTGCCCGTTGGCGGCGAGGATCTACATGCTATCGAGGGCGATCTGCGGTTGGCGGTGACCGACGGTGGCGATTCATTTCTGCCGCTTGGCGAGGAG
>URIE01000181.1 GCA_900547805.1 uncultured Collinsella sp.
GACAAACCCCCCCCCCCCCCCGAGACAACATCTCAATCTGTAACAACTAGGACCCAAATATCGGTCTTACTGTTACAAATCGAGATGTTCAGGTTACCCTCTAATGGTTTGTCTCGATCTGTAACATCTAGCAGGCAAAACGGTCCTCAGATGTTACAGATTGAGACGTTAAGTTGTGGCTCGATGTAATGTCTAGATTTGTAACAGTTACTCGATAAAAACGGGTCTAGTTGTTACAGATTGAGACATTAGACCGGCTACGGTCCGCCGACCTGGCTATCACCTCGGCCAATTAACAGAATGACATGCATTTCAATCTCCACTGGACACCCCCAGGGGGTATGGGTGTATAGTATCGGTTGGTTAACATTTCCGACACTACGTCACAGAAAGGAGAAGCCATGGCTCAAGATAAGTTCGATGTGGGCGGCATGACATGCGCTGCCTGCCAGGCGCACGTGGACCGCGCCGTGAGCAAGCTCGACGGCGTCCAAAGTGTCGCGGTCAATCTGCTCGCCGGCTCTATGCTGGTGGACTACGACCCCGCGCAGGTCTCCCCCGACGATATCTGCACCGCCGTCGATCGCGCTGGCTACTCGGCCTCACCCGTCAGCACGGGCACCGACGCCGCCCAAAGCGGCAGTACGCAAGCCAGGTCCGGCGCCGCCCATATGGAGTCGCCCACCAAAAAACTGGAGGCCGCCGCCTCTGCCATGCGCACTCGTCTCATCGTCTCGATCGTATTCCTCATCCCACTGTTCTACATAGGCATGGGGCACATGCTTGGCTGGCCGCTGCCCGGCGTCTTCACCGACCATACCCACAGCATGACGCTCGCCCTCACCGAGCTCGTCCTGCTTATCCCCATCGTCTATGTCAACGACGCGTACTTTATCAACGGGTTTAAATCGCTCGCGCACGGCGCGCCCACCATGGACGCCCTTATTGCCGTGGGCGCCACCGCTTCCGTCGCCTGGTCGTTCTATGCCATGTTTATCATGGCCGACCAGCTGGCCGCCGGGCAAATCCACGAGGCCATGATGACGAGCATGGGCAACCTGTATTTTGAGAGTGCGGGCACGATCCTGTCGCTCGTCACCGTGGGCAAATACCTCGAGACACGCAGCAAATCCAAGACCGGCGGCGCCATCGAGGCGCTCATCGACCTGGCGCCCAAGAGCGCGACCGTCGTGGCAGAGGACGGCACCGAGACCACCGTCGACGTCGACAGCATCCTTCCCGGCCAGGTCCTGCGCGTACGCCCCGGAGAGTCCATCCCCGTCGATGGCGTGGTGCTCGAGGGCAGCTCGGCCGTGGACGAGAGTGCGCTCACCGGCGAGTCCATCCCCGTGGAAAAGACCGCCGGTGCCACCGTCAACGCGGCCACGGTCAACCGCACGGGCTCGTTTACTTTCCGCGCCACGCGTGTGGGCGCCGACACGTCGCTCGCCAAGATTATCCAGCTCGTCGAGGACGCCAACACCACCAAGGCGCCCATCGCCCGCATGGCCGACAAAGTCGCCGGCGTGTTCGTGCCCGTGGTGTTTGTAATCTCTGCCGTAACTTTTGTGGCGTGGATGGTGCTGACCGGAAGCATCAACGAGGCGCTCACTTCCGCTGTCGCCGTGCTGGTGATCAGTTGTCCGTGCGCGCTCGGCCTGGCCACGCCCGTCGCCATTATGGTGGGCACCGGCAAGGGCGCCGAGATGGGCATTCTGTTTAAGAGCGCTGAGGCGCTGGAGAACCTGCGCAGCGTGGGCACCGTGGTGCTCGATAAGACGGGCACGGTCACCCGCGGCAAGCCGGCCGTGACCGACATTGTGGTTGTCGCGCGCGCCGACGGCTCGCCCGCTATGAGTGAAAAGGCGTTACTGAAGCTCGCTGCCGCGCTGGAGCGCTCGAGCGAGCACCCGCTGGCCGAGGCGATCATGGCCGAGTGCGAGTCGCGCGGAATCGTGGCGCGCACGGTCGAGGACTTTGCCGCCGTGCCTGGACGAGGCGTTACGGCGCGCGAGGGACAAAACGTCATCGCTGCCGGCAACGTGCGCCTGATGGTCGAGCTGGGCGCGAAGGTGCCCGCCGGCCTTGCCGAGCAATTTGCCGCCGAGGGCAAGACGCCGCTGTTCTTTGCCAAGAACGGCGAGCTTGTCGGCACCATCGCCGTGGCTGATGAGGTCAAGGAGACGAGCGCCGAGGCCATCGCCGCGCTCCGCAAGCTCGGCGTCGATGTGCGCATGCTCACTGGCGACAACCGCGTGACGGCCGAGGCCATCGCCCGCCGCGTGGGACTGAGCAGCGAGCAGGTCATCGCCGACGTCCTCCCCGCCGACAAGGAACGCCACGTGCGCGAACTGCAGGATGCGGGCGGCAAGGTCGCCATGGTGGGCGACGGCATCAACGACTCCCCCGCCCTGGCGCGCGCCGACGTGGGCCTTGCTATCGGCACCGGCGCCGACATCGCCAAGGAGGGCGCCGACGTGGTACTCATGCGCAGCGACCTCATGGACGTCGCCCGAGCCATCGAGCTTTCACGCGCCACGATCCGCAACATCAAGCAGGACCTGTTCTGGGCACTGTTCTACAACGGCATCGGCATTCCGCTGGCGGCGGGCGTGTTCTTCCCGCTCACCGGATGGCAGCTCTCGCCGATGTTCGGTGCCGCAGCCATGAGCCTGTCGAGCGTGTGCGTCGTAAGCAATGCCTTGCGCTTACGTTCTTTCCATCCATCAGTTGCGGTGAAATAGGGCGTAATATGCTGAGCTAAACCGCTTTTTAGTCCGTATTCCACCGCAACTTTAGGTACTCAATCGAAAAGGAGACACTTATGAATTACACAATCAAGACTTCGGGCCTTATGTGCGGCCACTGCGACGCTACCGTCGAGACCGCGCTGCTCAACGTGGCCGGCGTGACCGATGCCGATGCCGATCACGAGACCCAGACCGTCCAGGTTGAGTGCGCCGACACCGTGACTGCCGAGCAGCTTGCCGCCGCCGTCGAGGGCGCGGGCGAGAAGTTCCACGCCCTGTCCGTGACCGTCGCATAGCAACCGCCGCCCGCCCCTCAGAAGTTGCGGTGAAATACGGACTGTTGAGCCGCCC
>URIE01000182.1 GCA_900547805.1 uncultured Collinsella sp.
TACCGTGTCGGGCGCCATAATCATGATGTTCGTGTATAGCGTTCAGCTCACACTGGTCTTTTTGGGCTTTACGGCGGTATCGCTGCTGGTGACTAAGGTGGTTTCGCGCCGTACGCATGATGTGACGGGCGAGCGTCAGGAGTGGGTGTCCAAAATCACGAGCGCGGTCGAGGAGGGCTATTCGGGTCGTTTGGTCATTCGTGCGTTCAACCGTGAGCGCCAGAGCTCTGCCGAGGTGCACGAGGCCTCGGGCGAGCTGGCGCGCGTGAGCACCAAGGCCGACTTTATGATCAATGCCGTTGGCCCCGCGGTTCGCTTTATCGGCCGCCTGGCGCAGATTGTGATCGCGCTCGTGGGCTGCAACATGTTGGTTGCCGGCCAGATGACCGTTGGCGTGTTCCAGGCGTTCTTCCAGTTTATCTACGGGGCGTCCGAACCCATGACGCAACTCTCGTTTACCTTCAACTCGCTGCAGAGTGCGCTGGCGAGCGCGGAGCGCGTGTTCGACCTGCTCGATGAGCCCGAGATGGAAGCCGATCCGCTGCCGGGCGAGGCCGCCAAGCTGCCGGGTCGCGTGGAGGGCCGCGTTAGCTTTGAGCATGTGCGCTTTGGCTATACGCCCGACAAGCCGCTTATGCGCGACGTTTCGTTTACCGCTGAGCCGGGTCAGAAAATCGCGGTGGTGGGAACCACGGGCGCGGGCAAGACCACGCTCATCAACCTGCTCATGCGCTTTTACGAGATTGACGGCGGGCGCATCACGCTCGACGGTGTGGACACGAGCCGCATGGACCGCGGCGAGCTGCGCCAGCAGTTTGGCATGGTGCTGCAGGACGCTTGGCTGTTCGATGGCACCATTGCCGAGAACATTGCCTACGGCTGTCCCGAGGCGACGCGCGAGGAGATTGTGGCCGCCGCTCGTGCCGCGCAGGTCGACTTCTTCGTGCGCACCATGCCGCAGGGCTACGACACGCGCGTGGCCAACGATGCCGAAAGCATCAGCCAGGGCCAGCGTCAGCTGCTGACCATCGCACGCGTGCTGCTCAACAACCCGGCGATTCTCATCCTGGACGAGGCGACCTCAAGCGTGGATACGCGCACCGAGCTTGCCATCGGTCGTGCCATGGACGCGCTCATGCGCGGGCGCACGAGCTTTGTGATCGCGCATCGCCTGTCGACGATCGTCGATGCCGACCTGATCTTGGTCATGGACCACGGCAATATCATCGAGCAGGGCACGCATAAGGAGCTGCTCGCAGCCGAGGGCGCTTACGCCGACCTCTACCTGAGTCAGTTCGCATAAGGTGACAAAGGGGCAGCCCCTTTGTCACATCACAAATAAGGCGCGCCGGGGGTGAATCCTCTGGCGCGCCTTCTTGCGTTGATGCTGTTTTGAGCCGTCCGCAGCCCTATCGTTCGTCCACGAGCTTGGCGACGAGGGCCTTGAGCTCGGCCACCTCTCGCTCGAGTTCTTTGACGCGGCGGGCGTTCTCGGTGATGCCCTGACGGTTGAGGGCGCTCTGCTCGGCGGCATCGTCGGGCATGTACTCGCGATGCTGCTTGGCGTCGAAGCTCTCCTCGAACACGCGGCAGCCGTTGCGCTTGATGATGCGCCCGGGCACGCCCACGACGGTGCAGTTGTCGGGCACGTCCTTGACGACGACCGAGTTGCCGCCGATCTTGACGTTGTTGCCGATGCGGATGTTGCCAAGCACTTTGGCGCCCGTGCCTACGGTGACGTTGTTGCCCAAGGTAGGGTGGCGCTTGCCGGTCTCGTTACCGGTGCCGCCGAGCGTGACGCCCTGATAGAGCACGCAGTTGTCGCCCACAATGGTGGTCTCGCCAATGACGACGCCCATGGCGTGGTCGATAAAGAAATGCTTGCCGATCTGTGCGGCGGGGTGAATCTCAACACCGGTGATATGGCGGGTAATCTGCGAGAGCACGCGGGCGAGCGAGCGGTGACCGTGCTCCCAGAGCCAGTGCTCGGGCACATGGTTCCACTTGGCATGCAGGCCAGGGTAGGACAAGAAGATGACCAGGCCGTTTTGCGCGGCGGGGTCCTGCGCCTGGACGGTCTTGATGTCCTCGCGAATGGTATTGATAAAGCTCACCGGCCGCCCTCCCTTAGCGCCATGGCAATGCGATTCAATAAAGTATAGCGATTCGCTAGGGATTAGGAAGAACAATCTTGGCGGCATTGCGCGACAGGTGTCAGTTATGCAAACTTGCTGGTAATGGAGTCATGCTTTTGTGGGGTTGCGCACGAGGGAGCGCCGCAACCGTATACTGGTCAACTTGGACGTATCCGCGCCCACAACTGAGAGGTTTTACTTCATGGGTTTCATCAATTTTATCGCCGAGCTGCTCAAAGACCCGCGCACCGCGATTGCCAGCTGGATCGCCGCCGGCCCGCTTATGGCCTACGGCTGCGTGTTCCTGATTATCTTCATTGAGACAGGCGTGGTGTTCTTCCCGTTCCTTCCTGGCGATTCACTGCTGTTTGCTTCGGGCTTCTTTGCCCACAACGGTGGCTTTAACATCGTGGCACTGCTGGCCGTCGCATGGGCTGCTGCCATCCTGGGTGACCAGTGCAACTTTATGATCGGTCACTTCTTTGGCAAAAAGATTATCGCTTCGGGCAAGGTCAAGGCCATGACGCCCGAGCGCATCAAAAAGTCCGAGGATTTCTTGGACAAGTGGGGTCACCTGGCCATCTTCCTGGGTCGCTTCTTCCCGTTTATCCGCACCTTTGTGCCCTTTATCGCCGGCATGGGCGGCATGCACTGGCGCAACTTTGTCATCTACAACGTGCTGGGCGGCATTACCTGGTCGACGCTCTTTACACTGCTGGGCTACTTCTTTGGCGGCATCCCCTTTGTGCAGGAGCACTTTGAGCTGCTGATCGTCGGCATCGTCGCCGTGTCGATCATCCCGACCGTGGTCGGTCTGGTTAAGGCTAAGCTGGGCAAAAAGAACGCGTAGCTCGAGCCAGCGCGCAAACCGTGCAGTTGAGGCCCGTCACCGCTTACGGTGGCGGGCCTCTTTAGTTTAGGTCAAATAAAAATACTTTACTTAGATAAAGAAAAGCGTTTTA
>URIE01000183.1 GCA_900547805.1 uncultured Collinsella sp.
CATCAACCGCCTGCGCACCACGCTCGATAAGATTGGCATCAAGGGATATCTGACTACGCATCGTGGCCAGGGCTATTCAGTCTAGGGGCCGTTCATGTCGTTTGCAAAGTTCTTTAAAGATGCCCTGCTCCCTGTCGCCGTGTGGACCTGCGGTGTGCTGCTGAGCTGCTTTGTGTTAACGGTCGCCGGCGCGCCCGTCTCTATCGTGGTCGTGGCGATCGGCGTGTCCTTTATCTTTGGCATGCTCGGCATTGTGATCGAGTACGCGCGCCGTCGCCGCTTTTTGCACCAGCTCGATCGCGCGGCCGAGGAGCTCGAAAGCCCCGCGTGGGTGCAGGAGATGGTGCAATGCCCCACCTACGCCGAGGGCGAGCTTGAGTACGAGGTCCTGTGTCGCGTGGGCAAGGCGGCCTGCGATGAGGTCGCGGAAGGCCGACGCCAGACCGAGGACTATCGCGATTATATTGAGAGCTGGGTCCACGAGGCCAAGCTGCCCCTGGCGGCTGCCCACCTCATTCTTGAAAACCTGGATGGTAGCGCAGATGACCTGACGCGCGTGGATGATCTTGGCCGCGAACTGGCCCGCGTGGAGCGCTACATCGATCAGGCGCTCTACTACGCGCGCTCGGAGGTTGTGGAGCGCGACTATCTCATCCGCCGTTGGAGCCTTAAAGCCCTGGTGACGGGCGCGGTCAAGGCCAACGCGCGCGAGCTCATCGCGGCACACGTGGCACCGGTGTGCGAAAACCTCGACTTCGAAGTTTTTACCGACGAGAAATGGCTCGAGTTCATCTTGGGTCAGCTCATCCAGAACAGCATTAAATATGCGCGTGAGGACGGAGCGCAGATTACGTTTTCGGCTGCGCTGCTGGACGAGGGTCTGGCGAGCGAGCGCATCGAGCTTACCGTTGCCGACAACGGCTGCGGCGTGTGCGCGGCCGACCTGCCGCGTGTGTTCGAGAAGGGCTTTACCGGCGACAATGGCCGCACCACCAAGCGCGCGACGGGCATTGGTCTCTACCTGGTAGCGCGCCTATGTTTCAAGATGGGCATCGACGTAACCGCCGCCTCCGAGCCCGGCGAGGGATTCGCCGTAACCTTCGCTTTCTCGACGAACAAGTTCCAATACTTCGAATAGGCGTAATCCGGTTGCCTTTCTCTGGGCTATGTTCCCGAACGGGAATTTAGCTGAGGCAACTGGTGCAATGTTCCCGTACGTGAACATTGCCGTGAGGCACAAAAGAATCATCCAAACAAAAACGTGCCGCCCCAACCGAGGCGGCACGCCATTTTCTATCAGCCAACTCGTTGAAGTATGGTGACGTAGGCGCAAGGCCGGGAGGGGTTATCAAAGCCGACATCCCGCAGCCGCGAAGCGGCGAGGACGTCGGCGTGATAACCCCGCAGGCCTTGCGCCGACGGGAAGGAGCCTACTTCACGACCAAAATGTCGCAGTCGGTGTTGCGCAGCAGGAACGTCGAGATCGAGCCCAGCAGCGCGTACTTGATGGAGGACAGGCCACGGGCGCCGCAAAGCACCAGGTCGGGCTTGACCACGTCGAGCATCTCGTCCTTGAGGGTCTCGCGAATGCGGCCGGCGCGAATCATGACCTCGACCTCGGGAATGTCGGGATTGGCCTTGGCTTCCTCGAGCTGCTTAGCGATCGAGTTGTTAAAGGCCTCCTCCAAGCCGTTGACCAGGTCGACCGGATAGGAACCGGCGCTCTCGAGTGCGGTGGAGTCGATGACGTGGCCGATGATCAGCTTAGCGCCGTTGTTCGCGGCGACCTTGATGGCGCGTGCGAGCACAAAATCCTGCTGCTCAGTACCGTCGAGTGAAACAAATACCTTGGTGTAGCCCTCGTTCATGGTTTCCTCCTTGGTCTATCGCACGGGCGCGGGGCTCGTGCGTCGGGCGGCGCGTTGGCCGCCGGACACTTTATCTTGTTGCAGTTATACCCAAGGATTTCGGTTTGACCGCTCGCAATTCTGTGAACGGGCGAGTTTTTTGGTAAGGGTCGGTTCGGGCGCGCCGTAACGGTTGATAATGGGACATCGCCCGCACCGTCCGCAGTGCAAGTATTGGCGGGCGTCAAACAAGGGGGTTCCTTTGGATATTATCGAGCTTCTAAAATCTGCCTTTATGGGTCTGGTCGAGGGCATCACCGAATGGTTACCCGTTTCGTCCACGGGCCACATGATTTTGGTGGACGAGTTCGTCAAGATGAACGTGAGCGAGACGTTCTGGAATATGTTTTTGGTCGTGATTCAGCTGGGCGCCATTTTGGCCGTGTGCGTGCTGTTCTTTTATGACCTCAATCCGTTTTCGCCCAGCAAGGGCAAACAGGGCCGTCGCGATACGTGGGTGCTGTGGGGCAAGATTGTGCTCGGCTGCATTCCCGCTGCGGCGATCGGTCTGCCGCTCAACGACTGGATGGAGGAGCATTTCTACAATGCTCCCGTCGTGGCGCTGGCGCTCATTGTGTACGGCGTGCTGTTTATCGTGATTGAGAACTGGCGCGCAAACAAGCGCGACCAGGTCGCTCTTGCCGGTTCGTTTGGTTCTCGTGCTGTGGTGTCGGGTGGACGTCCCGCCGGTGCGCACTTTGCGGCGCCCGCCGCGGCTATCGCTGAGGATGAGGACGATAGCCTGGACTTTGGCTCCATCACTACGCTCGAGGATCTGAGCTGGAAGACCGCGCTGGGTATCGGTTGCTTCCAGGTGCTTTCGCTGATTCCGGGCACGTCGCGCTCCGGCTCCACCATCATCGGCGGCCTGCTTTTGGGCTGCACGCGTTCGGTGGCGTCCAAGTTTACGTTCTTCCTGGCCATCCCTGTCATGTTTGGCGCAAGTGCGCTCAAGCTGGTCAAGTACTTCATCAAGGGCGGCACGTTCGGCACCAACGAGATCGCCATCTTGGGCGTGGGCTGCGTTGTGGCCTTTGTGGTTTCGCT
>URIE01000184.1 GCA_900547805.1 uncultured Collinsella sp.
GGCCGAGGTGAAGATGCACGCCGGATGCAGATAGGGCGTGGTCTCCACGCGTACGCGGTCGCGGCCCATGTCGCTCACCAGCTCGACGACCTCGCCGTTGGCGATACCCATGCGCTCGGCGACGTCGGCATTCATCTGCACGGCGTCCAAGTCGGAACCTGCCTCGGCGGCACCTTGGGCTGCAAGCCTTCGCGAGGTATGCGACTCAAAGGGACGGTTGCCGCTAATGAGGCGAAACATCCCCGGGCCGGGCTCCACCATGGGAGCGATCCAGTTGGGTACACGACCCAGGCCGGCTCGTTCCCATACGTCGCTTGCCAGCGCAATTTTGCCGCCATCCAGGGGAATCGCCGGCTCACCCGTGCGCGACGGCAGCTCCACGCCCGTATCGGCCCAACCGCGCTCCTTGAGCGCAGTGAGGTCGATCCCAAACGGAGCCACCTGGGCAGCCGCCAGATCGTCAGACGTAAACTGGAAGTACTCGCCCACGCCGCAGGCCGCAGCCAACCCGGCAAAGATCTCCCGCCCCGGTCTCGTGTCGTCATGCTGCACAGGCAGCACGGCGTTGCGGTAGAACACGCGCGAATCGTTGGCGCCCACGACCGTCCCCATGCCGCGGTCGGCCTCCAGATACGTCACGTCGGGCAGCACGAAATCAGAAGCACGCGCCGTCTCGGACCAGCGAATATCAATCGTCACGAGCAAGTCGAGCTGCTGCAAAATACCCAACCAAGCCTGCGCATTGCCATAGCCCGCACCGGGGTTACTGGCATAGACGATGAGCCCACGCAAATCGCCGGCAAGAATCGACTGACCGATGGTCGTGCACAGGCCGCGCACCGGATCGACCAGTGGATAGCGCTCGGACCCTAGCTTGGGCCCACGCGGCACCAACGGCGTCGCAAAGCGCGTGGGATCGAGGTCGCCCAACACAAGCGGCGTGGGCGGATTGAGCGCGCCGCCCGCATGCCCGATACAGCCCAGCAGCACATCAACCATGCAGATAGCTCGCGCCGTCTGCGTACTGTTGGCATACGCGATACCGATGCCACCATGAAAGCCAGCGTCCACCACCGCAGCAGGCGCCGCGGCAGCCAAATCACGCGCAGTTGCACGGATATCGTCCGCCGGCACGTCGCACATCGACTCGGCCCACTCGGGCGTCCAAGCAGCAGCAGCCTGCGCCAGCTCATCAAAACCCATGGTATAGCGGGTAACGAACTCGTGGTCGTACAGGCCCTCGGCAATGAGCACATGCGCAATGCCCATCAGCAAGGCCAGGTCACAGCCCGGGCGCACGCGCAACCAGCGGTCGGCAAGCGCAGCCGAGCCGCTGCGCCGGGGGTCGACCACGATAATCTTCGCCCCACGGCGACGGGCATCGTTGAGCGCATCAACGGCCCCCATCGTCGACGAATCGACAATGGAACGCCCCAGGTACATGATGCAGTCGGTATGCGCCAGGTCGGAGGCGGGACTATAGCCCAGGCTGTGCTCCCAACCGGTAAGTCGGCTTACCTCGCAGGCGCCATCGGCACCGTACACGTTGGGCGAGCCCAGCGCATGCATAAAGCGATACGCCCAGTAGCGGTCGAAGGAGGGCACGCCGAGCGTCATGCCCAGCGCACGAGGTCCGCGCTCGTCAACAATCCCCAAAAGACGCTTGGCAATCTGAGCAAACGCCTCGTCCCAGGTAATCGCATCGAACCCCGAGCCATCAGCTCGGCGGCGCATGGGATGCAAGATACGGTCTCGCTCGTCAAACGGCATGGACAGGCGATGCCGTCCGCGGGCGCACAGGGCACGCGCCGCGCACGGATGCCCCGGCACCGGCAACTCGGCCACCACACGCCCATCCTCAACATGGGCCGCAAAGGCGCAATCGGCATAGCATCCCCCGCATGTGGTCACCACGGCGCGACCGTCACGCTTCACAGCAGATGCCATCTCGATTACCCCTTTCATCAGCCAAACACAGCAAGCCAACAGCCCGGCAACGAGCCCCGGACCCAAAAAGCCTCCCGCACGGCAACGCCCCGCGGGAGGCCCAACGTCAAACAGACGGTACCTTACGCCTCGGACTTCTTGGCGTAAATAAACCAGTAGCCGAGCGCGATCAGAACCGCGCCGCCCACGATGTTGCCCAGCGTGGCGGCGGATAGGTTAAACGCAATACCCGCGACATTGAGCGCATCGGCGCCGGCGACGTCGGCACCATAACCGCATGCATGCATCACGGCACCCATGGGCAAAAAGTACATGTTGGCAACGCAGTGCTCAAAACCGCAGGCCACAAAGGCGGCGATGGGCAGCAAAATGCCCACAACCTTATCGACCACGGTCTTGCCGGCGGTACCGATCCACACGGCCAGGCACACAAAGATGTTGCACAGGATGCCGCGGAAGAAGATCGTCACCCAGTCGATCGTCACCTTGCCGGCGGCGACGCTCACCATGGAGTTGGCGACCGCCTCGCCGTTAAGCTTATAGATGCCGGCCATGTACACCAAAAAGACGATGAACAGGGCACCGACAAAATTGCCGACCCACACGACGACCCAGGCCTTGAGCATCTGAGCCAGAGTGATCTTTTTGCTCTTGAGTGCGCAGACCATAAGCGAATTGCCGGTAAACAGCTCGGCGCCGCACACCAGCACCAGCACCAGGCCCAGGCAAAAGCACAGGCCGCCCACGACGCGCTGGGCACCCCAGCCCAGCGTGCTGTCGCTCAAAAACACCGTAAAGAACAGGCCCTGTCTCTTATACACATCTCCGAGC
>URIE01000185.1 GCA_900547805.1 uncultured Collinsella sp.
ACAGGGTGGCGATGATGGGCTTGATGACCTCTTCGGGCAGGTTGGCGACCATGTCGGTCTTAGTCACGCCGGGGGCGACGGCGTTGACGCGGATGCCCATGGGAGCGAGCTCGCGCGAGAGCGACTGGACCATACCGTTGACGGCAAACTTGGACGTGGGGTAACCGACGCCGGAGGGCTGGCCGTACTTGGCGACCATCGAGCTTGTGGTAGTGATGGTGCCGCCGTGGCCGGCCTCGGTCATGATCTTGGCGGCAGCCTGGTGGCCATTAAAGACGGCGACGACGTTAAGGTCCATGACCTTTGCGAACTCCTCGGCCGTGTAGTCCAAGAGGGGTGAACGCTGGGAGATACCGGCATTGTTGACGACCGTGTCCAAGCCGCCCATGTCGGCTGCAGTCTGCGTAAAGGCCTCAGTCACGGCCTCGAGCGAGGTGAGATCGCAGGAGCGACCCCAGACCTTGGCGTCGGGATAGGCGGCTGTCAGCTTCTCAACGGCCGTGTCGGCAGTCTCCTGGCGCGAGCCAAAGACGGTGACGGCAGCGCCTTCCTCGATAAAACGGCAGGCGATGGCATAGCCGATACCGCGTGTGCCTCCGGTGATGATTGCTTTCTTGCCCTCGAGCAACATGGTGCTTCCTCTCATCGCGGGCGGACATTCGCAGCACAGCGTAGCGGTAGTCGGAATCGGCCGCGTTTGCATATCGGTGAACGGTAGCCCGCGTTACCGATGAGCGGCTCGCGCAAATGTGCTTTGCCGTTGTGCTTAGGGCAGGTGACAAAAGGGCTCCCGTCCCACATCGGACGGGAGCCCTCAAGGCGCGTATTGCTAGGCGAGCGTTGGGCTAGTTCGCCATGACGCCTTCGGTCCAAGCCTCAACGTCCTCGATACGCAGGACGTTGGCGACCTCGGCCACGCAGCCGACGCTGGCAAGCTCGGCGGCGGCAGCCTGGACGTCCTTCTCGAGCGCGCGGTGCGTCAGGAAGATGACCGAGCAGGCATCGCTGACGCCCGATTTGCCGTCCTCGACCTGGTTGATGAGCGAGATCGAGATGTTATGCTTGGCAAAGATGTCGACCGTCTCGGACAGGGCGCCCACGCGGTCGGCGACTTTCAGGCGCACATAGTACTTGGTCTGGAGCTCGTCCATGGGCTTAAAGGCGAGGTTGTGGCCATAGGGCTCAATCTCGGGCAGCGGAGCCACGCCGCGGCTGATCTGCTCGGAGAGCGACAGGATATCGCCCACGACGGCGCTCGCGGTGGGGAAGGAGCCTGCGCCCGCGCCGTAGAACATGGTCTCGCCCACGGCGTCGCCTACCACGTAGACGGCGTTCATGGCGCCGTTGACCTTGGCAAGCATATGGTCTGCCGGGATGAGCGTGGGATGCACGCGAACGTCGACGCCGGCGTCGGTGTTGCGGGCGATGCCGAGCAGCTTGATGGTGTAGCCGAGCTCGCGGGCCTGGGCGATGTCCTCGGCGCCGATGGTGCGGATACCCTGCTGGTACACATCATCGGTGGTAACGCGGGTGCCAAAGCCGATGGAGGCGAGGATGGCCGTCTTGCTGGCGGCATCGAAGCCGTCGACGTCGGCGGACGGGTCGGCCTCGGCATAGCCCTTAGCCTGTGCGTCGGCGAGCACGTCAGTGTAATCGGCGCCCTCGGCGTCCATGCGCGACAGGATGTAGTTGGTGGTGCCGTTGAGGATGCCGGCGATGGTCAGGATCTTGTTACCCACCAGGTCGTGCTCGAGTGTGCTGACAATGGGGATGCCGCCACCGCAGCTGGCCTCGCACTTAATCTGCACGCCGCACGCACGCGCCTTCTCGGCAAGCGTCTCGACGTGACGGCCCAGCAGGGCCTTGTTGGCAGAGACGACGTGCTTGCCGTGCTCAAAGGCGGTGGTGAAGATCTCGGTCGCGGGGTGCTCGCCGCCGATGAGTTCGACGACGATATCGACGGCTGGGTCGGTGACGACGTCATGCCAGTCACTCGTAAAGGCCTCGCGCTCAATACCGGCTGCCTCGGCCTGCTCCCAGGCAAGCGCGCAGGCGCGGGTCAGCTTAAGGTCGATGCCGTAGGCTGCCAGGTACTCATCGTGGTGGCTCTTGATCAGACGGGCCACGCCGCCGCCGACGGTTCCCAGACCGATCAGACCGACGTTCACGGTGCGCAGGGATTCGCTCATAGATAGCTCCTTCGTGCATCTTATGGATGGATTAACCGCTTAAAGGTTGAGTGCATTCTAGCGTGAACCGGGGGCGCGTGCTCGCCAGGCAACAGGAGCCGCACAAAACGGCACCCCCGAAACGCTGCGGAAACATTGGAAACACGCTCGCTACAAACGGACTTCCGTAACAAACTGTCAACGTTTGTGCCATAAGGTTTGCCCTGTACCGCAAGACGGCCGCACCGCGGCCAGCGAAAAGGGGGACACCATGTTCAACATCAACAGCACGCTCAGCCGTAGGAACTTTCTCGCCGGCGCTGCGGCGTTCGGCAGCACCGCCGCACTCGCTGGTTGCTCGTCGGGTGGCTCGGACGGCGGCTCCGCCGATGACGGCAAGACCTTCAAGATCGGTGTCATCGGCCCTCTGACCGGCGCCGCGGCAACCTATGGCGTTTCGGCCGAGAAGGGTGCCAAGCTTGCCGCCAAGGATTTCTCGACCAAGGACCTCAAACTCTCGCTTAAGTCCGAGGATGACGTCGCCGACGGCGAGAAGGCTATCAACGCTTTCAATACCC
>URIE01000186.1 GCA_900547805.1 uncultured Collinsella sp.
ACGGCATTGTGCTGGTGGCAACCATGATCACCGGCGAGCACCGTCGAGCGATTGAGTCTTGTCGCGTACCCCTTGTGGTCATTGGTCAAAACGTCGAGGGCGCGGCGTGTGTTTATCACGATGATTACGAGGCCGCTTTCGAGCTGGGTCAGGCGCTCGCGAAGCGTGCTGAGGGCAAAATCGCCTACATCGGTGTTACCGAAGAAGACCGCGCGGCCGGTTACGACCGTCGTCGCGGTTTTGAGGCTGGCTTGGGCGCTGCGGGCGTGGTGCTTGATCCGAGCCTGATTCGCCAGGGATCCTTTACGCTCGACTCGGGCTATCGCGCTGCGCGCGAGCTGCTTGCCGATGCCCCCGATGTTTCGTTTATCGCGTGCGCGACCGACACTATGGCGGCCGGCGCTCTGCGCGCTCTTGACGAGGTGCGTGGCATGGGTGAGGGCGTGCGTCGCGTGAGCGGTTTCGGTGACAACGCATTTTTGCGCGCGCTGACGGGCGGCATTCCCACCGTGCATTATGGCTACCTGACCAGTGGCGCCGAGGCCACCAGCATGTTGCTCAACACGCTCGATGGCGAGGAGGGGGAGAGCGGCCTGCGGACGCTCAAACTTGGGCATCAGCTCATGAATGTCTAGGCCTTGGACGCGTCTGCCCGCCTTTGAGTCCCCCGTTTTTGTCCCAAAACTACCATTCGCCGGCTTTTTCCTACCGTTCACCCTGCTGTGAAAACGATTACAGATATATGAAACTGAAAACGATTACAGTGTAAGTGTCAAAGATGGCCGGGTGTACGTGCGCCCGTTTGAGGAAAGGGAAGTCATGGACTACCGCAAATCAGCCCAAGAGGTGCTCGACAACATCGGTGGCGCCGGCAACGTTGTTTCGGCTGCACACTGCGCCACGCGTCTGCGCCTGGTGATTGCCGATAACGCCAAGGTCGACAAGGAGGCCCTCGAGAATATCGACGGCGCCAAGGGCGTCTTTGAGGCCCAGGGCCAGCTCCAGATTATTTTTGGCACCGGCACCGTCAACAAGGTCTACGAGGAGTTCATCGCGCTCAGCGGCGTCGAGGCTGCCACCAAGGCCGAGGTCAACGAGGCCGCGGCACAGCAGCAGAACATCTTTATGCGCGCTATTAAGGTGCTCGGCGACGTCTTTGTCCCCATCATCCCCGCCATCGTGGCTTCGGGCCTGCTGCTGGGCATTATGAGCGCCCTCAACTTTATGGCCTCCAACGGCTTTATCGCGCTCGACACTAATAACTTTATTTATAAGATCGCTGACCTGGTCTCGGGCACGTCCTTTGGCATTCTGCAGATCCTGATCGGCTACTCCGCCGCCAAGGCCTTTGGCGCCAACCCGTACCTGGGTGCCGTCGTCGGAGGTGCGTTCATCAACTCCTCGCTGCAGAGCGCCTATACGGTTGCCTCCGAGGGCGTTCAGACCATGGTTACCGTCATCCCCGGCGTCTACAGCTTTGAGTGGGTCGGTTATCAGGGCCACGTGATCCCCATCGTCATCGCCTGCGCCATTCTCGCCTTCCTCGAGAAGCGCCTGCACAAGATCGTTCCTGAGATGTTCGATCTCTTTGTGACTCCGCTCGTCTCCGTGTTCGTGACCGTGCTCGTGACGCTCGTTGCCGTCGGCCCCATCTTTGTCTGGGCCGAGAACGCCATCCTCGGTCTGATCCAGGCCCTGCTAACCCTGCCCTTCGGCATCGGTTCCTTTATCGTCGGCCTGTTCTATGCCCCCACGGTCGTTACCGGTATCCACCAGATGTACACCGCTATCGATCTGGGCCAGCTCGCTCAGTACGGCGTGACCTACTGGCTGCCCATCGCCAGCGCTGCCAACATCGCTCAGGGTGGTGCCGCGCTCGCCGTTGCCTTTAAGACCCGCGATGCCAAGATCAAGGGCCTGGCGCTTCCTTCGGCCCTGTCCGCCTTCATGGGCATCACCGAGCCTGCCATCTTTGGTGTGAACCTGCGCTTCTTTAAGCCCTTCATCGCTGGCTGCATCGGCGGCGGTTGCGGTGCCCTGGTCTGCGCGCTCACTTCGCTTGCCGCTTCCGGCACGGGCGTTACGGGCATCTTCGGTATCCTGCTGTGTCTGGCCCAGCCCGTGCAGTACACGATTATGTTTGCGGTCGCCGCGCTGGTTTCCTTTGCCGTCTCGTTTGTCCTGTACAAGGACGAGCCCAAGGCTTCCGAGCAGGCCTAAGAGCTTTTGATTAAGGGGTGCCCGCGGGTTGTATGCTCGCGGGCGTTTCCCGTATCTGGTGCCGATCTCTGGCGCCTTGTTACTTTCGATCCGTTAGGACTTTGATATGTCTAATGCACTTGGTCGCGACCTTGCAAAGCTGGTTGCCGCTGTTGACGCTGCCGCCGCTGGGTGCGGTCATGGCGCGTATGGCCAGCACTTTCACATTATGCCGCCGGCGGGTTGGCTCAACGACCCCAACGGTCTTTGCCAAGCGGGCGGCGTGTTCCACGCTTATTTTCAATATGCGCCGTTTGATGTCGAGGGTGGCGTTAAGGCCTGGGGTCATGCGACGAGCCGCGACCTTATGACGTGGGACTACGTTGGCGCCCCATTGCTGCCCGACGAGCCGTTCGATTGCCATGGCGTGTATTCGGGCTCCGCGCTTGCCGAGGACGGTCGCATTCGCGTGCTTTATACGGGCAACGTTAAGCTTTCCGATTCGGACGGGACGGACGACTACGTCAATACC
>URIE01000187.1 GCA_900547805.1 uncultured Collinsella sp.
CGATAAAGGCTTCGTCGATGGATACGCGCTCTACGCGCGGCGTTTCCTCGGCAAGAATCGCCATGACCTGCGCGCTCACCTCGCGGTAGCGATCAAAGTGCCCGTGCGTCCAAATGGCTTGCGGGCACAAGCGCCGCGCCTCGGCCGAGGCCATGGCAGAGTGCACGCCAAAGCGACGCGCCTCATACGAACACGTGGACACGACGCCACGCGAATCGGCGTCTCCGCCCACGATGAGCGGCTTTCCGCGCCATTCGGGATGATCGAGCATCTCCACGCTCGCAAAAAACGCATCAAGGTCCATCAGACCCACCGCCGGACCCGTCCAGGGAGGCGGCGTGACGCCCATGGCATCCTCATAACCGTATGTATGTTCGCGTCTTTCCATGTCATGAGTATACCGCGCAGCTCATGTGGGGTGCGTGTATGTGCTTGCAAATCCCGAATTCTTGTCTAAGATATGGATTTGCCCTCGACTACACCGAAGAAGTTGGTCTCACGGACTTCACCTGCCCGCGTCGATGGCGTATTATGTTCAACTGTTTGTTTGTAGTTGCAGCCTAAAGCTGCTTGGTTGGAGGAGTTTCCTTTGGCAGTCAAGATTCGCCTTGCTCGTCACGGCGCTAAGAAGCGTCCGTACTACCGTGTCGTCGTCGCCGATTCCCGCGCCCCGCGTGACGGTCGTATCATCGAGGAGGTTGGCCGCTACAACCCGATGACCGCCCCCAAGACCATCAACCTCGACCTCGAGAAGATCGCCGACTGGCAGTCCAAGGGCGCTCAGCTCACCGACGCCGTCGCCGCTCTGGTCAAGGCCGCCAACGAGGGCGAGAAGACCGAGACCGTCGTCAAGAAGTCCAAGAAGCAGCTCGCCAAAGAGGCCGAGGCCGCTAAGGCTGCCGCTGAGGCCGCTGAGGGCGCCGAGGAGTAAATCGTGCCTGAGGTTGACGCTGCACAGCTCGAGGGTGAGGCAATGCTCTCAGATCGCATCGCCGATCTCGTCGAATATCTCGTTGTTCAGATCGTCGACGACCCGGATTCCGTGAGCCTTGAGGTCATCGATGGTGATGACGCCTCTACGATTGAGGTTTCGGTCGCCGAGGATGACGTCGCTAAGGTCATCGGCCGTCGTGGCCGTACCATCAAGGCCATTCGCACGCTCGCCCGTGCACTGGCTGCTCGCCTCGACACTGCTGTCGAGGTAGAGGTTCTGGGCTAGGACCTTGAGGTCCCAGTACAAAAACATCGCCCGTGTGGTCAAGCCGCACGGAAGGAAGGGGGAGGTCCTCGCGCAGCCGCTGCGGGGGCTTCCTTCTGTATTAGAGCCGGGTATGCGCGTCGCCCTGACGCCGCCGGCGCTCAAGCGCGACCGCTTTTGCACGGTCGTGTCCGTCACCGATACGGGCGATGGCGATCTGGTCTCGTTTGAGGGCATTGACGACTTGACGGCCGCCGAGGGCATCACGGGATGCTATGTGTTGGCAAATCGTGACGATTTTGAGCTCGATTCGCTCGACGCCGCCTATACCGACCTGATGGGTCGCGAGGTGGTCGACGAGCGCTTCGGTTCACTCGGCACGATCGTCGAGATCATGTCGACGCCCGCTAACGATGTTTGGGTTGTCGAGGGTGATCGGTACGGCGAGGTACTGATTCCCGTGATCGAGCAGGTTGTGCTCGATCTTCCCGACACAGGAACAATTTCCGTCCACGTTATGGACGGCCTGATCGATATGGACAAGTAGGGAGGACAACATGCTGATTGAGACCCTTTCGGTCTTTCCCGAGATGTTTGAGCCCGTCATGTCCACATCGATTTTGGGCCGCGCCCGCAAGGCCGGCCTTTTTGATTTTAAGGCGTATAACCTGCGCGACTGGACGCACGACCGCCACCGTACCGTCGATGACGAGCCGTACGGCGGCGGGCAGGGCATGCTCATGAAGGTCGAGCCTATTGCCGAGGCCATCGAGGCTATTAGCTCCGAGGGTCCTAAGCCCACCGTGGTGTTTTTTACCCCCTGTGGCGAGCCCTTTACACAGCATGTGGCCGAGCGCCTGCTCAAAAGCGAGCGCTTGCTGTTTGTGTGCAGCCGTTACGAGGGTGTCGACGAGCGTGCCTATGCGTATGCCGACGAGCGCCTGTCGATCGGCGATTACGTGCTCACGGGCGGCGAGCTTCCCGCTATGGTCGTTGCCGATGCCGTCGTACGCCTGATTCCCGGCGCCCTTGGTGACGAGATGAGCAACGTCGACGAGTCGTTCTCGACCGCCGAGGACGGAGGCCTGCTCGAGTATGCGCAGTACACTCGCCCTGCTGAATTCAACGGCGAGGGCGTGCCGCCGGTGCTCGTGAGCGGTGACCATGCCAAGGTTGACGCCTGGCGCCGTAAGAATGCCATCGAGCGCACCTGCCGCTGGCGTCCCGACCTGATCGAGACGGCGCGGCTTACGCCCGAGGAGCGCGCATACGCGCAAGAGATTCTGGACGCGTCGTATTCGCAGAGCGAGGAGTGAGAATGGTTCCTTCGCAGCATTCCGTGCTTAAGGGTGCGTTTGAGTGGATCGTGGTCGCCGCGATCGCACTGGTCGCTACCTTCTTGATTCGCTCGTTTGTGGTCGAACCCTTTGTGCTGTCTCTTATACACATCTGACGCTGCCGACG
>URIE01000188.1 GCA_900547805.1 uncultured Collinsella sp.
AAGATGATCTTCACCACTGCCAACGCCGGCTCGAAAGCCAGGAAAGTGTCGTCGCGAAGTTCGAAGCCAATGCGGAAAAATGTCAAACCGATATCGACGAAGAGACAGCCAAGCGAGATGCGCTCCTCGACAATTTGGAAAAAGCGCAAGCGGCCTATGACGACGCCTGCAAGGCATACGAAGAGGCGAAAGCCGCAGCAGATAAGGCCACCTCGCCCGAGATAACGAAACCGACCGAGACGACAAAACCCTCCAGCTCAGCGCAGCCGGCCGAAACGGCACAGCCCGCCAGCTCGCCCGCGACCGGCAAATACGCTCCATCGAGCTCCACCAAGCAAGCAAATACGACCACCGGCAAGCTCGCGAACACGGGCGACGCAGCGCCGAGCGCAATCGCACTCGCAGCAATCGCCGCCGCAGGCCTCGGAATAACCGCCGCGGGTGTGCGCCGCATCAAGAACTCAAGGTAGCCGCCAGCGGTTATTGTCTCCGCCAATCCACAAGCCCAGAGACAAAAAGAGGCTCGTTTCCCCAACCTAGGGAAACGAGCCTCTTTACTTGTAAAAACAAATGGTAATGCCGCTGTCTCTTGAACCACGTAGCCACCGCGCTCCAGACAACGCCAACGAGCAGCAAAAAGCACGGGATTCAATTCTTCAGATAAATGTGACCCTTCAGGCGGTTTTGGTCGGCTACCCGCGAGTGCCGGCAGGGCGCTTGGTAGTCGAGCGATCCCGCAGGCGCAGCCGAGGACCAGCGAGACACCAAATACCTCGTCGCCGGCCGGGCCATGTCGCGGCACCAAAAAAGCGCCCGTGCGCTCGATGGATTCGGATGCCCGACAGAGGCTCCTTATGGCTGCTTCCTTCCGGACCTGACCAGATTCGGAACATGTCGTCATCCGAACCCATCGAACGCGCTAGGCGCTCGGTATATCTTACCTGCTCCCGCCCACCAGAGCAAGGTAGCTAATTTGGGACGGGGCTTTTTTGACCACTTTTTGACTGGAGGGGCATCAGGGTGGCGAAAGTAGTCAAGTAAGCCCCATCCTAAATAGACTGATCTGGTGCCGTGCCACGAAAAGGGCCTATCTACTACGTTTTGGTCACAGAGGTCAACCATAGCGTGCTTTTTCGAAAATCGGCAAGCTTTCTACCTGCGGTTTTGTTTTTGCAAATTCCGGGATGGTCGAGGATGGCCGGTTTAACGTAGCAGATGGCCGCATTTCGTGGCAAACGGTCCGACCCAAGACCCAAGGCAGCCAACCTCGAATGGCTATTCTCGAAGTTGCGGTGGAATACGGGCTGAATTAACCCCTTAAAGGCAAAAGCACACCGTATTCCACCGCAACTTATAGGGAGATAGGCCTTAGAGGCGAGCGAGGTCGTAGGATTGGGCGGCTGCTTCGCCGGCACAGATGAGGTTGGTTGTGGCTTCTTGCGGATCGAGTGCCTGTTCCAGGTCCATGGGCTTGCGACAGGTCGGCAGAACCAAGTCAATACCCTGCTCATACACCGCATCTAGGTTGTCGGCACGACCGCCCACGACGGCGGCTACCGGCTTGCCATAGCGCTTAGCACGGCGCGCCACGCCCACCGGTGCCTTTCCAGCGGCGGATTGCTCGTCCATATTGCCCTCGCCTGTAATGACCAGGTCGGCATCGCGCACGCGCTCGTCAAATCCCACGAGATCGAGCACCGTCTCCACGCCTGAGCGCAACTCGGCGCCGAGCGCCAACAGCGCTGCTCCCAGACCACCGGCAGCACCAGCGCCAGGCACGCCAAGCACCGAGCCAAATGTCCGTGCACCCTCGGGCACACGCAGCAACCCCTGAGCCCGCGCCCTAGCAATCGCCGCATCGAGCAGGCGTCCATAGCCGACCATCCATCCGTCGTACTTGCCCAGGGCCTCGACATCATCCGCCGGCAGGCCCTTCTGCCCGCCAAACACCGCCAGTGCGCCTCGACGCCCCACGAGCGGATTCTCGACATCGGAAAGCACAACGATACGAGCATCATCCAAAGCCTGCAGAGCTGGCGCCAAATCAACGCTCGCCACCTGCTCAAGGCCGGCAAGACCGGGGGCGACATCGCATCCCTGATCATCGACCACACGCGCGCCCAGCGCCTGCAGCATGCCGGCGCCACCGTCGTTGGTGGCACTGCCGCCCAGACCAATATAGATAGTCTTTGCCCCGGCGCGAACCGCACGGAGCATCAGCTCGCCCACGCCATAGGTTGTAGCAGCCAGCGCCGACGACTCCGTGCGAGGCGAGTACCCAATGCCGGCCGCCTCGGCCATCTCAATTACAGCCGAGTCGCGCTCGTCGTCCACCAGCATCCGGGCAGGCACACGCTCGCCAAAGGGGCCTGCAACCTCGCAGGCCACAAGCTCGCCACCGCGCGCGGCGATGGCATCGAGCGTTCCCTCGCCGCCATCCGCCAGCGGCAATGCGCGCACCTCGGCATCGGGCCACACACGGCGCATGCCCTCGGCAACCGCCGCCTCCGCCTGCGCACTCGACACGCTGCCCTTAAAGGAGTCGATCGCCAACAGCACACGGCGGGGTCGGCGGCATGCAGGACCAAAGTCAACCGCCGTGTCAGCATCCTCACCGACACCTGCAAGCGCTGCGGCGTGAGCGGCGTGTGCTTCAAGAT
>URIE01000189.1 GCA_900547805.1 uncultured Collinsella sp.
GGCATAAGGCCCTGCGCCGTGTCCGCCGGGTTGGCAAGCGCGCACACCAGGGCGCGAATCGTCTGCACCTCGGCAGCCTGGGCAAAGACCGAGCCGCCCGCGATGACGCAGTCGAGTCCCTGGTCGCGGAACGCTTGGGCATAGACGTCGGCGTTGGTCATGCGGCCCAGCAGCAGCACCATATCGCCCTGAGGCTGTTTTTTATCGGCAAGCGCACGAAACCGCTCCGCAATTGCGCGGGCCTTGGCCTGTGTGCGCTCCTGCGTACTGCCGCCGGCAACGAGCAGCGCCTGGCGACGCGAAGCCTCTGCCCTGAGCTTGTCTTCGCGCTTATCGCTCGGCTCAAGATCCAAAAAGCCCTGCATAAGGCCACCGGTATCGCCGTCAAAGACACGCGCCACGTAGCGCAGGACCTCGTCGTGACTGCGGAAGTTGCGCACGAGTTTGACAAGCTCGCCGGCGGGTGCCCCAGACGAAGCGAGAACGGCGCCCGGGGTGCTGGCAGCTGCCGACACGCCCGAAGCACCCACCTTGCGCTCCTGGCGGCGGAAGACCTCGACCTCGGCACCACGGAAGCGATAAATCGACTGCTGCGTGTCGCCCACCGTGCACAGCGCACGCTCGCCCGCACCCGTCAGGTAGTGAATCAGATCGACCTGCATCTGGTCGGTGTCCTGGAACTCATCGATCATGACCATCTTAAAACGGCCCTCGTAGGCGGCTCGGATGGCGGGGTAATCACGCAGCGCCTCGTATGCCATGCGCAGCAGATCGTTATTATCGAGCGCGGACTGGTCGGCCTTGAGCGCGCGGTACTCCGCCTCTACGGCACGGGCGAGCCCTGTCAGCGCATCGAGCGCCGGGTCGCCGCAAGCCAGCACAATGTTGACAAACGTGTCGGCAGCTTCTGCCTTGAGCAGCTCGACGTTCTCCTTAGGGAACATCTTGCTCGCACGCGGCATGCCGCACGACATCATGAGCCGCGCCACATCCGCCATGGTCTTGTCGCTCGCCTCGAACACGTCGATGGCCTCAAGCGCCACCTGTGCCTTCTCGGTCGCGGCCTTGCTCGCGCCGAGCGCCGCACGATAGGCATCAGCCAGGGCCGAGGTATCGGAGCAGCCGCGAAGCACGCACACGTCGTCCATACCCCCCGGCAGCTGGCTGGACAGCTCCAGCAGGTCGCGCACCAAGCCCTTGATGGTGGTGCCGCCGCCAAAGGGACCGCCCTCGCCCGCCATGGGATACCAGGCATAGAGGGCTTTGAGCGAAGCGGCAAGCTCGGGGGCGGCATCGGGCGCCGTCGCACGGCCCAGCACATGCTCGACAGCCTGGTCCATGAGCTCATCGGTATCGGTGAGCACCGTAAATTCGGGGTCGATGCCCAGCTCCAGCGCATGCGCGCGCAGGATACGCGAACACATGCCGTGGATGGTCGAAATCCAGGCGTCGTCAACCGTCAGGGCTTCCTCGTCCATGCCCTCTTCGATAAGCGCACGACGCACGCGGTCGCGGATCTCGGCCGCGGCGTCCTTGGTAAAGGTAATGGCGAGCACCTGGTCCAGATGCTCAACGAACGGACCGGATTCGGGCGAGAGCGCGTAGACGATACGGCGCGTAAGGGTGAAGGTCTTGCCCGAACCGGCGCCCGCCGAGACAAACAGCGGGCGGTCGAGCGTTTTGACGACTTGCAGCTGTTGCGGCATCAAAGTCGAAAGATCCATGGTCTACACGTCCCTCCTTACAAACGTTCCTTCGTGGTTATACGAGCAGCGCGCATGCGCGGCCTGAGCCGACGTCGGATCGACGGCAGCCACGACGCCCGCCTCGAGCTCGCGCAAGCGCTCGGCAATTCCGGCCTCCACGCGATCGAGCAGGGCATCGAAGTCCATGCTTCCGCCCTCGCCGGGAAAGCCCTTCTTAAGCCCCGGGATGCGGCCGTCACCACGCTCCTCCTCGAGCAGCTCGGCACTCGCGGCGCCTCGCAGCGCCGGTTTGCCGCCCTTGGTCGAAAAATAGAGCGCCGCGCGGGTGTCCAGATCCAGCGCCCGGCGCATAGCCTGCGCATAGATAAGCGTCTGGGTATGGGGCGGCAGCCACCGCGGATCGTCGATGGGCGCCGTGCCTGATTCCTCGTCGCGCACCGTAGGGTCGGCGAGCTTAAACTCCTCAACGCCCGTGCGATGCTTGTAGTCGATTACCACGGCGCGATTCTCGGCGTCCACGTCCACGCGGTCGATGCGCCCGCCAAGCGGCCAGCCGGCATACTCGACCTGGAGCTCGTTGAACGCAAACTCCAGGTAGCGCGGCGCGAAGGGCGCGAGCGCCTCGGCTTCATAGGCAAGCACGCCCTCCAGCTGCGGCAAAATCTCGGCCACTTGGCGCTCCTCCACTGGAGAGAGCGGCACCAGCGGGCCCTCGGTACCGCGCTTGCCGGCGTGCTCGGCCAGGGTCTCGGCAAAGACCTCGTGCAGCAGCTCCTGAGCACGTGGCAGGTTCTCGGGCGTCACGCGCTCCATGCCCTCCTGCAGGCGGACCTTGGCGTCACTGCGCTCGTAAACGCCGCGGATTGAAATGCCATCCTCAGCCAGGACTTTCTTCAGCTTGTCCAGAATGACCGGCTTGAAACGGTCAATTCCCAGAGC
>URIE01000190.1 GCA_900547805.1 uncultured Collinsella sp.
GAGGGTCTGACTACGAATCAGAACGTCATAGGTTCGAATCCTATACGCCGCACCAATTGAAATTGAAAGCCTCCGGCAACGGGGGCTTTTCTTTTATGGCAACACCGCATGGATTCGAACCTCGGTCGAGGTACGAACAACTTAATTATCACTCCGTAAAATTTTTTCTAATTGTCGCTTGACCCATCGGGGGCTCACGTGCATAATAATCCGTGCGTTGCGGCGTTACCTCAGCTGGATAGAGGGTCTGACTACGAATCAGAACGTCATAGGTTCGAATCCTATACGCCGCACCATTTGAGATTAAAGCTCCCGGCAACGGGGGCTTTTCTTTTGCGCCAGCTTGAGTGCTTTTGTCCAAAGGGACGATTTCCTGTCGACTCGTGTAAGATTCCGAGTAGATGTCGCGACTTATTCGCGACCACTCCTTCTCAAGCGACCGATCAGGGTGATATTTCGTGGCAGAGCGTCCGACATACAAGCTCAGGTTTCTCGATCCCAAGAAGCGCTTTCCGGCGATGCCCGAGCAGCCTGCGGGACGCTCATATGGCGTGGTCTGGAAACTCTTTGGCGAGGATCAGCATGAATCTTGCTATGTCGTCGAATTCGTTGGCAAAAGCCATGTGTCGCTTTTGGGCTACGTAAGCGTTTCGGGTGAGGTGTACAAGGTGGACCGCCCCGTCAGCGAGGCTCCGCTGCCCAACGATCCCGACATGGAACTGGTCCTTGACGAGTCGGACTCCGGTATTGGTGAGATTATGGTGAGGGGAGCAAACGGCACGATGCGCGCGTGCGCGCGAACCGTCGGCTCTCCCGAAGGTCCCATGCGCGAACAGTCCGATCACGAGACATGGAATTCGACCCGCTCCCTTCCTTACGGTGAGTTCATGGCATCGATGTTCCTGCGCTACGTGATATTCGCTGACTCCGAAAATACCATTGCGAGCACGGCGGACGCCGACGGACTCGACGAGGGTATGCAAAACGTTGTCGACAAGATCAAGCTCGTAAAGTTGCCCGAGCCGGTCGAGGTGTTTTTGGGCTTTAACACGACACCGCTACCTGACGCTATCGAGACGCTGCTCTACCGCGTTGACCATGCCGAGAATCCGAGCGGTATCGAGCGCTATGCCGCCGCCCTTATGAGTGAAATTGACTTGCCTCGCTTGCGCACCATCGCCGCTAAGTCCGAGATGAGCCTGGCTCGCATCGATCGCTCAAAGCTTTTCTATCTCAATTTTGATCGCAGCCTGCTGGACCAGGACGAGATTGACATGCTGCTTGCCATCGAGTGCCGTCTTAACCGTCTCTCCGGCATCCTTGAGCACATCGGGGCCGGATTGGTCCCTGCGGCATCCTCGCCGAGCCTTGAGGGCTGCGCGCTCTTTGATGCGTGGCATATCGCCAAGACGACCAACGATGTTCCCCGACTGCTTGATACGGCCTCGAGCGATAACCCGTGGGGCAAACCGGGTACGGTGGCTTGCCAGCCGGGTGGTGAGTGGGATGTGCGTACCCGCTTCGCGCGTATTGTCGAGGCACTTAACGTGGTCACGCGGCTCGACTATACCTATCGGGCAAACGTTGCCGAAGGGATCATGCTCGTTCGGTTTGGGCAGTCTGTCGTTGATGCCATGCCGCAACGTGAATACGACGCTCAAGATGACGCCTGGCGCGAGTTGGACGAGGACGCGCGTGCGATCTGGGCCGCGGAGCACGATGCGCGCGTGGCACTCACGCTTGCGGCAGCGTGTTTTGCCGCGGGCACCTGCATCACGCGCTGCTATGTGCAGATTGCTGCTCCCGACAGTGAGCAGGGCGAGCGCGTTGTCGCAACGTATTTCTTTGGGCGCGCGGCCTATCTGGCCGATTGCGTGCCTGTCGCCAAGGATCTTGAGAGCATGGACATGGACGATATGCCGTGCAAGCGTGTGCTTGAGGCATATGAGTCAACCGCTCCGGAGACGATTGAACCTGCGGAGGTTCATGCTCGTCCGCGTGATGACCATCGCATGCTGCCGCCGGCGCTGCGCGATCTGCTGCTTGCCGATACGGCTGACGAGCTGGAGGTCATGGAAGAGGACGACGACCCATACGTGGCCCGTGTTGTTGAATTGCGCGAGCAGGCAAAAGTCGACCGTACAGGTGCTTTTGAAGGCTTTTCCCGTCTTGTTGAGGAGTTGGAGGCTAAGTGCGCCGTCGCCGAGCTTTTGGCGACAGGTCCGGCTCAAACGCAGTTTTGCGATAACCAGCTGGTGCGCATGGTGCTACCGGTGTTGGAAGAAGACCGCTCTGTGCGAATCCTTCGTGCGCCCGATGCGCTGTACTTTGCCCAGCACGAGATCTGCAGCTTTTGCGCCGAGCAAGAGGACTTTGAACGAGCACTGCCCGAGGTGCGCCATCTTTACGATCTGGCGCGCTCGTCCATGCAATCGCACTTTGCGCTCATCAACGTTCTTGCGCGTCTGGAGCGCTTTGACGAGATTATCGAGGTGGCGCGCCACGGCCTACGTATTGCCAGCGATCGTTCTGCAATCGGCTACCTGTTCTATCGCTTGGCGTTTGCCTATTGGAATTGCGATCAGCTCGACCTGGCGCTGGCTTGTTACCGTCT
>URIE01000191.1 GCA_900547805.1 uncultured Collinsella sp.
TCTCGGGCGTGTGCGCGGGCGCCGAAGATGCGCAACCACGCAGAAGCACCACGATGAGCACAATCAACAGCAGCGCAACGGCACCGATGCCGGCGTAGACGATACGCGGATCGAGCCCGTTGTTTTGAGGAGTACGGGATCCGCCGCGTCCACGACCGGAACTGCTGCGGACGCCTCCCTGAGGCATACGACCACGATTGCTATCGGAACGGCCGCGATAGCCACCCTGGCCCTGAAGGCTGCGCTGACCCGAGCGGGGCGCAAGTTCACCGCGGCCTTGATAGCCACGCTGGCCCGAACGCGGAGCCGAAGAGCGCTGGCCATACGGCTGTGATTGAGAGCGAAGACGCGGCGTCACCTGCGTGGTATCGGCATCCGCATAGCCACCGCGAGAGCGTCCCGTAGAGGCACCACGGTAACCGCGATCGGAATAGCCGCCGTCGCCGTAGCCGGCACGAGGGTCACGCGCCACGCCGCGGGCAGCGGGAAGTGCACGGTCCTCGGGCATCGGCGTACTGCGGAACCGGTCACGCTGTGAGCGAATTTCCTCGCCCGAACCCGTCTCGGTAATATAACCGGCCTGCTGAGGACGCTGTCCATAGCGGGTCGAACGACCGCCCTGAACCATCAGGAAGCGCCCGTTGTCGACAGAGGAGCGCGAGTTGACGTAGCCGGCGGCGTCCTGAAAACGCCCACCCTGCTGCGAAGTCTCACGCTCGTATGCCATCAGGTCGTCAAAGTAGGCATTGACGACCTCGCGCGGATTGAGACCCAAAAAGCGAGCATAGCTCGAAATCATGCCCTGCGCATAGCCGCGCGGCGGCATCGAAGCAAAGTTACCGGTCTCGAAAAACTCGATGATCTGCGGCCTGATTTTGATGGTGTTGGCGACCTGCTGAATGGAAAGGCCCATTCGGCGACGCTGCTCGAGCAGCATGTCACCAAAGCGTGCAGCCATCAGAATCCTCCAAACTCACGATCTTCACGTGCCATCTCGGCGTCGACAGATTCCAGTGCGGCAAGGCCTTCTTCGTCCAACAGGACCTCGCGCGGCTTGGATCCGTCAGGCGGTCCAACGACACCTTTTTCTTCCAGCATGTCCATAATACGCCCGGCGCGCGCGTAGCCAACCTTCAGACGACGTTGCAGGCCAGATGTGGAGCCAAGCTGCGATTCCACCACAATATGGGCAGCTTCCCAAATGAGCGGATCATCGTCTTGCGGCTCGGCGACTCCGGTACGGACAATGCCGCCGCCCCCCGCCATGGACATGGAAGCGGGCGCCACGGCAGACAGGATCTCCTCGTGGTAGTCGGGCTCACTCTGCGACTTGACGAACTCGACGATCTCGTTGATTTCATCATCCGAGACAAAGCAGCCCTGGATACGGCGGGGCTTGCCCCAGTCGACCTTGGAGAACAGCATGTCGCCCAAACCGGTAAGCTTTTCGGCACCCATCTGGTCGATAATGACGCGCGAGTCGATGCCCGTGGCGACGTTAAAGGCGATGCGGTTGGTGATGTTGGCCTTGATGAGGCCCGTCACCACGTTGGAGCTCGGACGCTGCGTAGCCACGATAAGGTGAATACCGGCGGCACGGCCCAGCTGTGCGATACGTACGATCGACGCCTCGACATCCTTGCCGGCAACCATCATCAGGTCCGAGAGCTCGTCGATGATAATGACCAGATAGGGCATCTTTTGCGGCGGGTTATCGTAATGCTCAAACTCGCCGGCGGCCTGCTTTTCGTTATAGGTCGAGATCTTACGCACGTTAAGGCGCTCGAAGACCTTCAGGCGACGCTCCATCTCGGACACGGCCCATTGCAGAGCGCTCGCGGCCTGCTTGGGCTCGGTCACTACAGGCACGTAAAGATGCGGCAGACCGTTATAGCCCGCAAGCTCGACGCGCTTGGGGTCGACCATGATCAGGCGAACGTCCTCGGGAAGCGCGCGCATAAGCAGGGTTGTGATGATGGAGTTGATCATCACCGACTTACCAGAACCGGTCGTGCCGGCGATCAGCAGGTGGGGCATCTTGGCAAGGTCGGCGACGACCGGCGTACCCTCGGCATCGCGACCGATGGCCAGCTCGAGCGGGCCGCCCTTCACGTAGGGCAGCACGTCACCCAGGTTGACGTTTTGGCGCTTGCGGTTGGGAATCTCGATTCCCACAAGCGAGGTGCCGGGAATCGGCGCAAAGATACGCACCGACTGGGCGGCAAGTGACAGCGCGATATCGTCCTCAAGGCTCGAGATCTTGCTCACGCGCTCGCCCTCGCCGGGCTGCAGCTTAAAGGTCGTCACCGTAGGGCCGGCAATCCAGCCGACAACGCGGGCGCTGCGGCCAAACTCGAGCAGGGTCGACTGCAGCGACTCGGCAGTCTGCTCCAGCTCCTTGTCCGAAGAAGCCGCGGAGGCAGACTGCGGGTTGGCATGGAGAATCTCGAGCGGCGGAAGCTTGAGGCCGTCCTCTTCTTCAACCTCGTTATCTGCGGAGGCGCTGTCCGCTCCCCCATCGCTAGCAGCAGACGCCTCGATGGCGCTCGCGGCAGACGCATCGGCGACCTTGGGA
>URIE01000192.1 GCA_900547805.1 uncultured Collinsella sp.
ATGCTCATTTGTTAGTTACGCGGTTCGTAGAACCGCGTAACTAACAAATGAGCATCGCATCGCCAAAGCTGAAGAAGCGATAACGTTCTTCGATGGCAGCGGCGTAGGCATCCATGATCTGGTCGCGGGTGGCAAGCGCGCTTACGAGCATCATGAGCGTGGAGCGCGGCACGTGGAAGTTCGTGATCAGCGCGTCGACCACGTGATAGGTCGAGCCGGGCATGAGGTAGAGCTGCGTCGTAGCGTTCTCGCGCGCCACGATGTCGCCGCGGCCGAGCGTATCGGCCCCATCCTCGCGGCCCTCAAAATAGCGCGCCGTCACGGCCGGATCGGACACCGGTGCCTCAGCGTCAAAGGCGCTCTCGAGCGAGCGTACTGCGGTGGTGCCGACGGCGATCACGCGGTGCCCCTCGGCCTTCGCCTTATGCACGGCGTCGACAACCTCCTGCGACACGTGGTAGCGCTCGGTGTGCATCACATGCTGCGTGGGATCGTCCTCCTCCACCAGACGGAAGGTATCGATGCCCACCTCGAGTTCGACGGCGGCAAACTTGGCACCCTTGGCCTCGATAGCGGCCATAAGCTCGGGGGTAAAGTGCAGACCCGCCGTGGGAGCGGCAGCCGAGTGCTCCTCCTTCATGGCGTAGACGGTCTGGTACTTCTCGGGGTCGCCCTCGTAATCGGTAATGTAGGGCGGCAGCGGCACGTGGCCGGCAGCATGGATGGCCTCGTCGAGCGTGCACGGGTCGCCGGCGGCATTGCAACCGGCCGGCTCAAAGCGCACCAGACGGCCACCGCGGCTATCGGTGACAAAGTCGATGACCTCGGCCGTCAGCACCACGGGAGCCCCCTCGGGCGCATGGGCGCCACCGGCGCGATACTCAATCTGAGCACCGGGCTTCAGGCGCTTACCCGGCTTGACCAGGCACTCCCAAACGTGGCCCAGCGGGTCAACATCCTCACGGCGCTTGAGCAGCAGCGTCTCGACCACGCCACCCGAGCCGGCTTTGCGACCGATCAGGCGGGCCGGCATCACACGCGTCTGGTTGATAACGAGCACGTCGCCCGGTTCGATATAGTCGATGATGTCGCGGAAGATGCGGTGTTCAACGGTACCGCCGTGCTCCAGCGGCTTCCCCGCCTGGGAGCCTTTGCGATCCACCACCAGCAGGCGGCAGGAGTCGCGCGGCTCGGCAGGAGCCTGGGCAATCAGTTCCTCAGGAAGGTTGTAGTCAAAATCATCGGTACGCATAGACACGTCGGATACTCCTTATATAGCTAAAGTCCGCTCTACATCCTAGCAGGCTGACGTCCCAAACGAACTACTTTTTGGCGGCTTTGCGCTCGTCGCGGATGCGGGCGCGGTCCATGGCCGCCTCGACAGCAGAAAAGCGGCAGCCGCAGTAGTTCTGTCGATACATGCCCAGTTCGCGCGAACGGCGCGTAGCCTCGGGATAATACGGGCGAAAATCGCGAATCACCGGGGTGAGCCCATGGGCGGCCGCCAAACGCTCAAGCACGTCATTGCAGGTGTCGAACAGCTGATACGGCGAGACGGCGAGCGTCGTGCCCACAAACTCAAACCCGCGCTCCTGGGCCACGCGGCACGCCTCGGCCAAGCGCAGGGCATAGCACGCGCGACAGCGACGGGGCCGATCGGCACCCAGCGGGGCCACGCCGGCCTCCCAGCGCTCGCGGTCCTCCCCCGCCTCGATAAGATCGATGTCGCCATCGGCACACCACCGGCGCAGCTCGTCCAAACGCCGCTGCCATTCATCGTGCGGCTGAATATTGGGGTTTGTCCAGCAGATTGTGGGCTCAAACCCTTCCTCGCGCAGCAGGCGGACCGGCTCAAGAGAGCACGGCGCACAGCACGCATGCAGCAACAACGGCTTCATCGACATCTCCTCACCCGAAAAAGCGCACGCCAAAGGACGTATCCTCGCAGGCGACAATGCGGCGGTCGCGCAAAATGGTCCGCACGTAATACCAGTCGCCCACACAGCCCGACAAATGCAAGCCGGCCGCCAGGTAGCACAGCAGCGGATAGTCCGAGAACGCAAACCCCAGGGCAAATGCTGCCGTCACAACAACCGTCGGCGCCAGGCAAACCGCCATGTACCGCCGGCGCGAATACACAACGCCCTCGGCGCAGGCATAGATCATCGCCGTCTCGCGATTCGCCCCAAAGGTCACCTTCGCGCCCGCAGGCGCCAGCAGCTTAAAAAACACACCGTGCACCAGCTCGTGCACGGCGAACGACGCCATTGAGATCGCAGCCAAGCCGACTATCCAGCCCACGACAGCCATCCAGCCGCCCGCGTCAGCCGCATCCAAGTCTGCAGGCCCACCCAGCAACATAAACACCGGCACCAAGCACACGGCAAATGCGCCGAGCACGGTCATCCCCCACACAAAGCAGGCGTGCAGA
>URIE01000193.1 GCA_900547805.1 uncultured Collinsella sp.
CGCATGGCTTTCGGCCCGCAGCCAGGGCGGCAGCATCGTGTTACGCATTGAGGACTTGGACGATCGCTGCAAGCGCCCCGAACTTGCCACTCAATTGATTGACGACCTGGCCTGGCTGGGGCTGGAGTGGGACGAAGGCCCCTACTACCAGCACGACCGCCTGGACTTGTACGAGGACGCCCTGCGCCAGTTGCAATACGCCGGCCTCACCTATCCCTGCTTTTGCACGCGCGCCGAGCTCCACGCCGCGAGCGCACCGCACGCGAGCGACGGCACGCCCATCTACCGTGGCGCCTGCCGAAGTCTTTCGGCCGAGGAGGTGGCCCGTCGCAGCGCCCTGCGCGCCCCGGCCACACGTCTGTGCGTGCCCACCGTCGACGACCTCGCAGACGACGTGATCGAATTTGTGGATCGCACGTACGGCGCCCAATGCGAAGCACTCGCCACCGAGTGCGGCGACTTTTTGGTGCGCCGCAGCGACGGCGTGTTTGCCTATCAGCTAGCCGTGGTGGTCGACGACGCTGCCATGGGCGTCACCGAGGTCGTGCGCGGATGCGACCTGCTGGGGTCCACGCCGCGCCAGATCTATCTGCAGCACCTGTTGGGACTGCCCACGCCGCACTACGCACATATTCCGCTGCTCATGGCACCGGACGGCCGCCGCCTTTCCAAACGAGACCGCGATCTGGACCTGGGCGAACTCCGCGCCCGCTTTGGCACGCCCGAAGCGCTGCTGGGCTGGCTCGCCGGACAAACAGGCATCGCACCGGGCACCACGCCGCGCTCTGCCGAGCAGCTGGTCGAGCATTTTAGCTGGGATGTTATCCGCAAGCACAGGGAGAACATCACCGTAACGGCTGAGTAATCAGGCACCCCACCCCTACGCAACATCCCAGGGCTGGAGTTCGTCGCCCAGGCGAACGATGCAGTCGTAGAGCACGGTATGGCGCTCGGCAGGGTTGGCATCCCGATGAAAATGCCCGTAGTACCAGCGCTTGTAATCCAAGCGGTCTTCCAGCTCATCGAAAAATGCCGTAAGCCGATCAACGGCGGGGTAATTCCAGCCAGGCCCCGGATAGAGCGTGGGCGAAAGCATGCGCGTAGAGCAGGTGTGGGTGATCACGTAGTCGACCTTCCAGTCTACGCTGTCGAGCTTTGTCCGCGCCTCCTCAAAGTTGCGCTCGTCCGGCAGCTCCTGCGGCCACCAGCTGGAATACGGAATGCGGTATTCCTTGTCCACGCTCGTGGCGCCGCCCATGGTAAAGACCGTTGAGCCGTCGAGCTCAAAAACCTCACCGCGCGTCAGGCGCCGTATGGGCGAGGTATCCGACAGGCGCTGCGTCAGCCCACCGTGCCACAGCTCCATGGGACGCTCCGCCCAGTGATCGAAACGCTCGTGGTTGCCGTCGACGAACAGCACGGTATAGGGGCGCGATTCCAGCCAAGCGATATCGGTGCATTCCTCGGCAGAGAAATCCCACGGAAAGCCAAAGTCGCCCGCGACAATCAGATAGTCGTCGCTCGTCAGGCTATCCCCAAGGTCCCAATCGCGCAGCTTTTGCATGTCGAGGCCGCCATGAATATCGCCCGTCACATAGACCGTCATCGGATCACCACTTCCCTGTAAGTCGCCAGCCCGCATTCTGCACGATCGCTAAGCCAACCGTTCCAGCCCTTCCATCCCTTAGGGCTTACCCCTCGTTCTTCCAACCAAACGGATCAAACACCCAAAAGATCAGATCGAGCACGCCGCCGGTCATCATGGCGCCGGCAAGGGCCATGCAAACGTGCAGAGAGCTGGCACTTCGGAGCACGTCGAACGGCCCCAGAACAGCCAGCAGCGCGACCGCTGCGCCGGTCACGCACAGCGCGAGGCATGGCCCCGCGTCCTTAACGCATTTCTTTGCGAGATGCTTGGTGTTGTCGCTCATCAATATCGAACTCCTTAGAGGACCGTTGTTTGGGTACATGCCGCCGCGGCAGAACAGGGCGGTAGAGTAAGTGTCACATACCGTGCGGACATCAATGGAGAAACCGCCTGCTCGGCCAACGCTTGACGCCGACTTGTCACCGGCACCCCATCCCCCGCTATCGAGGTCTAATACTTTTCCGCGAAGTGAACGTCTGTTTTTGGACCCCTGAAGCATCCACATTTTTCGTCGGCAAAATCGCAGGATTTCAGCATCGAAACCGCAGGAAACGGCACCTCTAAAGTGTCGATGCTTCGGGGGTCCGATTTAGCTCGTTCACTTCTCGGGAAAGTATTAGACCTCGCTGCTAGCTACCCAGAAGAGCACCCCCTTCCCCACCGTCACCCAAAAACTCATCCAACATTAATCTTGGCTCAAGAATCGCTTAATCTATAACCTGCACTATAGCTGTCTCTTATACACATCTGACGCTGCCGACGAATAGAGAGG
>URIE01000194.1 GCA_900547805.1 uncultured Collinsella sp.
CCCCAAGGGCAAGGCTCACGAGATAGCAGTGCCGCAGGTAGCGCCGCTGCTGAGCGCGATTCCCAACCTGGTGTTCTTTCAGACGATGGCGGCGATTGTCACCGAGCGCCTGAACTCGTGGGATGTCCATCCGTATCTCGATGCCGTCTCCAAGCAAATGGAGGTTAAGGCGGAAGGCTACGAGGAATCGGTCAACACGCTTAAGGCTAAAGCGGCTGAGTGTTACGGAATGTAGGCGGGCGTTGTCGCTCGTTGGCATAGGGGATTGCTAAAGCAGCCCCAGAAAGGAGAAGCAAATGAAGGAAACCGAGAAGATCGAGATCATGCATTTCGACCAGGAGGGCTACCTCGAGGACGGCAAGGCGCTCTACGAGACCGGCAAGAAGATGACCGCGCTCGCAGACAAGGTCGCCGACGAGGGCTATGACGCCGTCTTCCTGATGGGCGTGGGCGGCACCTGGGATGAGCTCATGCAGCTCGAGTACCTCATGAACAAGTTCGGCGACCGCGATCTCGAGGTCTACCTGATCCACGCCGCCGAGTGGAACGTCTCCGGCCACAAGCGCATGACCGACAAGTCCGTCGTGCTCACCGCCTCCGAGTCCGGCACCACCCCCGAGGTCCTCGAGGCCGTCAAGAAGATGAAGGAAAAGGGCATTCGTGTCTACGCCATGACCAAGCCCGAGGGTCTCATCGGCCAGGCTGTCGGCGCCGAGAACTGCGTCAAGATGGCTTCCGATCATGGTAACGGCGGCTGCGAGATGGGCTACTACCTCGCCGACTGCTTCGGCCTGCGCCTGCTCAACCGCCGTGGCTGCTTCCCGCAGTTCGATAAGTTCATCGAGCAGACCAAGGACGTTTGGACCCACCTGGTCGACATCCGCAAGAGCTTCGAGCCGCGCGCCGAGGAGCTCGCCAAGAAGTACGCCCTGGCCCCCTACACCATGTTCATCGGCTCCGGCGCCCTGTGGGGCGAGACCATCCTCTTCTCGATGTGCATCCTCGAGGAGATGCAGTGGAAGCGCACCCGCTACATCACCTCGGCCGACTTCTTCCACGGCACGCTCGAGCTCGTGGAGCCCGGCGTCCCCGTGTTCCTGTTCATGGGCGAGGACGAGAACCGCAAGCTCGACGAGCGCGTCCGCGCCTTCCTCAACCGCGGCGTGACCGGCGACACCGACATCAACATCATCGACACCGCCGAGTTCGCCATCCCCGGCCTTGACGACGAGTTCCGCGTCATCGTGTCTCCGTGGATCCTCTCCTCGCTGATCACCGATCGCCTTGCCGCTTACTACGAGACGGTCACCAAGCACAACCTCAACTACCGTCGTTACTATCACCAGTTCGACTACTAATCGGTGACAAATAAGCTACTGATCAAGAAGCACCCTGCCCGGGCGCATGCGGCCGGGCATTTTTATGACGAAATTCGCAAGAAAGGGGCAGTTTATCGTGGCGTCCCATGCTCATTTTGCGTCCGGAATCGTCGAGAGCATCGGCCTGCTTTCCGGCGAGCGCGAAAACGTCCATGCGCTCTCTATGTATGTCGACGGAAACGAGGACCTGACCAAGGAGGCCGCGGCGATTCTGAACGGCTTTGCGGCGGACGATGAGGTCGTCGTTTGCACCGACCTCTTTGGCGGCAGTGTCAACAACGAGTTCACCAAGATCGTCCAGACGCGTCCTAACACGCACCTCGTGACCAATATGAACCTGCCGCTCCTTATTCAGCTGCTGTTCGTGCCCGAATCCACCCCGATCGATGAGGCCATTCGCCAGATCGTCGAGGCGGACGACACCAAGGTCAAGTACGTCAACGACCTGCTGGGGCAGGCCGAACTCGATGAGTTTTAACCACTAGGGAGCACATCATGATTCAGATGATTCGCGTGGACTATCGACTGCTTCACGGCCAAGTTGCCGTTAGCTGGACCTCGGCTCTGGGTGCCGACTGCATCCTGTTGGTGAGCGACACGGTCCTCAATGACAAGCTTCGCCTGCAAGCTCTATCCCTTGCAAAGCCGGAGGGCTGCAAGGTCGTCGTCAAAAACACCGAGGATGCCGTCAAGGCGCTCCAGAGCGGTGTGACTGATAAGTACAAGCTCTTCGTGGTTTGCGAGACGATCCAGCAGGCCGGTGCCGTCGCCAAGGCGATGGGCATCAAGAAGATCAATCTCGGCAACGTTGCCTTTAGCGAGAATGCCCGCCAGGTCTCGACCAGCGTATTCCTCACGCCCGAAAACGAGGCATACGTCAAAGAACTGCTCGGCGAGGGCTATGAACTGTTCATTCAGATGATTCCGGCAGATGCGAAGACTGACGCCGCGAAGGTCATCGGTTAGGGGTTGTCATGGTTATCAAGACAATCCTGATTTTCCTGATCGCCCTTTTGGGCTATTCCGAGTGGCTGA
>URIE01000195.1 GCA_900547805.1 uncultured Collinsella sp.
GTGCAGGCGGTCGGGGTCCACGAGCATGCCCGCGCGCTCCATCTTGGCAAGCACCGGCACGAGCGGCATCTCGATCCCATCGAACACGTTGGCGGCGTTCTCGCGGGCCATGCGGTCACGCAGCGGTGCAACCAGCGCCAGCGTCAAGGCCTCCGTGCGAGCGGCGGGCGCAGGAGCGTCCTCGCCAGCACCCTCTGCGCCGCGCGCCGCAGGCAGCGCCATCTGCAGATACGTATCGGCCAGATACACCTCGTCAAACTCGGAGCGGTCGGAATCCAACAGGTAGGCGGCAACAACGGTATCGAAGATGCGCGTGGAATCGACTGCCAGCGGATCCATGAGCTCGAGCTCA
This sequence comes from uncultured Collinsella sp., assembly GCA_900547805.1. Classification (GTDB taxonomy): domain Bacteria; phylum Actinomycetota; class Coriobacteriia; order Coriobacteriales; family Coriobacteriaceae; genus Collinsella. The sequence continues at coordinate 353 of URIE01000195.1, forward strand.
GAAGAATCGATGGGCGAAAGCTCATGCAGAAGCGCCTTCATATCCGGGCTCGCCACACGGCCTTCCATAAACAGACGCGCGAGCACGCCGGCAATCACGCCGTGGGCGAAGTTGAAGCCCTCAACCTCAGCCGCCGCACCGCTGTCGCCCTCCTCGAGCGCAAACAGGCCCTTGGACGTCGCCAACCACAGCGTGCGCGTCAGCCCAAAGAGCGCGCCCTCTTCCTTGTCATCGTCCACCACGGCGGCGACCCACTCGCCGGCATCAATCACGCGGGAGACCTCAGCCGCAACGGCACCAAGCGCGCCAGCATCGCCGGCGGCTGCGCGCAAAACGGCGGGAATCTCAAACGTGCTGGCAGCTGCCCCGCCCTCGCCGCCGATCAGCGCCAGGAAACGATTCTGCATGGCCGTAATGCCGAGCGTGCCCAGCGCCGCGGAGACCTCGTCGGCAGAAAACGCCGGGAAGGACGTCGCCTCAAAATCGAGCTCAACGGGTGCATCGGTGCGGATGGTCGCCACCTTACGGCTCAGCAGCGCGTCGTCGATGTGTGCGCGCAGGTTTTCTCCCATCTTGCCCTTGACCTCGTCAGCATGCGCGATGACCTCGTCAAGGCTGCCGTACTGCGCGATGAGCGCACTCGCCTTTTTGGGGCCGATGCCCGGTACGCCGGGAATGTTGTCCGACGTATCGCCCTTCAGACCGTAAAAATCGGGCACGAGCGCCGGCGTGATGCCGTGATACAGGTCGTCCACGCTCTCGGGCGTCATGATCGCCACGTCGGACAGGCCCTTGCGGGTCGAGACCACGTTAACGTGCTCGGTCACGAGCTGATACATATCGCGGTCGCCGGTCACCAGCAGCATGTCGCAGCCGGCCTCCTCGCCCAGGCGCGCCATGGTTCCCAGGATATCGTCGCCTTCCCAGCCCTCGGACTGCAAAATGGGCACGTTGAGCGCGGCGAGCAGCTCCTTGATCATGGGGAACTGCGCGTGCAGGTCGGGGTCCATGGGCGGGCGCTGCGCCTTGTACTGCGGCAGCATCTCCATGCGCACGCGCGGCTTGCCCTTGTCAAACGCCACGACCACACCGTCGGGGTTAAAGGCGTCGATCATCTTGAGAAACATGTTCAGAAAGCCAAAGATCGCGTTGGTGGGGCGACCGTCCGGCGCGTTCATGGTCGGCGGCACGGCGTGGAAGGCGCGGTGCATGAGCGAGTTGCCGTCGATAACGGCAAAAGTGCGGCGCTTGTCAGACATATTGAATACCTCGCTTTGGGCTGGGCACGGTTTGCTCACACCAGTTTACACGCTCCCCGCCCCGCGGCCACCGCACATCAGGCTCCCCTGCCGCCGCGAGCCCGCGCGTGATACGATGGCTCACGGTACATCAACCAGCACGATCGATCCGAAAGGAGCCTGCGTCATGGAGCGTCCCTGCGCATGGAAAAAGTACACGCCACAGCAGATCGAGGAGCTCGAGGAGCTTTGCCGCGGCTATAAGCAGTTTTTGAGTGAGAACAAGACCGAGCGCCTGTGCGTCAAGGCCGGTATCAAGATGGCCGAGGAGGCGGGCTACGTCAATCTGGAGACCGTGATCGCCGAGGGCCGCGCGCTCAAGGCCGGCGACAAGGTGTACGCCGCCAATCACGGCAAGGACCTCATGCTCGTCAACCTGGGCACCGCCCCGCTCGAGCAGGGCTTTAACATCCTGGGCGCCCACGTGGACTCGCCGCGCCTGGACCTCAAGCAGAACCCCGCCTTCGAGGCCGGCGACATGGCTTATCTCGACACGCACTACTATGGCGGCGTCAAGAGCTACCACTGGGTCGCTTCCCCGCTCGCACTCGTGGGCGTCATCTGCAAAAAGGACGGCACCACCGTCGACATCAACATCGGCGACAAGGCCGACGACCCGGTCTTTACCATCTCCGACCTGCTGATCCACCTCTCGAGTGAGCAGATGGCCAAGCCCGCCAAGGACGCCGTCGACGCCGAGATCCTCGACGTGATCGTGGGC
>URIE01000196.1 GCA_900547805.1 uncultured Collinsella sp.
GATGGTGATGTGCTGCTCCTTGCCGGTGCCGAGGTCCTTGGCGGAGACGTTCACGATGCCGTTGGCGTCGATGTCGAAGGTGACCTCGATCTGCGGCACGCCGCGGCGAGCAGCCGGGATACCAGTCAGCTGGAACTTACCGAGCGACTTGTTGTCGCGGGCAAGCTCGCGCTCGCCCTGGAGCACGTTGATCTCGACGCTGGTCTGGTTGTCGGCAGCGGTGGAGTAGACCTCGGTCTTGGAGGTCGGGATCGTGGTGTTGCGGTCGATCATCTTGGTCATGATGCCGCCCATGGTCTCGACACCCAGCGACAGCGGGGTAACGTCGAGCAGCAGGATGCCCTCGACGTCGCCGGTGAGCACGCCGCCCTGGACGGCAGCGCCGTCGGCAACGACCTCGTCGGGGTTCACGGACATGTTGGGCTGCTTGCCGGTCATGGTCTTGACGAGCTCCTGGACGGCGGGCATACGGGTGGAGCCGCCGACGAGGATGACCTCGGTCAGATCGGAGAGCTTAAGCTTGGCGTCGCGCAGGGCGTTGGTGACAGGCTGCTTGCAGCGCTCGAGCAGGTCGCGGGTGATCTTCTCGAACTCGGCGCGGGTCAGCGTGTAGTTGAGGTGCAGCGGGCCGGACTGGTTCATGGTAATGAACGGCAGGTTGATGGTGGTCTGCTGGGCGGCTGAGAGCTCCTTCTTGGCGTTCTCGGCGGCCTCCTTCAGACGCTGCAGGGCCATGGGGTCCTGACGCAGGTCGACACCGTTCTCCTGCTGGAACTTATCGGCCATCCAGTCGATGACGCGCTGGTCCCAGTCGTCGCCGCCCAGGTGGTTGTCGCCCGAGGTGGACAGAACCTCAAACACGCCGTCGGCGAGGTCGAGGATGGAGACGTCGAAGGTACCGCCGCCCAGGTCGAAGACCAGGATGCGCTGGTCGGTGCCCTGCTTGTCCAGGCCATAGGCCAAAGCAGCAGCGGTCGGCTCGTTGACGATACGCTTGACATTGAGGCCGGCGATCTTACCGGCGTCCTTGGTGGCCTGACGCTGGGCGTCGTTGAAGTAGGCCGGGACGGTGATGACGGCGTCGGTGACGGTCTCGCCCAGATACTTCTCGGCGTCGGCCTTCATCTTTGCGAGCGTCATGGCGCTCACCTGCTCGGCGGTGTAGTCCTTGCCCTCGATGTCGACGACGGCACGGCCACCCTGGCCCTCCTTGACCTCATACGGCACGGTCTTGATCTCGGAGGTGCACTCGGAGTACTTGCGGCCCATGAAGCGCTTGATGGAGAACACGGTGTTCTTGGGGTTGGTGACAGCCTGGTTCTTAGCGGCCTTACCCACGACGCGGTCGCCGTCGGCACGGAAGCCCACGACGGACGGGGTGGTGCGGTCGCCCTCGGCGTTCACGATAATGGTCGGAGAACCGCCCTCGAGGACGGCCATAGCGGAGTTAGTAGTACCAAGGTCGATACCAAGAATCTTACTCATTAGAAATTCCCTCTCTCTTTTGCGTTCGCGCCGCCTCGACGGTCTGTCGCACGGCGCTTCGGCTTGTCTTTCAGGATGTAGTGTATCCCCTTATGGGCTGGAATATACAAAATCTAAGTCAATTCATATAAGATTTCTTATTGCTGAGAGTTTAGGTTCTTAAATGCGCAGGTAGATGCGCTGATTGAGTTCTCGGCAAATCTATTGAGATCTATGTAGAGATGGCTGAGGTTTGGGTCCGAAGGTGCCTGGGGCTGCCTTGCGGAAAGGGTATCTCGGTCTGAGCGCGAATTCTGGGACACAGTTTCCGCCGGGCGGTCCAACCGGAAGCTGCGACCCGTTTTTCGGCCAAATAACGGGATGCCCTTTCCGCAGGCGCGCTTAATAGCTCAATATTTCAAGTCACCTTTAGCTAACATTTGCGCAGCTCAACGGCCCCACCTGCGTGTTTTTTAGTAAACCTTGGCATACTCGGCGAACGGTATGAAGATGCCGGCCAGAGGGTATTGCAAACGGTCGCTCCCGTGGTATGTTTTTGCCCGAATCAAACCGACGCGCATCGCCTGTAGCGTCGGTCAACAGAGAGGAAACTACCATGGCTCATCCCGTAATTGATGCCGACGAGTGCATCGCTTGTGGCGTTTGCGTCGACTCCTGCCCCGCTGGCGTTCTGGAGCTCCAGGACGTCGCCACCGTCGCTGACGAGGACTCCTGCGTCGCCTGTGGCGCTTGCCAGGACGCTTGCCCCGCTGGCGCGATCACCGAGATCGTCGAGGAGTAACAACTCCCCCACTTGCACACTCAAAAGTACACCGTGCACAAAAA
>URIE01000197.1 GCA_900547805.1 uncultured Collinsella sp.
GCGGATGTAGGCAAGCCTGCAGCAGGGACGGGCAACGATGTGTCGGGGAACACCGGCGACAAGTCCTCCCCTACGGTCGAGGATACCCAGCAGCACCAGAGCCTTATCCAGGTCGGGCTGATCGGGCAAGGTGATGAGGTAGTTTCGAACCTTATGCAATACAGATTTGCGGACGGTGAACTCTGTTTTGAGCTTAAGGATGCGATGAGTCAGAGTGATCATCGTGCGCGCGACGGCTCCCGTCTCAGTCGCAACCGTCAAACGATACCGCCCAGAGCCGGTAAGCGAGAGCGTACCGCTCACGCGCGTGAGGGCGGCAAGCGTCGATAGGTCGCAGTATTCACATTCGGGTTCGCAGCGCGCAAGCTCGTCGCGCACCTCAGCGGTAAACGACATGCAGGCCTATGCCTTCGTGTTGGCGCGCGACAGGTCGCGGTGGGAGATGCTCACGTGGTACTGAGCACCTTCCAGGCAACGGGCCGTGGCCTCGGCAATAGCAACGCTACGGTGTTGACCGCCCGTGCAGCCGATGGCAATAGAAAGCTGTGGCTTGCCCTCCGCGATATAGCCGGGCATGACCGTATCGAGCAGCTGCGTCCAAGCTTTCCAGAACTCCTGGGTCTTGGGATGGTCCAGAACAAAGTCGGAGACCTTCTTATCGAGACCGGTCATGGTGCGCATCTCGGGATCGTAGAACGGATTGGGCAGGAAGCGAACGTCGATCATAATGTCCGCCTCAACGGGCATACCGTGCTTAAAGCCAAACGAGAACACGTGAACGTCCATGAGCTGCTGGTCGGACAACTCGGAGAACGCCATGCGCAATTTGTTGCGCAGGGCAGAGGTACGCAGGCGGCTCGTGTCGATGATCATATCGGCTCGATCGCGCACACCCTGCAGCTGCAGGCGCTCGCGCTGAATCGCATCGGCCGTAGTCTCCCCCGGCTTGGCAATGGGATGGCGGCGGCGGTTTTCGCTATAGCGACGGATCAGCACCTCGTCAGAGGCCTCGAGAAACACGATGTCGCAGCTCATCTCGCGCTCCTCGAGTGCGGCAACGGCATCGAGCAGCTCATCGAACAAGCCCTGGCTGCGCAGGTCACAGGTGACGGCGAGATGCCTGCCCACGCCCGTATTGATGCCGACGAGCTCGGCAAGCTGGGCGATGAGACGCGGAGGCAGGTTATCAATGCAAAAATAGCCCATGTCCTCGAACACGTGCATGGCCTGTGTGCGGCCCGATCCGGACATTCCGGTGATGATGACGATATCGGGGATGCGCTCCGAGCGCTCCGCCGCATCCATGGCATCTCCCTTTTGCATGTGCTGCCTCCCGAAAACAAGCGCGGGACCCAGCAACCCGGATCCCGCGCGGTCAATTGCCTATATTGAGTATACCGCCCCGAGCGGATACGAGGCCTGTCTTACGCCTCAAGCGCAGCCTTGAACCAACTTGTAATACTCGTGGGGTGCGTGATGGCGGTGCCGACGACAACGGCCCAGGCGCCAGCATCGATCGCGGCGCGAGCCTCCTCGGGCGTATGCACGCGACCCTCGCAAATGATGGGAAGGCCGGGGAATTCCTCGGTCGCCTGACGCAGGAGCGGCAGGTCGGGGCCATCGGCCATGGTGCAATCGATGGCGGCGACACCGTGAGAAAGCGTGGTTGATACCAGGTCGAAGCCCATATCAACCGCACGGCGAATGTCCTCGATGGTGGCACAATCCGCCATCAGGAGCACACCCTCCTCGTGCAGCGGGCGGAAGGTATCCTCGACCGTCTTGCCATCGGGGCGCGGACGATCGGTGGCGTCGATTGCCACGATATCGGCACCGGCAGCAACGCAGGCGCGGGCGTGACGCAGCGTCGGCGTGATGTAAACGCCCTCGTGTCCATCCTTCCACAGGCCGATAACAGGAACCTCACAGCGACCCTTAATGGCGGCAATGTCGGCAAGGCCCTGGCAGCGAATGGCGGCGGCGCCGCCGAGTTCGCAAGCGCGAGACATTTGAGCCATGGTCTCGGGCGTACGAAGCGGCTCGCCCATATACGCCTGAACGCTCACGACGAGCTTACCCTTCAGGGATTGAATCAAAGGATCGACGGTCATAAGGCTGCAACCTTTCTCAGAACAGCCTCCCGAGGCGTGTTGTCTCGGGAGGCTCCTACAGCAGATACGTTTACTTTAACGAAGCAAGAAGGTGCTCGGCGGCACCGATGAGCGGCGCGTCGCCCTCCAGAGACCCGATGAGGATCGGCGTGTCCTGAAGCGGATCGAGCG
>URIE01000198.1 GCA_900547805.1 uncultured Collinsella sp.
TTGCCTCTTGTCTCGTGGGCTCGGAGATGTGTATAAGAGACAGATCAGGACCTGTGGCGAGCCCACCAGGGCACGCGCGATGGTCAGGCGCTGGCGCTGGCCACCGCTAAAGTTCTTGCCGCCCGCCTCGACCGGGGCATCGAGCCCCTGCGACTTGTTGCGCACGAACTCGCTGGCCTGCGCCATATCGAGCGCTGCCCAGAGCTCCTCGTCGGTCGCCGACTCGTCACGCCAGGTCAGGTTGCTGCGGATGGTGCCGCTCACCAGCGACGCTCGCTGCGGAACGGTCGCGACCACGTGGCGCAGCTGATCGAGTGGCCAGGTGCGCACGTCGGCGCCCATCACGCTCACGCTGCCGGTGCCCGCATCGTACAGGCGCGGGATGAGCGAGACGAGCGTGGACTTACCGCTGCCCGTGCCGCCGATAATGCCGAGCGTTTTGCCCAGCGGCAGCTCCAGAGTCACGTCATTAACGGCGTTGGCGGCACCCGCGCCAAAGGAGAAGCTTGCATGGCTCAAGCTCAGCGCGGGAGCCGGAACAGCGCCACCCGCCAGTTCGCTCGGCTCGGGCAGCGCAACCGGCTGGTTGCCCTCGTCGGTAATGCTCGGCACGCAATTGAGCACCTCGTTGATACGTGACGCACTGGCGCTCGCCTTGGTAAAGACCACGACCAGGTTGGCGACGTACACGATGGAGGTCAGGGTCTGCGTCATGTAGTTCACAAACGCCATGACCTGGCCCTGCGTGAGCTCGCCCACGTTGACCTGGATGCCGCCCACCCACAGGATGGCGCACACGCCCAGGTTCATCACAAGAAACGTAACAGGGTTGAGAATCGACGAGAGCTTGCCCACCGCGATGGCAGTATTGGCCTGGTCATCGGCGGCTTGGGCAAAGCGCTCGCGCTCATGGTCCTCGCGCACAAAGGCGCGAACCACGCGGGCGCCCGAAAGCCCCTCGCGGCAAATGAGCGCGATGCGGTCGAGCTTTGCCTGCAGCTGCTTGTAGTACGGAATGCAGCGCGCCATGACAAACCAAAACACCAGGCCGATGGCGGGCGTGCAGATTAAAAAGATGATGCCGAGCTTAAGGTCGATGGCGAGGGCCGCGACCATGGAGCCCACCGCCAGGAAAGGCCAGCGGATGAGCATGCGCACGCCCAGCGCCACGGCGAGCTGCACCTGATTGACGTCGTTGGTGATGCGCGTGATGAGCGACGGCGTGCCAAAGCGATCGAGCTCGGCATAGCTCAGCTTGTTGATGTGCTCATAGAGCGCGCCGCGAATATCGGTACCCATGCCTTGCGAAGTCAGCGCCGCCATCTTTTGGCAGACGAGCGTAAACGAGATGCCGATCACAGCCATGGCGGCAAGCAGCATACCGTAGTGGATAACGGCGTTCACGTCGTGCGCCCCAATGCCCTTATCGATCATCTGGGCAATCACCAGCGGCGTAAGCAGGTCAAAGATCACTTCGATCAGCTTGCACGCAGGGCCGATCACCATATATCGGCGAAACTTACCACCAAAACGCCTGAGCAGCTCAATCATGTATAGGCGCTCCCTATCATCATTCACACTCAATTCGAATCATGATAGTACGGTGAGCCCAAAAGAAGCGTAAACAACTCGTCATTTCTAACGGGATTCGGTTTCCAAAGAAGCGGAGAGGCACGCACACACTCAGCCAGTGTCGGGTCGACCACTTGGTATACTTGCATTAGTGCTACCAAGTGGGTCGCCGACCCTTGAAATGAGGTGCCGAGATGAACGACATTCTCGCAAGAAGAGCAAGACGAGCAACTATGGGCATCGCCCTTTCCGCGGCACTTGTCGCGGGAATCGCCCCCGTAACGGCGATCGCGGCAGAAACCAGCTCCCCCACCGGTGCAGTTGCCTTGCAGACGGAAGATGCGGCCGCCGCAAAAGAAAAAGCGTATGCAGCCATGCAGGAAGCGCTCAAAAACCTCGAGGCCGCAAAAGACGCCGCAGATCCTGATATATTAGAGACTATCGAGCATGTGATTACCGATTTGCAATCGCTCCGCGACAGGATGCTGAAGGAAGCCGACGACTCAAGGGGACCTCTTCTTTACCTACAAGCGAACGTCGATGCAGCCCAAGCCAAATACGATGAGGCCCACAACCGGACAAGCGGCCTTCAGGCAGAATTAAATAAGGCAATCGACGACGGAGCTTCTAACGAAACTATTAAGCAGTTGCGAAGTAAGATCATGTCGGCAGAAAGGCGAGAAAAATCTTGTGAAGATGATC
>URIE01000199.1 GCA_900547805.1 uncultured Collinsella sp.
TTGCGACGGCTCCCGCGACGGGCGAGACCGTCCGCGTGTCGATCGGTTGGAAGATCGATTGGGATGCCGCTGTGCCCATGATGGAGGCACTGAAGCTCAAGTAGTGAACTGCGATTCCAGCGTCAGGCGACTCAGGGCTGGCTCAGAGTTATCGGGGCCAGCCCTTTTTTGGTGCTCGATGAGCCGAGTCGGCGTCTCTCGCAAAGGTAACTGAGAGCTAGTGAGGCTTATCAGAATTGACCTCATCGGCGGTGTCGTTTTCGAGCGCCGTGCGGCGGGCGCTGTAGGCGACAAGGCCGGCACCAGCTGCGGCGAGTGCTGCTGCGGCTGCCGTCAGGGGGATGTTGCTGTCGCCCGTTCCAGCAAGCGCACCTGCCTTTCCGGAGCGCTTGTTATTGTCGTGGCCCTTGCCGCTGCCAGAGCCGCTTCCGCCGGAGCTGCCTCCCGTGCCAGAATCGCCGCCGCTCGAGCCGCCATCGCCGTCCACGGTCATCGGTGCGTCATGGAGCCCCGTCGTATCCGCGTTGCTGCTTACGCCCACCAGCACCTCTGCGCGTTCGCATGCCGCGTCGGGAATGTGGAGCTCGTGCAGCACGGCGTCCAGCGCGGAGTTTGCGCCCGGTCGAATCTCCTCGAGCGTAACGGGGTCGAGCGCCACCAGGTCACGCGCCTTTGCATAGAGCGTGACGCGTTTGCCCACCTCGTCGCTCCAGCTCTCCGGGATGGCAAAGCTCATGCGGAACTGTGCCGTGCAACCCGGTGCCAGCACGGCGTTGCCGTTGTCGGCTACCAGCGGGTGCGTGGCAAAGCGCTCGCCCAGTGCCTCGACTGCGTACTTCACATGTGCTATGTCGTTGGCCGATGCGTCCTCGGCAAGCTCCGGATCGTAGATTGATGCCATGCGTGCGCTCGCGCCGAATCCGATGGATGCGCTGGAGAACGGTTGGTTGGAGCCCTCTCGGTACAGATCGACTGTTCCTGCGGTCAGCAGCGTGTTGCCGTCGTTTCGCACCGTTACCGTAAACGACTCGCTTGCCGCCCCGGGCACCACCGCGCCCAGGTTGGCTATCGCGCCCAGTGGTGTGGCACATGCTACCAAGGGCACTTCGATGCCGTGCAGCTCCGCCTTGCTCTGCTCGGCGCTTACGATGTGCGTGGCAAGCGCTGAGAGCATGCCGCCCGACGTGAAAAACGTCGTTATCTGATCGATGGGGTGCTCCAACTCGCAGAGCACGAATGGCTCCGTGAACAGGTCTTTGATCAGGGTGCTGGCGAAGATACGGAAATGCTTGCCCATTACCGCCACCGGCTCGCCTTCTTCGTCGTAGGTTTGCCCCACTTTGCCGTCGGTGTTCTCGACGTATAGCACGCACCTGCCGTTGTTGCTCATGCTAAACGATGCCGGGCCGCAGCCAGCTGCGCCCATGGGTGTCGTTGCAAATGCCGATGCGCCTCGCGTCCAGGTAACATGCTGCAGCTGCTCGTTGACGGTTGCCAAAAAGCCTGTGTGCTGCGGCCACGGCACCACGCGCGGTACCGAGGCATCCGGCGACATGACGCCCCAGCCCGCAATAGACTGACCGATGACGGCGTACGATGCGCAGCCGCAGCCGTCTGCGGTTTCGTATGCAACGGGTACCACCATTTTGCCGTTGATGTTCTCGGGCGCGCCAAGCTCGATGCTCGATGGTGCTTGCGGAAAGCGGAGAACCTGACGGAACGTGAGGCTGTCCCCTGACAGGTCCGACCACAGGGTAAAGCACTCCAGCGCGACCTCTGCCTCGGTGCCCAGCGCCTTTTCTGAGGTGGCTCCGCGGCGGTGGAGATAGGCGCCCGACAGACGTCCGTCGACAAGCGTTTTGCCCACCGTGATGCGCGGACACTGCAGACAATGGTAACCATCCTCCTGCAGGCGGCCGCGCGAGATACTGCGCCATGACGTGTGCGACACTACGCGAACTTCGCTATTGCTTATGCGCAGGCGCACAACGGACAGTATGCCTGCCGTGCTTGCCGTATCGAACCGTGTTGTGTCGCCTTCGGGTCGCTCTCCCGAGACCAGCAATACGTAGGCGTCTTGGTTTCCTCTCCCGTCCGTAAATTCCACCACGTCGAAGTCGTAATCGAACGTGCCGCCACGCTCCACGTCGCCCTCGCCAAAGCCCAGGGGGAAGTCGACCGGCATAGGAGCGGACCACGCGCCGTTTGCCTTCGTGTGTACCACCAGGCGCGAACGGCCATCCTCGCCGTAGCGCACCGAAGCGAT
>URIE01000200.1 GCA_900547805.1 uncultured Collinsella sp.
AGCTGCAGGCCCGAATCGACGTACATGTCGTCGAAATACACCGCGGCCTGGAGCGGCACCTCGTTGCGGGCCAGGCGCTGCGGGTCGTAGATCTTGTCCCAGCTGGTGTCTTCCATCAGCAGGTCCATGGCGGGCTTGAAGGGCTTGAGCTCGGGCATCTGCTCAAACATCCACGGGAACATGGCCTCGCCGGTAAACATGAGCGGGCGCGCGAGGGTGTCGAACTCGGCGCGGTGCGCCTTCTCTTCTGCCGCGGCCCAGCGAATGGGCATGGTGTCGCCGTCGGCGTAGATGAACTCCTGCAGCGTCCAGTACAGCGGGTTTGTACGCGTGTTGGTGCGCTCGAAGGCGCGCATCAAAAAGCTGTCTGATACCGAGGTTCCGCAGTTTAGCGTGCCGTCGCCGTCAATAAAAGCATGGTCGATAATCCAGTGCATGCGCTCAAAGCTCGGCTTCATGCCAAAGTCGCTGCCCATGAGCTGCAAGCGCTCGACCGTCATCGGCGAGCCGTCGGGCAGCACGGGCTTTTGCTCCTCGATCGTATCGGCCAGGGCCGTCACACGCTCGACGTCGGCGGGATAGCGGTCGTAGTACTGCTGCGTCTTGGCTGCCATGCGCGGGAAGGTGTGCGCATAGACCTCGCTGGCGCTCGCCGGCACGTGCGGAATGCCGCCGCAGGTAAAGCTTGCCGCCACGCCCTCGGGGAAGAGCGACAGATAGCTCAACGTTAAAAAGCCTCCGTAGCTCTGTCCGAGTGTGACCCAGGGCTTGCCGCCAAAGCCCACCAGGCGCAGGTACTCAAAATCGCGCACAATGGAGCTGGCAAGGTGACGCTTGAGAAAGTCCGCCTCCGAGCGGGCCGCATCGGAGCCTGCCGCTTCGGCGCACTCGCCCAGTGCGGCAATCGTGCGCCCGTCTACACAGCTGCTGCGTCCGGTGCCGCGCTGGTCGGGCAGGACGACGCGGAAGTGCTTGACGGCTTCCTCGATCCAGCCATCGCTGGTGGGCGACAGCGGACGCGGGCTCTCGCCGCCGGGGCCGCCCTGCAAAAAGAGGAGGAGCGGCAGATCGTCGTTGATGTGGTCGGGCGCGCAAACCACGCGGTAGAAGAGCTTGATGCTCTCGGGCGCGCCGGCGATGGGCGCCGGCATGGCACCGCGGCGCATGGTGCTGCCGACAGCCAGCAGCATCGGCTCCAGGCCGCGCCAATCCAGGGGGACGTCGATGCTGTGGTCCTCGACATAGAGGCCGGGGACGTGGTACGAAGTGATGAGGGCCATGCGATACTTCCGTTCGTTGCGGTGTTTCGGGATGACCAATTCTACCGCCGCGCGCGAGGGCATGCGCAAATCGGCTACCATGGTTGGCAAACTTCTAGGAGAAAGGGCCGCCCATGTCGGTCGATATAGCCACGTATGTCCACGATCTTGCCGTTGCCGCCAAGGCAGCGTCGGCCTCGCTTGCCACGGCGAGCGATGAGCAGCGCCAGGAGGCCGTACGCGCCATGGCCGCAGCGCTGCGCGATGGCGTCGACTCCATCGTTGCCGCTAACGAGCTCGATATGTCCGCCGCGCGCGATGCGGGCACCTCGGCCGGCCTGCTCGATCGCCTGCTGCTGACGCCCGAGCGCGTTGAGGGCATGGCTGCCGGCCTGGAGAAGCTCGCTGAGCTGCCCGATCCCGTGGGCCGCGTGCTCGACCACCGCGTGCTCGCAAGCGGCGTGGACCTCACCCGCGTGAGCGTGCCGCTTGGCCTGGTCGCCATGGCCTACGAGGCGCGCCCCAACGTGACGGCCGACGCCGCGGGCATCTGCATCCGCACCGGCAACGCCTGCATCCTGCGCGGCGGTTCGCTGGCCTATCATTCGTGCGCCATGATTTCCGAGTTGCTGGCCGATGCGCTCGAGGCCAAGGGTTTCCCGCGCGAGGCCGTCTCGATGATCGAGTCCACCGACCGCGAGGCCACCGGCGAGCTCATGAAGCTTCGCGGCGTTGTCGATGTGCTCATTCCGCGTGGCGGTGCGGGCCTGATCCAGCGCTGCGTTCGCGAGTCGCTTGTACCGGTGATCGAGACGGGTACGGGCAACTGCCACATCTACGTGCATGAGTCGGTCGACTTCGATAAAGCGCTCAACATTATCGTCAACGCCAAGACGCAGCGCGTGGGCGTGTGCAATGCTGCCGAGTCGCTGCTGGTCGACCGCGCCGTGGCCGACGCGTTTTTGCCCGCGGTTGTGGCTGTGCTGCACGACCACGGCG
>URIE01000201.1 GCA_900547805.1 uncultured Collinsella sp.
CTTGTCTCGTGGGCTCGGAGATGTGTATAAGAGACAGCCTGTGCGAGCTCCTGGGCATCGATATTGCCGATGCCGCCGCCGTGGGCGATACCTACAACGACATCCCCATGCTCGAGCGCGTCGGACACAGCTTTATCGTGGACAATGCCGAGGAGCATATGAATGCGCATGCCAAGTGGCGCATTCCGAGTAACAACGACGGGGGCGTACTGACGCTCATCGACGCTATCTTGGCGGCCCGGTAGCCGTCCCATCGGGCCTGGCCGGGCGGCACGGGATAACTTTTCGCTCGGTCAGGTCCTGCGCAAGACGAAAGCCACATTAAGTGGCTTTCTTTGCGTGCGGAATCTACGAAAAGTTAACCTGTGCCGCCCGGCCAGGCCCTAGGTTTACTTGTTTGCCGCCTAGATGGCGTCTTGAGTGTCTAGATACTTAGGCTGAATTTAATTGAACGAAGGGGGCTCCTTGTTGGCAAGGAGCCCCCTTCTGGTTTGGTTACTTTAGGGTTGTGGGCACTTCCCTATTTGGCGTCGGCCCAGGTTATGCCGGTGCTGGCTTCGGCGATTAGGGGGACGCGGAGGTCTACTACGTGCTCCATGACGTCGCGGACCATGGCGGTGAGGCGCTCGACTTCGTCGATGGGGCACTCAAAGTCGAGTTCGTCGTGTACCTGCAAGATCATGTGGGCGGCAAAGCCCTCTTCTTCCAGGCGGCGGCTTACGCGGGCCATGGCGATCTTGATGATGTCGGCGGCGGTGCCCTGCATGGGGTGGTTCATGGCCGTGCGCTCACCAAAGCCGCGGAGCTGTGGGTTTTTGGCCTTGAGCTCGGGAATATGGCGTCTGCGGCCATACATGGTCTCAGCATAGCCCGTCTGCTTGGCTCGCGCCACCACATTGTCGAGGAACGTGCGCACGCCCGGGTAGGCCTCGTAGTAGCGATCGATCATATCGCGCGCCTCGGCCATCGAGATGTGCAGCGACTGCGACAGACCATAGGCCTGCTGACCGTACACGATGCCAAAGTTCACGGCCTTGGCGCGGCTACGCAGGTCGGGTGTCACCTCGGACACCGGCACGCCAAATACACGCGCGGCCGTCTCGGCATGGAAGTCCTCACCCTCGTTAAAGGCACGTACCAGATGTTCATCACACGAAAGATGCGCGAGCAGACGCAGCTCGATCTGCGAGTAGTCCACCGCCAAAAAGACGCTGCCCTCGCCCGCCGAGAACGCCGTCTTGACGGTACGCCCCAGCTCCGAGCGCGTCGGAATGTTTTGCAGATTGGGGTCGCTCGAAGACAAACGCCCCGTCGCGGTGATGGTCTGGTTGTACGTGGTGTGCACACGCCCGTCACCACGGCGCAGCGGGCCCAGCGTGTCCAGATAGGTCGACTTAATCTTGGACTTCTCACGCCAGTCCAAAATCAGGCGCACGATCTCGTGGTCGCGGGCAAGGTCGCTCAGCACCTTGGCGTTGGTCGAATAGTAGCCGCGCTTGGTCTTTTTGAGACCCTTGGTCGGAAGCCCCATCACATCAAAAAGTACGTGCGACAGCTGCATGGGGCTGCCGATATTAAAGGTCTCGTCACCCGCCAGGTCGCGAATGCTGCGCTCGACCTCGGCAATCTGGGTCGCCAGACCCTCAGATAGACTGTGCAGGCGATCGGGATCCACGAGCATGCCCGCGCGCTCCATCTTGGCAAGTACCGGAACGAGCGGCATCTCGATGCCATCGAATACGTTGGCGGCATTTTCACGGGTCATGCACTCGCGCAACGGCGCCACGAGCGCCAGCGTCAGGGCCGCAGTACGGGCGGCAGGCGCAGGAGCGTCCTCGCCAGCACCCTCCGCGCCGCGGGCCGCAGGCAACGACATCTGCAGATAGGTATCGGCAAGATATGCCTCGTCAAATTCGGAGCGATCGGAATCAAGCAAGTAGGCCGCCACCACGGTATCGAAGATACGGGTGGAATCGGCCGACAGCGGGTCCATGAGCTCGGGCTCAGAAGAATCGATGGGCGAAAGCTCGTGCAGCAGGGCCTTCATGTCCGGGCTCGCCAAACGACCCTCCATAAACAGGCGCGCGAGTACGCCGGCGATCACGCCGTGGGCAACGTTGAAACCCTCAGCCTCGACCGCCGCACTGTTGTCGCCCTCCTCAAGCGCAAACAGGCCCTTGGAGGTCGCCAGCCACAGCGTGCGCGTCAGGCCAAAGAGCGCGCCCTCTTCCTTATCGTCGTCCACC
>URIE01000202.1 GCA_900547805.1 uncultured Collinsella sp.
AGACATCATCGCGACCAGGCCAAAGAGCGCGTAGTAGTAGATGGTCGTACCATCGGGCGTGGTGCGCGTCAGGCTTACGCGGCGGGTACCGCCCTCGAGCGACAGAGCGCGCGCAACCGTCTCCGGGTCGGCGAGCACCGCCGGGTTGTCCTGGGCGATCTGGCGCATGAGCTCGGCATTTTGCGTATACGAGCTCGCTACCGTCTCCAAGATGCTGCGGTCGGTGAGCACCGACGAGGCGCGCGAGCTGTCGTAGCTCGAAAGCAGCGTGAGTTTGGGCGCGCCTTCGGCGTCGACCGTATAGATGCCCGCCACTTCGCCGGCCTTGAGCGCACGGTTCGCGGCGGTCACATCGTCGCAC
The DNA here is from genome assembly GCA_900547805.1 of uncultured Collinsella sp. Lineage (GTDB taxonomy): Bacteria > Actinomycetota > Coriobacteriia > Coriobacteriales > Coriobacteriaceae > Collinsella. The sequence goes on from URIE01000202.1 coordinate 362, forward strand.
TCGTTGATCTCGAGCAGCTGGTCGTCGCCCTCCTCGGCAAGCGAGGCCGCCACGTCCTTAAAGGTCGATGCGCTCCAGGCTTCGTCGGCGACGACGGCAACCGGTACCGGGTCGACCCTGCCGTCAGAGCTCAGGTTCGCAAACATAAACATGAACATCGTGGAAAGCGCAACGGGAAAGATCGCGCCCCAGACCCACGTGCTCGGCCGACGCAGCAGCGTCTTGAGCGTGGTAATGATAGTGTTGAACATGGCTACCCCCTAGTCGCGCAGCTCGCGGCCGGTGATCTTGAGGAACACGTCGCTGAGGGTCGGCGGCTCGGAGTAGATGCGGCCGAGCGCCACGTCATGCAAGCGCAACGTATCGAGGATGTCGGTCAGGTTATGCGGGCTCGCCTCGCACGAGAACGTGAGCTGGCCCGCCGTCGCCGCCAGGTCCAGGACATGTGGCAGGCTCGCAACGGCGGCGAGTGCCGCACTCGGCACCTCACCGACCTCGATCACGATCTTCTCGCCCATCTGAATCATGCGCTTGAGCTCGTCGTTGGTGCCCTGCGCCAGCACGCGGCCGCCGTCCATGATCATGATGCGGCTGCAGATTTGCTCGACTTCCTCCATGTAATGGCTGGTATACACCACCGTGGCGCCCTCGTCGCGCAGGCGGCAGATGCCCTCCAGGATGGCGTTGCGGCTCTGCGGATCGACCGCCACCGTGGGCTCGTCAAAAAAGATGAGCTCGGGCTTGTGCGCGATACCGCAGGCAATGTTGAGGCGACGCGCCAGGCCGCCCGAGAGCTTGCCGGGGCGGAACTTGGCAAAGTCGCCCAGGCCGACAAAGTCGATCGCCTCGTCCACCAGCGCACGGCGGCGCTTGCGGTCGTTAACGTAGAGGCTGCAGAAATAGTCGATGTTCTCGCGCACCGTGAGTTCGTCAAACACCGCCACCTGCTGCGGCACCACGCCAATGCGGCGCTTAAGGTCGTAGCGGGCGGGCGTCATGGGCTCGCCGAACAGCTCGATGGTGCCTTTGTCGTAGGCAAGCAGCTGCAAAATACAGTTGATGGACGTGGTTTTGCCCGAGCCGTTGGGACCCAGCAGGCCAAAGATCTCGCCGGGGGCGATGCTCAGGTTAAAGTGGTCGAGCGCGATAAGATCGTCGTAGCGCTTGACGAGGTTTTCGACGTGGACGATGTCTGTCATGAGGCGGCCCTTCTGTTGATTTCGGCCCGGTACGATTGCATCATCGCAGGTGTGGGCGGCGCGCACCAGTGAGCTTTGTCACGAGTGCGGCGGAGGCGGGTGGGAGGAATGTCACGGTTGCGGCACCTGAGCAATCGTCGCGCGCACCATCGCGTACAATACCCGTATGAACAGGCTATTCGACAAATCGATCGTGTTGGCGTGCTGCATCGCGGCCGCTCTGGGCCTTGCCGTGGATGCTTGCTTGGTCGCGGCGTTTTGTCTTGGCGTCGTAGTCGCCTCGCTTACGGAAATTGCGCAAGGGGAACGCGCCCGCCGCGCCGGTGAGGCCGCGAGCTATGCTTACATTATGGTGGCCGTCTTTGTGCCGTCGTTTGTGCCGTTTGCGCCCCTCGCCTTCTATGACATCGCGCGATACGTGCGCCGTGAGCACGTCTGGGGCGCACTGGGCGCCGGCGCCATCTTTGCCTGCGCGCTCGTCGCATATGCCCACGCCGGCGCGCTTCCCACCCGCACGCTGCTGTTGACCGCCATCCTTTCAGTCGCCGCCACCTTACTGTCTCTGCGCACCGCCCAGCTGGAGCGCGAGCAGGAGCGCATGCGTCGCACCCGTGACGAGTTGCAGGAACGAGCCCTCGCGCTCGAGGCGCGCAACCGCGACCTTGCCGACCGCCAGGACTACGA
>URIE01000203.1 GCA_900547805.1 uncultured Collinsella sp.
CTCATCACCGATGCAAATGTCAACGACAAACAGCGTTCCATGGTTCTCGAATCAACTCGCATCATCGTCGCAGAATAAGCCTGTTTTGATCTAGCTGGACACCACAGCAAAGACCCCGATTCGATAAAGCCGAATCGGGGTCTCATTATTCGCATCAAATCGCAAATAGGTCAGCAGCTACTTCTCAGTGTAGACGCTCTCGCCACCGAGATAGGTCTCGACGAGGGATAGGTCGGGGTTAAGGGCGACAACCTCACCCACGTAATCGGAGGTGCCGGCACCGGTGAGCACCACATTGAGGCGACCATCGCCCATGGCGCGGGCGTCGGCCAGGAACGCCTTGACGGCCTCAAGGTTATCCTTGTAGATGTTCAGCGTGTCAAGCCAAAGCTCGGGAGACGACACGTTGATGTCTGCTTAACTTTGCTCGCTCAGGCTAATGACTTTGTTGGGGATCAATGATTTGCCGCAAGGTGAACTTGCCTTGGGACGTGTCGCATTCTTCTTGCGAATCCTCAAAACTGAAGATCATGATGGCGCAGTTGGGGAGTTTTGCTGGGAGCTCAAAGCCCTCTGGGGCGGTGGCTTTGATGAATTGGCGGCTGGCGCTGCCGTGGCTTACTGCAAGGAGAGTTTTGACGCCATCAATGCCCATAAGATTGGTAAGGGTGCTTACCATGCGAGCTTGTAGAGCTTGGCTTCCCTCCCCTCCAAAGGGGACTAAATCCTCGCCGGGGTCCCAGACGTCGGTGGGTAGCGCGTCGTGGGGGCCTTCTTCGAAGGTACCGTAGCAGCGTTCGATGATACCCTCGCAGGGCTCGACGGCGGCGTCCGGGCCGAGGAGCTCGGCTGCGACCAGACTTGCCGTGTCCATGGCTCGGCCTAAGGGTGAAGAGACCACCTTTTCGGGAACAACATCGTGGGCTTTGAGCCATGCGGCGGCCTTTGCGGCCTGCTGGCGGCCCAGGTCCGTTAGCGGTGAATCGCAGCGGCCCTGGACGAGCTTTTTGACGTTGAACTCCGTCTGACCGTGACGGAGCAGATACAGTTTCTTCATGGTCTCCCCTTTTGCACGAACGGCTCTACCGATACAACCCTACTCGCGTGCCGCGCCGACGTAGTCTTCATCGACCGTAATCTTGGCTATCGACTTGGGATATTCGGACTCCACCTGCTGCGCCAGCATGCGCCTAAGGTCATCGGCGCTCATCGTTAAATCCGAGGGACGCACGCAGTCAAAAATCACGTTGGTGTGCGTAGGGCCTGGCACGCAGCGCAGGTCGTGGATCGAAATACGGCCGTCGACCTGCTTGGCCATCGCGTTGATGCACAGGCGCATATCTGCCACCTTTGGATCGTCGGTCACGATGGGGTCGTAATGAAGCGTGACGATCATACCGTCATCTTTCCTAAACGCCTGCTCGATGTTGTCGAGCGTGTCATGACTCTCCAGCGGATCGGTTTCGGCCGCCATCTCGGCATGAGCGCTTGCGAACTTCCTGCCCGGGCCGTAGTCGTGGACCATCAAGTCGTGAACGCCCAAAACACCCGGGTAGCTCATGATCTTGTCTCGGATGTGCTTGACCAGTTTTGGATCGGGAGCCTGGCCCAACAGCGGACTCACCGTATCACGAATCAGATCAAACCCGCTCCAGCCAATATAGGCGCCAACGGCAAGTCCAACCCAAGCATCAAGATTTACATGTGCCACCTGCGAAACAATTGCACAGATCAATACGGCGCCTGTGGCAAGGACATCGTTTTTAGAGTCCTGCGCGGTCGCGTGCAGCGTTTCGGACTCAATGCGATCGCCGAGCTTTTGGTTAAGTGCCGCCATCCACAGCTTTACGGCCATCGACAGCACAAGAACCGCAACCAGGGCAAGCGAGAACTCGACGGGTGCAGGATGGATAATTCGCTCTACCGAGGACTTAACGAGCTCAACGCCAATAAGTAGCACAAGGGCCGCCACGACCAGACCCGAAAGATACTCGTAACGACCATGGCCGTAAGGATGCTCGGGGTCGGCGGGCTTGCTCGCCAGCTTAAAGCCCAAAACGCTCACGATGTTCGAACTGGCATCGGAAAGGTTATTCATGGCGTCCGCTACGATCGAAACCGAGCCTGACACCACTCCGATAGCGCCTTTCGCGGCGCAAAGTGCCACATTGGCGAGAATACACACCATGCCCGTCAGCGTACCCACGCGTGCACGGTCACCCTG
>URIE01000204.1 GCA_900547805.1 uncultured Collinsella sp.
CTTAGGGGCGTTTGCAGCGTCAATTGGTTAGGCGAAGACGATCAGATTATCTCGATGGATCGCGGGCTTCTCGGCCAGGTTTGCGAGCAGGCGGTTGCTGGCGATCTGGTCCTGGCGGCGGCCGGCAGCAAGTTCCAACACGTCCGAATCGGCCTCGGCGATACCGCGCGCGACAACCATGCCGCTCGGGTCGCACACGTCGAGCACATCGCCCTCGACAAACTCGCCATCGACCTCACGAATACCCACCGCAAGCAGGGACGACCCGTGGCCGACCAGAGCTTTCGCGGCACCGTCATCAACCGTCACCGAGCCGTGGGCCTTGTCGCCCAGCGCGATCCACAGCTTGCGGGGCGCAATATCCAGGCGCTCAGCCGGCGGGTCGAACAGCGTGCCCACGCTCTCGCCGCGGGCCAGACGCACGAGCGCATCGGGCTCCTCGCCCGAGCAAATCACGCTCTGAATGCCAGCCGTCATCAAAATGCGGCTCGCGCGAATCTTGGTGATCATGCCGCCCGTACCCACCGAGGTCGAAGAATCGCCCGCCGAGGCAATGATCTTGGCATCGATCTTATGCACGACCGGGACAAACTCGGCCGTCGGGTCCTCGTGCGGATTGGCGGTGTAGAGGCCATCGATGTCGGACAGCGTCACGCACAGGTCGGCGGAAACCAGGCAGCTCACGAGCGCCGCCAGCGTGTCGTTGTCGCCGAACTTGATCTCATCGACGGTGACGGTGTCGTTCTCGTTGACGACCGGCACCACGCCCAGCTCCACCAGACGCAGCAGGGCGTCGCGCGCGTGCAGATAGGACGTGCGACGCGCCGTGTCGTGACGTGTGAGCAGCACGAGCGAGGTGAGCAGATCACGTGCATGGAACTCCTCGTCGTAGGCCGACGAGATGATGCACTGACCGGCCGAGGCGCAGGCCTGCAGGCTCGGCAGGTCACCGACCGGCTTGCGGTCGAAGCCCAGCACGGGATAGCCACAGGCAATGGCGCCCGAACTCACCACGACCAAGCGCCAGCCGAGCTTACGCAGGGCCGCGGCCTGATCGGCCAGGCCGCCGATAAACGCGCGGTTGACCTTACCGTCGGCACCCACCACCGTGGACGAACCGATCTTTACCACCATTGTTTTATAGGAAGTCGTCATACGTCAAGCCAATCGAATGTTGAGCGGCCGGGGCACCTGGTGCGGGGCGGACGAAAGTGATCCGTTTTCCTCCGTCCCCTTCGGATCATTTTGCCCAGGGGAAGGCCGAAGCCGCGGCCATGTTCTTGCGCACGAGCTCGTCGCGCACCTGAGCCAGGCCCTGCTCCATGCCCACCACATAGGTCTGCGGGTACAGGAAGCGCTTGAAAGCTGCGTCCAGATGATCGAGCGCCCAAGCACAGCGCTCGCGCGCGTCCTGGATGCTCTCACGCGGAGCCACCGCACTGCCATCGCGCACGATCGGCACCAGCAGCTCGCGATACTCAAGCTCCGACACATCGGTCACCAGGGCGGCATCGTTCACGGCCACGAGGGTATTGCCGCGCGCGGCGCCCTCCCCCGCCAGATGGTCCTCGTCATAGATCATGTCGCAGACCGGGCCGCCAAAGCCGTCGTAATAGCGGCGCACACGCTGCACGCCCGGAATCGTGCGCTTGTAGGGCTGCTCGGAGAGCTTTACCACCGGCGTCCACGGTTCCGCATCGCTCGCACGACGGGCGGAAAGCTTGTACACGCCGCCCAGCGCCGGCTGATCGTAGCAAGTCGCGAGCTTGGTGCCCACGCCAAAGCTATCGATGGGCGCGCCCTGGTCGAGCAGCGACTGAATCGTGTACTCGTCCAGGTCGTTGGACACCGAGATCCCCACATAAGGCAGGCCCTCGGCATCGAAACGACCGCGGACATACTTGGAGAGCTTGGCCAGGTCGCCCGAGTCAATGCGGATAGCCGACAGGCGCTCGCCCGCCGCCTCCATCTCCTTGGCAACCGTAATGGCATGCTCACAGCCCTCGCGCACGTCGTAGGTGTCGATGAGCAGCGTGCAATTCTTGGGGCTCGACTTGGCAAAGGCGCGGAAGGCCTCGAGCTCGGAGTCAAAGCTCATCACCCAGCTGTGCGCGTGGGTGCCAAAGACGGGGATGCCGTAACGGCGCCCGGCAAGCACGTTAGACGTGGACGAGCAGCCGGCAACATAGCTCGCGCGGGCGACGGCCAGACCGCCATCGGG
>URIE01000205.1 GCA_900547805.1 uncultured Collinsella sp.
ATAAGGTCGATCGCGAGTTCCGCACGAGCCGGAGAGCACTTAATGTGCTCTCCGTGCGAGTCAGGACTGTCCGAGCAGGCGACCAAAGCCCCCGGCGCGCCCGCCTAGCCGGATGTACGGGTTTTCCAGGTGCGGCAGATCGGCCTGAAAGAGGAGGGCATAGACCTTGAGGTCATGCCCGACGATTGAAGGCCGAGGTGCCGTGCCTGGGAAAGCCGCCTAGGTCAGTTTCACTATAGGCGCAAAGCCCTTCATAAGCTTTTTGGTCTGACCGGTCTTTTCGAATTGAACCTCGATCATGTCGCCCGCGACGCCGATAACGGTACCGGTGCCAAAGGTCTTGTGGCTCACGGTATCGCCCGCGGCAAAGTCCTGCGATGCGCTGGCGCGATCGACCTTGCGCTCCACCGTCGGCGACACCTTAGACGTGGACTTCTTGGGTCGCGGCGCACCCGATCCAAAGGTCGAGGCCACGCGGCCGGCATCGGGCGACACCCCGCGATGGCGCTCGGTACCGTAGCTGCTGCCGCCAAAGAAGTCGTCGAAGCTCGATCCGCCACGCGAGGCGGAACCGCCGGTTGAGCGCGTATGCGAGCCAAATACCTTGCCACCGTACATGTCCGAGCCCATGCCCGAGCCAAAGGTACCGTGACGGTCACCGCGCTTCTCCCAGCCCGTGCCCTCAAAACCGGCAGAACCGATACCGCTAAACTCGATATCCTCAAACGGGATCTCGTTGAGAAAGCGCGAACGAGGATTGGCCGAGGTCGAACCGTAGGTGCGGCGCGTGGCGGCATAGGTCAGGAACAGACGCTTGCGGGCACGCGTGATGGCGACGTAGGCCAGGCGACGCTCCTCCTCGAGCTTGCCCGGATCGTCGCTGCCGCCAAAATCGTGCACGTGGGGGAAGATGCCCTCCTCCATGCCGGCCACGAACACCGCCGGGAACTCCAGGCCCTTGGCGGAGTGGATGGTCATCATGGTGATGGCATGTGTCTCGCCGGCCAGAGAGTCCAGGTCCGAGCGCAAGGCCAGCCACTCCATGAGCGCTGGCAGCGCCTTACAGGTGAGCGGGCCGTACGCGCGCTCGATCTCGTCGGCATGCACGGCGCCGGCCGGCAGCTCCGTCGGCGCGGCATAGGCGTTACCCGCGATGGCGGCGGCCAGGGCATCCTGCGGCGAGAGCGCCGGGGCAGCCAAACTCTCGAGCGGATTGGAGCCTGCGGCATCGCGCGCGCCGACAAGCGCCTCGAACGAAGACGCAGGCGCGGACGGACCCGGCTCGGGTGCGGGCGCGCTCACCACGACGGACTCGGGCTCTGCGGCATCCGGCACGTCGGCCACGCCAGCCGCACGCAGCTCTTCCAAGCTCTCGAGCGTACCCTCGATATCCTCGTGCGTCTCCTCAAACTCGGCGGCAACGCCCAAGAATTCCTGAATGTTCTCGGCGCGGCTCTCGGACTCCATGGTGCCCTCGGCGCGAAACGCCTGCAGCAGGCCCGTCTTGTCGACAATCATCTCGACAACATCCTTGAGCTCACCGTCCATGCGGCGACCCTCACGCACCAGCGCCACAAAGCTCGACAGGCCGTTGCGCACCTTGGCGCTAAACATGCCCGTCTCGGCACATGCAATCTCGCAGGCTTGGAAGAACGAGCAGCGGTTGTCGCGCGCCAGCTGCTCGATCTTTTGAATCGAGGTGGAGCCGATGCCGCGGCGCGGCGTGTTGATGACGCGCTTGACGCTCATCTCGTCGGCCGGGTTCACGATCATCTTGAGGTAGGCCATGACGTCGCGGATCTCGGCGCGGTCGAAGAATCGCGTGCCGCCCACGATCTTGTAGGGCACGCCCGCACGCAGGAACATATCTTCGAGAATACGCGACTGGGCGTTGGTGCGATAGAACACGGCGATGTCGTCGTAGCTCGTGCCCTTGGAATGCAGCTTTTCGATCTCGCCGGCAATCCAGCGGCCCTCGTCGCGCTCATCGCTCGCCTGGAAAGCCTGGATCTTCTCGCCATCGCCCTCGGCCGTAAACAGGCGCTTGTCCTTGCGCCGCGAGTTGTGGCGCACCACGGCGTTGGCGGCGTTAAGGATATGACCCGTGGAGCGGTAGTTCTGCTCCAGCTTGACGGTCTTGCAGCCTTTAAAGTCCTTCTCAAAGTCCAGGATATTGGTGATGTCGGCGCCACGCCAGCTGTAAATGGACTGGTC
>URIE01000206.1 GCA_900547805.1 uncultured Collinsella sp.
TAACAATCGCATCGGCTTTGTGTTCTAGAGCTATAACCTCATTCCGCATCAGACCATTTTGGAAAACGTGGAGCTGGCGCTCACGCTCACGGGCGTGGGGCATGCCGAGCGCCGCCAACGTGCGCGCGAGGCGTTGGAGAAAGTCGGCCTGGGCGAGCACGTTAACAAGCGCCCGAGCCAGCTTTCGGGCGGGCAGATGCAGCGCGTGGCCATCGCCCGTGCTCTGATCAATGATCCCGAGATTGTGCTGGCCGACGAGCCGACCGGCGCTTTGGATTCAACGACATCCGTACAGGTTATGGATTTGCTCAAAGACGTTGCGCGTGACCGCCTGGTTATCATGGTCACGCACAATCCCGAGCTGGCGTATCAGTACGCCACGCGTATCGTCAATCTGGCGGACGGCAAGATCACCGACGATTCCGACCCCTTTGATGCTGCCAAGGCCGCGCGTCGCGAGGCAAAGCCTACGCGCAAAACCTCGATGAGCTTTGTGACGGCGTTGGGGCTTTCGGCGCGCAACCTCATGACCAAAAAGGGCCGTACGGCCATGACGGCCTTTGCGGGCTCGATTGGCATTATCGGTATCGCGGCGATCCTGGCGCTCTCCAATGGCGTGAACAATTACATCAAAAAGGTCGAGGAGGACACGCTCTCGAGTTACCCGCTTACGATCTCCAAGCAGGACTACGACCTGTCGTCCATGATGGGCGGACAGGGGGCCGCGGATGATGGCTCGTCTGAAAGCGTGGATTCGTCCGACGACAGTGTCGGCGGCAAGGCTAAGGGAACCGATAAGATTCCCGTGGTTACGGCTGTAAAGGATATGTTTGCAAGCGTTAAGTCCAACGATATGACGAGCTTTAAGGCATGGCTTGACGACGGCGGCGACGGCATCGATAGAGAGGTCAACGCCATTCAGTACGGCTACGGTGTATCGCCGGTTGTCTATCGTGCGGGTAAGGGCGACAAGAAGCCCGTCCGGCTGGTTCCCAACGCCATGACCGAGGCCATGAGCGGAGGCGCGAGCTCGGCGGCAACGGTGAGCATGGAATCCATGGGAACCTCGGTCTTTAACGAGATGATTGACGACCAGAGCCTGCTCGACAGCCAGTACGATGTCGTCGCCGGTCATTGGCCCACGTCTGCCAACGAAGCCGTGATGGTGCTTTCGAGCCGCGGCACGGTGGGCGACTATACGCTCTACAGCATCGGTGCGCTGGATATCGATGAGCTCAACGATCTGGTAAACAGTGCCATGACGGCCGACGGTAAGATCGAGACGCCTCAGACCGGCACCGACTTTACCTACGACGATGCGCTGTCCACGACGTTTAAGGTGCTGTCGCCGGCCGATGCGTATCGCAAAAACGAAGAGACCGGCATGTGGACCGATATGTCCGGTGACGCCGACTTCATGGCGGCCAAGGTTGCCGACGGTATTGACGTGCGCATTGTGGGCGTGGTGCGACCTAACGAGACGGCCAACGCGAGCGCATTGACCCCGGGCATTGCCTACACGCATGCGCTGACTTGCCAGCTTATGGAGCGCGCTGCCGATTCGCAGATCGTCCAGGAGCAGCTTGCTCATCCCGAGACGGATGTCTTTACGGGCAAAACCTTTGAGGAGTTGCAAGGTGAGGCCAAGCAAGGCGTGGATCTGGGCAGTATGTTCAGTGTGGACGAGGCGGCGCTGAAGAGCGCGTTCTCGTTCGATGCATCTGCGCTCTCGGGCGCGGCGGGCGGTGTCGATCTTTCTGGTATCGATTTGTCCGGGCTGAACATTGACCTTTCGGGCGTTGGTAAGGACATCGACTTTAGTGACATCATGGCCAAAGCGCCGGCCCCCGATTTCTCGGGTATCTTTGACGGTCTGGAACTTGCGCCCGAGCAAATGAAGCAGGTGGGAACACTAGCCAACCAGCTGTTTGAGGGCTTTTTGCGGTCTGATCAGTTTAAGGCGCTGTCGCCCGAAGATCTTAAGGATGTGTCAAAACTCTCTGCCGCATTTTCGACGTATCTTGAGAATGATGACACGGCCCAGCAAATCCTGGCCCAGCTCAAAGCGCTCGGCGGCGATGCCCTGGCCGAGCGCCTGAGCAGTCAGAC
>URIE01000207.1 GCA_900547805.1 uncultured Collinsella sp.
AGCCTGAACCGCCTCTCGGGCATCCTTGAGCGTATCGGAGCCGGATTGGCCCCTGTCGCCTCATCGCCAAGCTTTGAGGGTTGCTCGCTCTTTGATCTGTGGCACATCTCTAAGACGACCAACGATGTTCCTCGCTTGCTCGAAACGCTGTCGAGCGACAACCCGTGGGCCAAGCCGGGAACCGTTGCGTGCCAGCCGGGTGGCGAGTGGGACGTGCGCACCCGCTTTGCACGAATTGTCGAGGCGCTCAACGTGGTCACGCGACTCGACTATACCTATCGTGTCAACGTTGCCGAGGGGATTATGCTCGTCCAGTTTGGGCGCTCTGTCGTTGATGCCATGCCGCAGCGTGAATACGATGCTCAGGATGACGCTTGGCGCGAGCTGGACGAGGGTGCGCGCGAGATCTGGGCCGCGGAGCACGACGCGCGCGTAGCGCTCACGCTTGCGGCGGCTTGCTTTGCCGCAGGTGCCTGCATCACGCGCTGCTATGTGCAGATTGACGCTCCCGACAACGAGCGGGATGTGCACATCGTCGCAACGTATTCCTTTGCCCGTGCCGAGTATCTTGCCGATTGTGTCCCCGTCGCCAAGGATCTTGAGAGCATGGACATGGACGATATGCCGTGCAAGCGCATGCTTGAGGCATATGAGGCGACCACGCCGGATATGATTGAGCCTGCTGAGGTCCACGCTCGCCCACGTGACGACCATCGTCCGCTGCCGCCGGCGTTGCGCGACCTGTTGCTTGCCGATACGGCTGACGAGTTGGAAGTCATGGAAGAGGATGGCGACCCGTACGTGGCACGCGTCGTTGAGTTGCGCGAGCAGTCTAAAACTGACCGTGCAGGTGCATTTGAGGGCTTTTCTCGTTTGGCCGAGGAGCTGGAGGCCAAGTGCGCCGTTGCCGAGCTCTTGGCAACGGGGCCGGTTCAAACGCAGTTCTGCGACAACCAGTTGGTACGCATGGTGCTGCCGGTGATGGAGGAGGATCGCTCCGTGCGCATTCTGCGCGCGCCCGATGCACTGTACTTTGCCCAGCACGAGATTTGCAGCTTTTACGCCGAGCAGGAAGATTTTGAGCGCGCATTGCCCGAGGTGCGCCGCCTTTACGATTTGGCGCGTTCGTCTATGCAATCGCATTTTGCGCTGATTAACGTGCTGGCGCGTCTGGAGCGTTTTGACGAGGTTATCGAGGTGGCCCGTCACGGTTTGCGCATCGCGAGCGATCGTCCTTCGATCGGCTACCTGTTTTACCGTTTGGCATTTGCGTACTGGAACTGTGATCAGCTCGAGCTGGCGTTGGCGTGCTACCGTCTCGTGCCGCGCGGCGAGGAGTCGGGCAGCAGCGCGCTGGAAGAAATGCAGGGCCTCATGAACGAGATGGGCGTCAGCGAGCCTCCGACGTTCGATGATGCGGTCGAGACCATCCGTAAGGCGGGGCTCGAGCTGCCGCCGGTGCCCGCCGTGACCAATCAGCTAGCGGATGCCGCCGTGCAACTCGTCGATAACGGCTTCTTTTTCCTGGCGCGCGGCTGTATCTTCCAAATGTGGCGCACCATGGGCAACGACGAGCTCGGCTCCCTCAACCGCTCGCTGGGGTAGGGGCGGCATAGAGGGGCTGCGCCGTGCTATTTGTATCGGCGCGGGCGAGAGGACCCGACAGGCTCGGTAAGGCATAAAGCCGCCGAGCCTGCTAAAACTGTTAAACTCTGCTAAAGTTGCTAAACTTTGTTAAAGTTGTTAAAACTAGCAGAGGAGGGCGAATGTCTAAAGCTATTAATCCTTTTAAGCCAACGGCGGGAATGAATCCGCCTGAGCTTATCGGACGCGACGCTGTTTTGGATGACTTTGCCGAGGCTCTGGAGAACGGTCCCGGCGCCCCCGATCGGCTCATGCGCATCTCAGGCGTCCGTGGTACAGGTAAAACGGTGCTCCTTAACGCATTGGGTGATCTTGCACGCAAAAAAGGATTCGAAGTCGTTGACGTCGCCTCAAATACCGGTTTTTGCAATAGAATTCTCGAGGCTCTGCAACGAAATGTTCGTCTTGAATCAATGTCGATTTCTCCGTCGATTCTAGGAGTCAGCCTTGGCTCCGTGGAGGTG
>URIE01000208.1 GCA_900547805.1 uncultured Collinsella sp.
AAGAGACAGACGAAAGGAACCCTTATGCCCAGCGTTGCCGTTCTTGCCGCCGATGGCTTTGAAACGATTGAATGCCTGACCATGGTCGATGTCATGCGTCGCGGCGGCGTGCGCGCCACGCTCGTCTCGATTATGCCCACGCGCGAGGTCGTAAGCTCGCTGCAGATTCCCGTAACCTGCGACGCGCTCTTTGACGAGATTAACTTTGACGAATATGACTGCGTCGTGCTGCCCGGCGGTCTGCCCGGCGCCACCAACCTGCGCGCCGACCAGCGCGTCTGCGACGTAGTCTGCGAGTTCGCCACGACCAAGCATGTTGCCGCCATCTGCGCTGCTCCGTTTATCCTGGGCGAGCTCGACCTGCTCGAGGGGCGCCACGCCACGTGCTTCCCCGGCTTTGAGAAGAGCTTCCCCGAGGGAGCCTATACCGGCGAGAAGGTCACGCAGGACGGCAACATCATCACCGCCAGTGGCATGGCCCAGTCGCTCCCCTTTGCGTTTGAACTGCTGCGCACGCTCGCCGGCGACAAGGCTGTCGAGAAGGTCGCAGAGGGCATCCAGCTATGATTTTGGCTTCGCAATCGCCGCGCCGCATCGAACTGATGCGCGAGGCTGGCTATGACATTCGCATCATTCCTGCCGATATCGATGAAACGCCGTTTGACGACGAGCCGCCGCTCACGCTTGTCGAGCGATTGGCACGGGCCAAAGCCGCTGCTGTCGCTGCCGAGCATGCCGAGCCCACCGAGCTGACCGTCGCCGCCGATACGATCGTCACCTTCGACGGCAAGATTTTGGGCAAGCCGGCAACCGAGGACGAAGCCCGCACCATGCTCCACGAGCTCTCGGGGCGCACGCATCAGGTCGCAACCGGCGTCTGCATCGTTAAGGCCGGCGACACTACCGCCCCGCATGCCGCCGAGAGCCTATCCTTTGTCGATGTGACCGACGTGACGTTCTATGAGCTCACTGACGAGCAGATCGAACACTACGTCGCCTCGGGCGAGCCCATGGATAAGGCCGGCGCCTACGGTATTCAGGGTGTCGGCGGACGCATGCTCGTGCACGATATTTCGGGCGACTTCTACAACGTGGTGGGCCTGCCCATCGCACGCGTCGCACGCGCGATTCAAAAACTCTCGTAATTGCATCTGGCGCTGGGTATCCCCCAGCGCCTACAATTTCGGCGTACCGTACGGATCCCGACCGGGCATAAGGCCCGGCGGAAAACCGATAGGAGTAAAACATGGATACACTGCTTGAGGCCATTGACGTTTGCGATGTCGATGGCTTTTGCTATGGCAACTATACGGACGAGGAGGCCGGCACCGGTTGCACCGTAATCGTGGCACCCGAGGGCGCCACCGGCGGCGTTGACGTTCGCGGCGGTGCCCCAGCATCACGCGAGACCGACCTGCTGCGCCCCGAGAACACCGTCGACAAGGTCCACGCCGTCTGCCTCTCGGGTGGATCGGCCTTTGGCCTTGAGGCCGCAAGCGGCGTCGCCCGCGAGCTCGAGAGCCGCGGCATCGGCCTGCCCGTCGGCCCCACGCAGGTACCCATCGTATGCTCCAGCTGCATCTTCGACCTCGCCTATGGCGACCCCACCGTGCGTCCCGACATCGATGCCGGCATCGCCGCCGTGCGCGAGGCGCTCGATAACACCCCCACCACGCTTGAGCAGGGCAACGTTGGAGCCGGCACCGGCGCCACGGTGGGCAAGCTCATGGGACCTGCCACCTGCATGAAAGCAGGCCTTGGCGCCGCCGCCGTGGCGCTCGGCCCCGTCAAGGTGGGCGCCGTGGTCTCGGTCAACGCCTGCGGCAACGTCGTCGACCCGACCACTGGCGAATGGGTCGCCGGCATGCGCGCCGCAGCCGATAGCGACCAGATCGTCGACATGGAGCTCGCCGCCTTTGCCGCCGCAGGCTCTATGCAGATGCCGCTCGACCGCACCAACACCACCATCAGCTGTATCGTCACCAACGTGGAGCTCACCAAGGCCCAGGCCACCAAAGTCTCCCAAATGGCCGCAGACGCCTACGCACACGCCATCCGCCCCACGCACACCACCAACCACGGCGACACCATCTAC